>DASYSC010000189.1:0-4288 GCA_036003765.1 Candidatus Limnocylindria bacterium
GGGTACGAGCGAACGAACTGGTCGCCGATCGCGAACGGACCGAGGCTCTTTCGCACGTATTCCTCATGGTCGCGGAGCGCGGGCTCGATGAGATCGAGCAGCGGTTCAGCCCACTCCGGGCGGCGCGTGCGTGCCGCGTACTTTGCGGCGACGACGACCGCTCGGCGCAGCCGGCTGTCCGGGCCGCTCACCCACTCGAGCGCATGCGGCAATGTCTCAGCCCATGCGTCGATGAGCAGCTGTCCCAGAAGCGAGGCGGCCGTCTCGCGCACGCCCCAGTCGTCGTCGCGAGCCAGGCGGTACGCCATCCGTGCCAGCTCGCGCGAGTGACCCTGCGCGAGCGGCAGGACGATCAGCGCGGCGAGCTCCTTGTCTACGCGGCGCGGGTGCGCAATCAAGCGGTCCGCCCAATTCAGGCGGACGATCGGCGCCGGTCCGATCCGATCGATCACCTCGACAGCACGGTCGTAATGATCCTTGCGCACCCAGCCATTCACGCCAGACTTGCGAAGAGCGTCTGACGCGCCGAGGGGATCTCCCGCGCCGAGCGAACGCTCGAAACGCAGGAGCCAGTCCGTCTCGGTCGCGGCGGTGTCGGTCGGCGTCAAACTCGTCCGACGAAGCGTGCGATCCGGTCGCACGCCTCCTCGATCTTCTCGAGGCTCGTCGCGTAGCACGCCCGCACATGTCCTCGTCCGCGTTCGCCGAACGCGTTACCCGGCACGGTGACGACCTTCTCCTGGACGAGCAGGTGCTCTGCAAACTCGTCGTCGCTCATCCCGGTCGAGGTGATGTTCGGGAAGCAGTAGAAGGCCCCGCGCGGCTCGAAGCAGTGGAGGCCGAGCTCGTTGAACCGCCGCCACATCACTTTCCGGCGACGGTCGTATTCGGCGACCATGCGCCGAACCTCGTCCTCGCCCGTTCGCAGCGCCTCGAGCGCGGCGTATTGGCCGGCCGTGGGCACGCACATCACGGTGTACTGATGGATCTTCATCATCTGCTCGATGACTTCGCCGGGCGCGCACGCGTAGCCCACGCGCCAGCCGGTCATGGCGTAGGACTTCGAAAAGCCTGCGAGGTACACCGTGCGCTCCCGCATGCCGGGCAGCGACACGATCGAGCGATGCTCGCCTCCGTACACGAGCCGGTCGTAGATCTCGTCCGCGTAGACGAGCAGATCGTGCTCCTGGGCAAGGCGCGCGAGGCCGCCCAGGTCGGCATCGGTGAGCACCGCGCCGGTCGGGTTGTTCGGGAACCCGAGAAGGATCGCTCGGGTGCGCGGGGTGATCGCACGCTCGACGTCCTCCGGGCGCAGGCGGAAATCGTGCTCTTCCTCGGTCGGGACGGGGATAGGCACCCCTCCCGCGAGGACAATGCCCGGCACGTACGCGACATACGAGGGGTCCGCGATGATGACCTCGTCGCCTTCGTTCAGGGTGGCCCGGAGCGCGAGGTCCACCGCCTCGGAGACGCCGACGGTCACGAGGATCTCGCCCTCCGGGTCGTACGTGACGCCGCGAAGCCGCGCGGTGTGCTCGCTGATGGCCTTGCGAAGCGGGAGGATGCCGTAGTTCGAGGTGTACTTTGTCCGGCCTTCTTTGATCGAGCGGATCGCCGCCTCGCGGAAGCGCTCCGGAGTTACGAAGTCCGGCTCGCCGACCCCGAGCGAGATCACGCCCTCCACGCCGGAGACGAGATCAAAGAAGCGGCGGATGCCGCTCGCCGGGATTCGCTCGACCTTCGCATTGGTCAGTGGACGTCGGGTCGCCTTCAGGCTGCCTTCTCCTTCGGCCGTTCGAGATGGTGCGGCGTCGCGCGCTCGTACGCCGCTGCGACGCGGAACATCGTGCGCTCCTGGTAGGAATTCGCGATCACCTGGAGTCCGACCGGCAATCCGTCGGAGTGCCCACAGGGTATCGAGATGCCGGGAAGGCCGGAGATGTTCACCGGCAAAGTGAAGACATCGTTGAGGTACATCGAGAGCGGATCGTTCACCTTCGCCCCGATCGCGAACGCGACGGTCGGCGATGTGGGCGTGACCAGCGCATCGACCTTCTCGAAGACCCTGTCGTATTCACCCTTGATCAGCGTTCGCACCTTCTGGGCTTTCACGTAATACGCGTCGTAGTACCCGGCCGATAGCGCGTATGTGCCGAGGATCATGCGGCGCTTCACCTCGGGCCCGAAGCCATGGCCGCGCGTCCGTCGATAGGTCTCGAGGAGATTCGGCCCCTCGACACGCAGGCCGTAACGGACGCCGTCGTACCGCGCGAGGTTCGACGATGCTTCCGCCGGTTGGATGATGTAGTAGACGGCGAGGCCGTGGTCGGTGAGCGAGAGCGAGACCTCCTCGAGCTTGGCGCCCTCACGCTCGAGGACCTTCAGAGCGTCACGGACCGCGCGCTCGACGCCCGGCTCCATGCCCTTCACCGAGAAGTACTCCTTTGGCACGCCGAGGCGCATGCCCTTGACGCCTTTCTCCAGGTCGGTGCGCAGATCGTCGTTCGGGAAATCCGCGACCATCGTCGTGTCGTTCGGATCCTTGCCGAAGATCGCCTCGCACACGATCGCCGCGTCCTCGACGGTGTTCGTGAAGGGCCCGACCTGGTCGAGCGACGATGCGAACGCCACGACGCCCCAGCGTGGCACGCGCCCGTACGTCGGCTTCATCCCGACGACGCCGCAGAGCGCCGCCGGCTGGCGGATTGAGCCCCCGGTATCGGTCCCGAGCGCGAAGAGGGCCTGGCCAGCCGCGACCGCGACCGCGGAGCCGCCGGACGATCCGCCAGGCACGCGATCGGCGCGCCACGGGTTCTTCACCGGGCCGAAGGCGGAGTTCTCGTTGGATGAGCCCATCGCGAATTCGTCGAGGTTGGTCTTCCCGATCATGACCGCCCCCCGCGCGTCGAGGCGCTCCACCACCGTCGCGGAGTACGGCGGAATGTAGCCCTCGAGGATGCGCGAACCGGCGGTCGTCGGAATCGCCTTGGTCCCGATGATGTCCTTGCACGCCCAGGGGATGCCCGTGAGAACGGACGCATCGCCGTTTTTCAGACGGGCATCGGCCGCGTGTGCCTGCGCGCGCGCGTGCTCGTCGCAAAGGTGCAGCCAGGCGTTGTTGCGATCGGCATGCGCGCGCGTCAGCGCGGTCTCGGCGAGCTCGAGCGGGCTCGTCTTCCGCGAGCGCAGCAGCTCCGCGGCCTCGCGTATCGAAGGCGGCAGGTCGTTCACGGTCTTTCCTCGAGCACCTGCTGCACGCGGAAGAACTCGCCGTCGCGTCCGCCTCGCGGCGCGTTCGCCAGTGCCTGGTCAACGGTCAGGCCCGGACGGACCTCGTCTTCGCGCATCACGTTCGACACGGGGAGTACGGACGCCGTCGGCGACACCTTCTCGGTGTCGACGTCTTTGAGCCGCTCGACCGCCTGAAGCACTACCGAGAGCTGCCCGGTGAACCGCTCGACCTCATCCGAGGTGAGGGCGATGCGCGCTAGTCCGGCGGCCTTCTCGACGACGGATCGATCGATGGCCACGAGGCCAAGTCTAGGTGCCCGGAAGGTGCGAGACGAGCCGCGGGACGAAGAGCAGGAGACCGATCACGACCGAAGTGATCGCGCCCAGGAGGACGCATGCCGCGGCGACGTCCTTCGCGGCCTTCGCGGACGGGTGCGACTCCGGCGAAGCCAGGCTGACGGCGAGCTCGAGCGCGGTGTTGATCCATTCGAGCGCGACGACGAGCGCGATGGTGATGGCGAGCAGCGCCCACTCGGGTGGCGTCAGCCCGAGCCAGAGCGCCAGGCCGACCGCGACGACCGCGATCGCGAGCTCGATCCGGGCGTTGCGCTGCGTTCGCAGGATGTACGCGACGCCCTCGAACGCATACCCGAACGAGCGGAGGAGCACACTCGTAGTCTGCGAAAGGTGGAAGCCCATGTCGACCGATGAGAAGCGCCGCGACCTCCGGACGAAATTGAGCCCGATCCAGTACGCCGTGACCCAGGAGGCGAGCACCGAGCCGCCGTTCAGCGGCGCCTACTGGGATCACCACGGCGACGGCACGTATCGCTGTGTTGTTTGCGACGAGCCGCTCTTCGATTCCGGGACGAAGTTCGAGTCCGGGACGGGCTGGCCGAGCTTCTACGACGTCGTCGAGCGCGGGCACGTCTCGACGAAAGAGGACAACACGTACGGCATGCGGCGCGTCGAGGTGAATTGCGCGAACTGCGGCGCGCACCTGGGACACCTCTTCCCCGACGGCCCCCGACCGACGGGTATGCGCTACTGCATCAAC
>DASYSC010000190.1:0-7892 GCA_036003765.1 Candidatus Limnocylindria bacterium
TGGTCGGGCCGATAAACGTGACGCGCGCGGTCCTGCCGGCGATGCGCAAGCAACGGTCTGGGCACATCATCTCGATCTCGTCTGGGGCTGGACTCCTCGGGTTCGAGTTTGGCACCGCGTACGCTGCGGCGAAGCACGGGATTGAGGGGTGGATGGAGTCGCTCGCGGCCGAGGTCGCGCGGTTCGGCATCCACACCACCATCGTCAATCCCGGGTTCTTCCGCTCAGCGCTTCTCACGAACGAGTCGACGACGTACGCCGACCCGTCGATCGACGACTACACGGACGCTCGCGCGCAGCTGATGGAGTGGTGGAAGGCGCAGAACGGAAGGCAGGCCGGTGATCCGGCGAAGCTGGGCCGTGCGCTCGTGGTGATCGCCAACGAGGCACAGCCGCCGCGCCGCTTACTCGCGGGCGCCGACGCGATCGGCCTCGCCGAGCAAAAGATCGCCAAGATGCGTGAGGACATTGAGTCGCACCGCGACCTCTCAAGGTCACTCGCGCTCGACGAGTTCAGCCGGATCGGAGGCGATAGGTAGGCCGTACGCACCACTCAGGACCTCGCGTCAGGGCAGAAGTGCAAAAATTAGGTGACCATCATGAGTCAGCGCACACGGGTGCCAACAATTCGTTTTGACGCCACGCTGTACACGATCGACAAATCGACTGTTTTGCGCTTGCCCGAGAAAGCGAGCGTGAAACTTCCATCGCGTGGGCAGGTGGCAGTACAAGGAACGATCAATGGCCGTCAGTTCCAGACGGTGTTGGAACCAGACGGCAATTTCGGCCACTGGATGAGGATTGATCGAAAGCTAGAAGAACGCGCTGCATTAAGCGTGGGTGACAGCGCGACGCTCGAA
Organism: Candidatus Limnocylindria bacterium; assembly: GCA_036003765.1. Classification (GTDB taxonomy): domain Bacteria; phylum Chloroflexota; class Limnocylindria; order P2-11E; family P2-11E; genus 3-1-20CM-2-70-9. The sequence continues at coordinate 861 of DASYSC010000190.1, forward strand.
ATCGAGTCAGTCAAAGACTGGCCGGAGCCGAGCGTGCCACAGGATCTTCAGACAGCTCTCGCAGCAGCCCCTCAGAAGATCCAAAACCTATGGAAAGAAATTACGCCAATGGCGCGCTGGGAATGGGTTCGCTGGGTCAATGCAACCCAAAACCCTGATACACGCAAACGACGGGTCGAAGTGAGTATCTCGAAAATGAAAAGCGGGAAGCGACGGCCCTGCTGTTTCAACCTTGCCGCATGCACCGACCCGAACCTATCAAAGAACGGCAGGCTTACTGAGCCAGCGTGAACAACGCCTGCCGTTCCAGCGTAACAACGCGCTTCGGTGAAGGGTCTGGGCGCGCCAGGGTGCGTGACGGCGGGAGACGCGGTCAATTCGATCCTGATGCGTCGCTCCTGCGCCATCCGAGACGGCGGGCGCTCGCGACGCGGTTGAGGTACTCGGAGTAGCCCTCGACGTAGCGTTGTTGCACGCTCGGCTCGATCACTTCCCGCGAGGCGGGGTCGCGCGCGGCGTCCGGATCTGCGGACGCGACCGCACCACGCGCTGCGATTTCGTCACCGCGGCGGAGCGTGACCGGCCGTCCGAGCACGTCGGCGAGGAGCTGAACGAGCTCGGGGGTCGTCGTGCCGCCACCGCATACGACGATCTCGCCACGCAGCCCCGCGGCGGCGAAGCACTGGCGTGCGGCGTACGCGAGCGCCTCGCATATCGCACGCACGATGTCGGCCGCGTTCGTCTCAAGCGTCAGGCCATGAAGCTCGGCTCGCGCGGCGCTGTCCGCGAACGGTGCGCGTTCGCCCGCGGGGGACAGGTATGGCAGCGCGGTGACCCCGTTTGCGCCGGGTGGGCTCTCGACGAGCAGACGCCCCAGCTCGCCGTGATCGTGCCGCACCATGCGCAGCGCCCAATCGATACAAGCCATCCCAACCATGGCGGGCATCGCTCGCAGTAGTCGTCCGCGCTCCAGGCACAGCGTCAGGCCGACAGGCGGCTCGGACGTCGGCGCCCGCTCGACAAGCACCTCGCACGCAAGCGTCGTTCCAAGGATCAGCACGCCGTCGCCGAGAGACAGCCCGCCGACGCCAAGGGCAGTGGCGGGCAGATCGTACGGTCCCGTCGCGACGCGGGTCCCGCGCTCATATCCCAAACGATCTGCGAGCTCGTCATGTAGCGGGGCGATCGCCCCCGACGTGGTGGCGATAGGCGGAAGCAGATGCCGTCGCCCCGCGAGACCCATGAGCCGAACCGCTTCGTCGGCGTAGTCGAGCGTCGTCGGATCGAACAGCGGGAGCGTCGCGCACGAACGCGTCGCGGTGCGGACGCCAGTGAGTCGCTCGAAGAGCACGTGCTGGCACTGGGTCGCGCTGCTGGCGGCATCGAGGGCACTCGCGTCGGACTCATCGAGCGACGCGAGCAGCGCGGCGCCGGCGCCCGGGAACGGCGCGTTCGCGGTCAGGCGGAAGACGGCCTGGACGACGCCGTCACGAGTCCATCGTTCGCAGGCCGCGGCCCCACGGGCATCGAGCCACGAAAGGGCAGGGCGCACCGCGCGCGCTCGTTCGTCGACGAGCCACAGGCCGTCGCCCTGTCCGGTCAAGGCAATAAGGTCGACCCCGGGTGCGGCCAAATCAGTTAAGAGCCCGAGCACCGTGTCTGCGAGCTGGTCGACGTCGCATTCGAAGCGCCCCGCACCCCTCTGGGCGAGCGGCGTGGGTGCGGCGCGCCTTGCCACGACGTCGTTCGCCGAGCCGAACAAGGCCGCCTTCGTGAACGTTGTCCCGACATCGACTCCGATCTTCATCGGCGAACGCGCGGCTGGATCCCGTTCACGACATGCATCAGCGGTTCCCCGCGCGCGTAGCGGTCCACCTCGTTAGCCGCGGTCGCGGCGGCGCGAGCCGCGGTCTGCCTCGTCGCGCCGGCGAGATGAGGGCTCAAGACGACCCCGCGCGCACGTAGCAGCGGCCATGTCGCGGGGACCGGCTCCTCGGGGAACACGTCCAGCGCGAGCGCGGCCAGACGTCCGGACGCGAGCGCACGTAACGCGGCGTCGTAATCGAGCAGGCCGCCGCGTGCCGTGTTCACGAGGATCCCTCCGGCGCGGATTCGAGTCAGCTCCGCGGCGCCGATCATGTGACGGGTCTCCGGCGTGAGGCGTGCGTGAAGCGTCACGATGTCCGCCCGATCGAGAAGCTCCCCGAGCGCGACGAGCTCGACGCCGTCGCTGTTCGTCGCGTACGGATCGTGCGCGACCACGGTCGCGCCCATGGCCCGAACACTCGCCGCGACTCGCCGACCGATCTCGCCGAGCCCGACGATGCCGACGACCGAGCCCGCGATCTCGCCTCCGGACTCGCTGTACGCGTACAGGCCGCTTCGCCACTGGCCGCCCGCGAGAGAGGTGTGCGCCTCCGGGAGCCGGCGCAGCGCGGCGAGAATGAGGAGCAGCGTGTATTCGGCGACCGCGACGGCATTCCGTCCCGGTGTGGAGCAGACCGCGATCCCGCGCTCGGTGGCGGCGCGCAAGTTGACGTTCACCGGTCCGCCTCTCGTGCAGATCACGAGTTTCAGCGCCCTCGCCGCGGCGAACACGCGCGCCGTCAATGGGGCCATCTGCGTGACGATCACCTCGGCGTCTCGGATGACGCGGATGATCTCGTCCTCACTTCCCGACGCCTCGTCGACGTCCGCGACAGGAACGAATGGGATCGCCGGCCAGGGCAGCACGATCTTCGAGATCTCGCACTTGATCGACAGCACCGTTGTGATTTCGCGTTCGAGAAGATCGTTCAAGACGAAGCCGTCGCCGGCGAGGAGGATTTTCACGCGTTCCCCGGGACAACGGCGTTGAAGCGACGCAGGGCAAGGCCATCGTCATCGGCGACTAGCTCAGTGAGCGCGCAATGCTCGGCGATGGGCAGTCGGCGACGGTACCCGCTAAGCGGAATACCAAGGACCTCGCAAATGAAGAGCCGAATGAGCGTGTTGTGCGTGACGAGAAGCGTGCGGCGCCACGGATGATGGAGGACGTCTTCCGTTGCGTCATGCAGTCTCTCCACTGCGGCTGCGGGATGCTCACCGCCAGGGAAGTGATGGGTCACGGGGTCGCTCTCGAAGGCGGCCGTGGCCTCCGCGTGTGTCGCGCGAAGCTCGCTCAAGGTGAGCCCCTCGGCGAGCCCGAAATCAAGCTCCCGGAGACGTTCGTCCACGGTTGGAGCGAGTGCCGCTCGGCTGCCGACGATCTCAGCGGTTCGTCTCGCACGCAAGGCGGGCGACGTCAGGATCGCATCGACGCGCATGTTCGCGATCCACGCGGCAAGGTGCTCGGCTTGACGCACGCCCTGCGCGCTGAGATTCATGTCGGTCCTGCCGAGGTACCGACCGGCATCGCTCGAGTCCGTGCGGCCGTGCCGCACCAGTATCAGCGTGCGCATCATGTCGCCCGCGCCGATGCTGCCACCTCGGGGCCGATGTACCCACGACGCTCGAGCTCATCGACGAGCATGACGTATCCGGTCTGGTAACGCTCTGTGAGCGACGGGCGCGGCTCGACGACCTTCTTGATCCGGACCATCTTCTCCGACATCGCGGTTACGGATCCGAGGCCCGCCGCCGCGACGATCGCGACACCGACCGATGCCTCGGGCGAGGTCGGCACGCGCGCGACACGTCCGAGAACGTCCGCCCGCAGCTGCGTCCAGAGCTCGCTGCGCGTGGCACCCCCGGTGAACGAGATCGCCCCGGCCACGCGCGCGCCGAGAGACCCGAGGTATGCGAAGCCGAGCCGCTCCACGAAGGCAACGCCCTGGAGGATCGCCGCGAACATCTCCAACTCGTCACGGGGAGTGCCGAGCATGAATGGCTCTGCGTCGTCACGCACAAATGGGAAACGCTCACCGGGCTTCGCCAGGGGATAGCGCACGAGCCGCGTCGGTAGGCGCGTTCCCGCTGCTCGATCGAGCGCCGCGAGATCGGCTGTGGGAAAGGCGCTTGTAATTGCGCCGCCTCCGGAGCTCGAAGCGCCGCCGGGCAGCCAACCACCGTCAGGATGCGCGTGCGAGTACACCGCGCCGGACGTGTCATGGAGCAGCCGGCGCGAAACCCCTTTGAAGATGAGCGTCGTTCCAAGCGACGTGTTCCACTCGTCCTCGTGCAGCGCCCCCGACGCGACCTGACCAGCGCATCCGTCGGTAATGCCGGCGAGGACCGGCGTCCCGACCGGGAACCCGGTCGCTTTCGCGCCCGCCGACGACACCCGGCCGATCTCGGTCCCCGGACGAACCACGCGCGGCAGCAGTGACGTCGGCAGCCCGGCCGCGGCGAACGCGTCTGCCGGCCAGACGCCCCGGACCTGGTCGAAGCCCGCTTTCAGCGCGTGCGTGTTGTCCGTCGCGACACGCTCGCCCGTGAGCCAGCTCGCGACCACGTCCGGTGCGAAGTACAGCTGCCCGTCGGCGGCGCCGGGGACGTGGTCCGCGACCCAGGCGAGCTTGGGAAGCGCCCAGCTCCGCTGGACCTTGTAGCCGTTGCGATCGGCGCACGTCAGCCACGCCTCGCGGACGCGACCGAGCTGTTCGTCGGTGGCCCGCGCGTCGTCATACATGACTGCGCGCGTGAGCGGGCGGCCGTGGCTGTCAGCCACGAGGAAGGTGCCCGAAGTCCCACAGATAGCGAGGCCGGCCACCGCGCTGCTGCCGACGGACCTCAGTGCGTCGCGCGCCGCCGTCGACACCGCGAGCTTCCACTCCTCGGGGTCCTGCTCGTGCCGTCGGTCGGCAAGGGGCGCGCTGCGAATGGCGCTATCGCACATCGCGAGGACCGCACCGTCCTCGGTGACGATGGCGACACGACAACCCTGCGTCCCGAGGTCGATTCCGACCCACACGCGAGCGGTCGCCCTCTGGCGCGTCGGTTTGACACGCGTCGAGCCCTCGCGTAGCGTCCCAACATTAACGTTCACGTGAGCGTTATCGCACAAACCGCCCCGGTTCGTCGCGCGGTCCTGCTCCGGTGATTCGGCGTCACGCCGCCGACCCCTTGCTCTCGCGATTCGACCCACTCGATCGGATTCTCGTGCTCGACCAGTTCAACACCGGCACGCACGGCTGGGTCGAGCTGCTCGGAAATTACGACGGCCACGCGAACCTCGACACGGTCGATGCGCACATGCGCGACTTCAGGCCACCGCAGCTCAGCTCATGCAGCTTCTTCGACGTTGGCACGCATGGCGCGATGTCCGGTACGTACGCGCTGAAACTCGCGACGCGGCCGGAGGCCGGCCACACGGCGGTCGCCATCCGGCGGCTCACGATGACGGGCCGCGGGCGCGTGCAATTCGAAACATACTTCACATACAAGGCTGAGGCAGCGTCCGAGGAGAACGGTGCCGACCTCCAGGGCGTTGCGGGCGGCGAATGGGACGGCAACACGCATCCATCCGAGTCGCAGTTTGGCGCGTTCACCGTCGCTACGGACATCTGCGATGGGGTGCGGTACCACTGTGTCGCGCGGTACCTGAACACCGACGTCACCATGCGGACACGCCGGCAATGGATGTACCCGCTCGTGCCCGAGCCGACGCCGCGCGAGCACCTCGAAGGCAAGGTCAAGCTCGACCGTCTCGCCGACTTCACGGCGCCACGGCCCGAGGACTGGGAGTCGTTCGGAGATCCGCAGGAGCTCTGCTACAACGAGGTCCCGACGAAGGTCAACTGGCATTACCTGCGCTGGCTCATAGACACACAAGCGCGAAAAAACGTCGAACTTCAGGTCAATGACCGGACGTATGACATGCGCTCGGTGCCCGTGCCGGCGTACGCCGACTCCTACGGGTCGTTGCAAGACCTCCTGAACTTCTACGTCTCCGTGCGGACGCACGCGAACGTTCGCAACTTCCTCTTCCTCGACGCGGTTCTGATCTCGGTGGACTGGTAGAGCGCATGCGTGAGTCCCTCACGGTCGTCCTCGAGCGCAACACCGTGTTGTGCGGCGACTTCGCGACCGAGCCGTACGAAGCCGCCTGGGCGAGCGAGGCGCGGTGGTTTGTCCGAGTGCTCGACCTGCGCGGAAACGAAACGCGGCTGGAGGCGAGGACCCAGATCTCCCCGGACGGACTCCATTGGTGCGACCTCGATGATGGCGGGCTCGTGATCCGCGCGCGTGGGCTTGTGAGCTTGCCCGTCCACGAGTTCGGTGGGTGGCTGCGGCTCAAAGGATCTGTCGCAACGAGCAGCGGCGACCGAGAGGGGGTGGGCGCCAAGGTCTTGATCTATCTCGCACTCAAGAGCTAACCAACGAGGAGGGCACGGCCATGAAGACGACGCGTCGCAAGTTCCTCGCGTATACCGGCGCTGGTCTGATCGCGGCAGCATGCGGTCCGACGGCGCCTTCGAGCACCGCGCGTTCCGGCACGCCCGGGGCGCGCGTACCAACGGGCGAGTTGAAGATCGCCGTGCCGGTGAAGGTGCCGACGCTCGACCCGCACGGCGCGCAATCGGTCGAGGACGTCTCGCACACGGTGCTTCAGCACGTCATGGAGCCTCTTGTGAGGCGCGAGCCCACTAACGGGAATCTCGTCGCGGCGCTCGCGACAGAATGGAAGAATCCGGACCCCACGACGTGGTCGTTCACCCTCCGTGACGCGAAGTTCCACGACGGCAGCAAGGTGACGCCCGCGGACGTGAAGGCGTCGCTGGAACGGGTCATCGCGCTCAAGGGCGCGCTCGCGCCGCAGTTCGCCCAGGTGGACACGATCGCCGCCCTCGACGCCACGACGGTGCAGATCAAGACCAAGACTCCGGTGGGTACGCTCCTCGCCAACATGGCGATGGTGCCCATCGCGCCGGCCGCACAGGTGAATTCCACGGGCTTCTTCAACAAGCCGATCGGCTCCGGTCCGTTCAAGGTCGTCTCCTGGAGCGCAGATGCGGAACTGCGCCTCGAGGCCAACACCGACTACTGGGGGTCGAAGCCCGGCGTGAAGACGATGGTTTTCCGGTACTACCCCGAGGTGGCCCCGCTCGTTAC
>DASYSC010000191.1:0-8455 GCA_036003765.1 Candidatus Limnocylindria bacterium
GCTCGGCATCGCGCTCCTCGGGAGCCTCGGGACGGTCGTGTACCGGGCCGCCGTCGGACGCTCGATCCCCGCGGGGGTGCCGCCTGAAGCGGTGGATACCGCGCGGGATACCCTCGGCGGAGCGGTCGCGGTGTCCGCGGAGCTCCCGCCGCAGATCGGCAGCGCGCTCGTCGAGGCCGCACGCGTGTCGTTCGTCGACGGGATCCATGTCGTGGCCGCGGTTACGACCGTCGTCGCGTTCGCCGCAGCGATCGCGGCGGCGCGGCTCCTGTGGAACGTACCTAAGCGGGCCGACCACGCTGAGGCCGCAGTCACGACGCAGGCGGCGGCGTCCGCCTGAGCGATGAATTCCGCGCCGTGCTGGGCCTGCTAGGAGGAGAGCCATATGACGAAGTGGACCAACTATCCGGTTAGCGTTCATGAGGCGCAGCAGAGGTTAGGCTTCGCCCCGGCGACCCTCCCCAATCGCGCCGAGATCGGTGCATATGTGATCGCTGAGAACTGTGTTGTGGTGCTTTACGAAGGCCCCGGTGCTGCTCAAATGACCGAACTCACCACAAAGAAAGACAGAAAGACTGGCGTGATCTCGACAAGTACCGCCGTGAGGGCGCGTCCAGGTGGAGGCCGCTAGGGATGGCTACCGCTTTCAGGCGATCGATCCGTCCGTTGATTCTCGCGTTGCTGCGGGCGCTTCCGTCCCCCGAGAATTGCGGCTGTGCAGCGCGTAAGGAGTGGATGATCAGACAGATCGAAGCGATCTAGGGCTACCGCCCCGTTAGCCGGACCGAGAAGGGGGTCGATTTCGTCGGCTCCCTTCGCGTTCTCTACGGTGAGCTGCTCAACTCAAGGGCCGAGTCTGCTACAAAAAAAGGCGCGCGCGGCATTGGGCTGTCAAATTGCCCTCATCAGCGCCGCGACCCGCTCGAGGGCGTTCTTGTCATAGATCCTCGAGTCCGTCGATGCGCGCGCCGCCGATTACAGTCTGGCGGTTCCGACCACGGTCGGGAGCGCCAGTCTTTGGGCTCCGCGCTCGTCGCGTCGCCGACCGATGTGAAATTCGCCACGACAGTCGTGCTACGTCGCCGGTCGGAGCGGAGGCCGTTCACCGCGCTCCCCAAGCGCGTCCGCCGCATGCCCGTCGAGGTCATACGATGGGCCGACCAACTCGATATAGAAGGAGGGGTTCGGCGATGGACGCATGCTGGTCGTCGTGTGGACGCTGATCCCCCTTCCGTTCGTACTGACCGCCGCGACGGGCGGGCCTGACGGCGTCCTGCCACACGCGGTGTTCCACCCGATCTACGTCCTGTTCGCGATCGGCGCGATCCTCGTCCTCCTGCGCCTGCGCTCCGCGACAGACTCTCGGATCGTGCGCCGCCTCGCCCTTGCGCTCGTCGTCGCGCAAGTAGTGGTGATCACATGAATGGTTGGCGAGGAGATCGCCGTCGTGCAGCACGGGGGTCTCTCGGCGGGCAAGGAGCTGTTCAAGGAGCCGCTACACGCCTTGAGGGCCGATGTGCTCACCGTTCCGGGTCTACTGGCAAGCCAGATTCTGATCATCGTCCTCACCATCACGGCGGCCTTCGCGATGCGGGCCCACCGCCTCGCGGCATCGCCCCGGCACATCTGAGACCCCGACCATCGACCGCGGAGGACGCGGCGCGATTCCTGACGCGCCACAACCCAGAAGAAGGGCGCCGCGGCACGCGGTTGGCGTCGGGCCTAACGCCTCCTCGAGTCCTTCTATGACGAACCTCGAGCCAAGGGACTCGCGGAGGCGCAACCGGTCGGGACCGCCGGGAACTGCGTTCCCACGCATAATCTCCGCGCCGTGAGTCCTCGCCTCGCGCTCATGATCGGCGCCGTCGCCGCGTTCGTCTTCGGCCTTGCGTTGACGGTTTTCCCCACGACGATGCTCGCCGGCTTCGGGCTCGGCGTGCCGGAGGAAGCGAAAGTCCTCTCGCGCGACGTGGGCGTGACTCTGATCGGGCTAGGCGTCATCAACTGGATGGCGCGCAACGCGACCGGCGAGCCGCTGCGAGCGATCCTCGTCGGGAACGTGGTCGTCCAAGCGCTCGAGATCGTCGTGAACGCCGGCGAGATCGTCGTTGGCGTTCTTCCCGTTCAGGCCGCGGGTGGCCTCGTCATCCATCTCGTCCTCGGCGCGATCTTCGTTCTGGCGATGACCCGCGCACGCTGAACACGATCGCTCGCATCCTCGGCGCCCTGGTCGCGATCCTCGCAATCGTCATCATCACGATGGCCGCGCTCGGAAGTTTCGCTCCGACCGAGACCGCTCGCGCCACCCCGACGACCACGCGCGTCCCGCCACGCGCCCCCGGCTCGGCCTCCCCGGCCGCGAGTAGCGACCGCACCATCACGATCACTCTCACCGAGGATGAGCTCACTACGGCTGCGCAGTCGTACACACCGATGACCGTGAGCGGCATCACCGTGACCAACCCGCGCATCCGACTCGATCCTGGGAGGCTCACGCTCACCGCCACCGGTCGCGCGTTCATCGTCAGCGGACCAATCGTGGTCGTCGCCTCGCCGGTGGTCACGAACGGGACCGCGGGGGCCAGGATCGAGTCCGCCACATTCGCCGGCTTCGGCCTTCCCGACTCGACGAAGCAGGACATCGCCGACACGTTCGCGCGCACGCTCGCCGCGAACATCCCGGCCGGCGTTCGCGTCACCACGGTCACCGTCTCCTCAGGGACGCTCGTAGTGCAGGCCATGCCCGGCTAGCAGGCACACACCGCCGCGAGGTGCGATCATGCGGCGACCACCCAGGGGAGGTCGTCATGGACTGGATCGAGGAGCTCTTCGGCATTTCTCCGGACGCCGGCAGCGGCACGCTCGAGGCGTTGATCGTGGGGGCCGTCGTCGCGGTAGTCATTGGCACGATCTACGCGGTGCGCACGCGGAGCGTGCGCGGGTCGGAGAAGCGCCGCCAGACCTGATCCAGGAGACCACTCAGCTCGCCATCGAGGACGCCGCCGCGCTCGTTCGCGACCGGCGGGTCTCATCGATCGAGCTGACCGACGCGTGCCTCTCGCGGATCGCTGCGGTGGAGCCACGCCTCAACGCGTTCATCACGATCACCGCCGAGCTCGCGCGAGCCCAGGCCGCGGAGGCCGAGCGCGAGATCGCCGCCGGCCGGTATCGCGGGACGCTGCACGGCATCCCGGTCGCCGTGAAGGACCTCTTCGCCACGAAGGGCATCCGTACCACGGCCGGATCCCGCATCCTCAGAGAGTGGATCCCAGGCGAAGACGCGACCGTCGTCCGCAAGCTGCGTGAGGCGGGCGCGATCCTTCTCGGCAAGCTCGGCTTGCACGAGTTCGCCTACGGGATCAGCTCCGTGAATCCGCACTTCGGGGACGTGCGCAATCCGTGGGACACGACGAAGATCCCCGGCGGATCGTCCGGCGGATCGGCCGTGGCAGTGGTGGCGGCCGAGGCCTACGCGACGATCGGGAGCGATACCGGCGGCAGCATCCGGATCCCTGCTTCGCTCTGCGGCTGCGTCGGCCTGAAGCCAACCTACGGCCGCGCGGGACTCGCCGGCGCCGTGCCGCTCTCGTGGTCGCTCGATCACCCCGGCCCGCTCGCGCGCAACGCGCGCGACACAGCGATCGTCATGACCGCGATCGCAGGCAGGGATCCCGGCGACCCGGCTTCGGCGGATCGCGAGGTCCCGGACCTGCTCGCGGGCATCGAGCGCGGCGTTCGCGGCCTACGTGTCGGCGTGCCGAAGGAGTACGTGTGGGACGAATGCGACCCGGCGATTGCGACGGCGGTGCGCGCCGCGATCGACGCGCTTGCCGCCGCCGGAGCAGAGGTCCGCGAGATCGACTGGCCGGAAGCGGCGGATTACGCGAAGGCGGCGAGCAACGTCCTGGCGGTCGAGGCGCGCGCCTATCACATGGCGGCCTATCCCGGACGCGAGGCCGATTACGGTCCGCTCATCGCGGCGCGTTTGCGGTCCGCGGGCGACGTCGATGCCGAGAGGTATGCGCGCGCGCTGCGGCTCTTGATCGAGGCTCGAGCCGGCGCGGCGGACGAGGCTCTCACCGACCTTGATGTGCTGGCGATGCCGACGGTGCCGACGCGGGCGTGGACGATCGAGCAGGCGAAGGAGATCGGCCGTCCCAGCGAGTGGACCCGTATCACGCGCATCTTCGATCTCACCGGACAGCCGGCGATCTCCGTTCCGTGCGGACGTGATCCCGACGGTCTGCCGATCGGGCTGCAGCTCGCCGGTCGCCTCTGGGACGAAGCGATGGTGCTACGCGCGGCGCGCGCGTACGAGCTCGTGCGCGGGCCGTTCCCGCTGCCAAGAGTCGATGGCTAGCGCGAGTGCAACGAGCGCAAGCGCTTGCTCGATGGGCTCTCCGGCGTCGAATGAGCCGCGGACAAATATGACCAGGAGCGCGACGAGCGCGGCTATGACCCCGAGGCAGCCGCATCCGGTCACGTGCCGACGCTAGCGCCTTCGGTACGATCGTGTCGGGGAGGTGCGTGATGACCCGCGACGACGCTTGGGCGCTCCTCTGCGAGCACACCAAATCGGACAGCTTGCGCAAGCACGGGCTCGCCGTCGAGGCGGCGATGCGACAGTTCGCGCGGCGCAACGGTGAGAACGAGGAGTCCTGGGCGATCGCCGGCCTTCTCCATGACTTCGACTACGAGCGCGATCCGCAAGGACATCCGCAGAACGGGAAGCCGATCCTGGAGCAGGCCGGCGTCCCTGGACCGATCGTGCACGCGATCCAGAGCCACGGCGACCACACCGGCATCCCGCGCGTGACCGCGATGGAGAAGACGCTCTACGCGGTGGACGAGCTCTGCGGCTTCGTCACCGCGGTCGCGCTGGTCAAGCCGTCCAAGGCGGTGCGGGACGTCGATGCGCCGTCGGTGCGAAAAAAGATGAAGGACAAGGCGTTCGCGCGTGCGGTGAGCCGCGACATGATGCTGAAGGGCGCCGATGACCTCGGCGTGCCGTTCGACGACCTCGTCACCGAGGTGGTCCGCGCGATGGACGCCGCTGCCGATCGCCTCGGCCTCCAGGGCACGACGAGCACCTGACCGGTCACCCGCGCGGCCGCCGCGGCGCGGGTCGGGACACCGAGGCTCATCCGGGCTCGACGGATATGTGTGTTCACGCTCGCCGGCGTGATGCCGAGCTCCGTCGCGATCTCCTTCGTCGTCCGGCCGGCCGCGACCGCGCGAAGGACGTCGCGCTGCCGGTCGGTCAGGGCCTCCTCGACCGCGCGACGGTCGAGGATCCGCCGGGAGAAGAAGTACCCGGCGAGAAGACCGACTAGGAGCGACGCCGTGCGCTGGCCGTGCACCTCTGATGGTGAACGGCCGCGGCTTGCGGCCTAAGTCCGGCTAGCTCGCGCGTTTGAGCGCGCGGCGCTCGGATGCGCGGATCACCTCGTGCTCGAAGCGCTCGAGGAAGAGCTGGCCGCCACAGCGCGGGCAGAGCGGCTGGTCGCCGTCGTTCCAGATCGGCGCCTCGCGGCCGCGGACATTGGCGTATGCGGTGCGGAGCTGCTCGACGGTCGGCCGGCGGGCGTTCGTGGGAACGACGACCTCACCAAGGCCGTGACCGCAGAAGTAGCAGTAGAGCTCGGCTCGAAGGGCCATCAACGCGATTCCTCCACCCGGGAAACGGCAAATACCGATCCTTTGTTCCAATACCGTCGAACGGGCTTTCCGGTTTCCGTATCAATGGATACGCTCCGGCGGGCCGGGTGGTTGCTCTCTCGGGCTCGTTTCTTAGGCGGCGCTTAGTTAGCTGGCCTCCACCTCGAGCGACACGAGCGGCGTGGACGTCTCGCGCAGGTAGGTCAGCTGCCGGATGACGCCACGGGGAATGATGTGGAAGTCGTTGTGGCGGTAGTCGCGTCCCTCGTTGGTGATGTCGTAGTCGCCGACGATCACGACGTACTCGGGTGTGTCCTTCCACAGAAGTCCGCAGGTCAGCTTCCGCAGTCGGTAAGCTTCGAAATCTTCGGGGAGCGCGGTCCGCGAGTAGGCAGTGATGTCCTCCCACTCGACGGCGACGAGTGGCGCCGCGATCGCGTCCACAGCCCTTCCCTCTACGACCTTTCTGGTCGTTCGCTTCTCGGTACAAGGAGGCTCCGGAGCGGAACCTCCGCGTACACGGCGAAAAGATAAAGGGGGGCCTACGCGTGTCAATGGGAAACGCGGGTGGATCGTGATCGGAATCGGATCGGTCGCGCCCAAAGACCTCTGCGGCTTGCTTTCTCGCTCGCTCTCCGTGCCGTCGATGAAAGCCGCTATGTCGCCTGCCTGCCTTTGGCGATGAGCTCCGCGACCTTCTGCCCGCCCTTCTTGCCGATCTCTTCGAAGTGCTCGTGTCCGTACTTCTCAGAGACGGTGTCGCCGCCTATCTTGCCGATGCGACCGTAGAAGCGGGGCCCGTAGAGCTCCTTCACTTTCTGGCCGCCCTGCTTTCCGATCTGCTCGTAGAAGTCCGAGCCATGCCGCTGCGCAGTCGTGCGCCCGCCCTTCTTTCCGATCTGCTCGTAGAACTCCGGGCCGTGCCGCTGCGCGGTGGTCGCCCCTCCGCGCCTGCCAGCTTCGGCGACGGTCATCGCGCCTTTGTTCCGTGACATATTGGGCACCCCTTCTCGGCGAATAAAATCGGCCGTTTGCTACCCGGGCTAGATGGCGAGTGGTAGCAGCAAGTCCCATGCCATCGCTCGGCCGCCCGGTGAGCACGCGACCGTTCAGGCGGACGGTCGGAGGACAGTCAAGGCCCGATACGCATGAAAAGCGTGCAGAGGTCGGGGCAGCCAAGAGCGATCCGCGTCGCGTTCGAAAGGTCAAGCGCGCGGCCGGCGATGTAAGGACCGCGGTCGATGACGGGGACGGTCACCGAGCGCCCGCCGTAGCTCACCGTCACCAGCGTCCCGCAAGGAAGCGTGCGATGCGCGACGCCGACGATCTCGGGCGAGTAGGTCTGCCCGCACGCCGTGCGGTTCCCATAAAAGCCCGGTCCGTACCACGAGGCGAGGATCACGCCGCTCGTCGGCGGGTCGGGAAGCGTTGGCAGCAGTGCCTGGGGCGGCGGGGTCGCGATCGGCGCGCGTGTTGGTTCGGGGGTCGGTTCGGGCGTGGGCTCCGCCGTCGGCTCCGCGACGCCCGCGACCGCTTCCGGTCGCGCAACGTCGTGCACGCGGTGCCCCCCTCGGGCTATCCCCTCGACGGCCACCGACTCGAACGCCGCCGCGACCGCGACGGATTCGAGGTCGCGGGGATGCGATGGTGCGACGAACGGAACAGCGAGAGCGAACGCGAACGCGAAGACACCCACCCGCGCCAACGCATCCCGCACGACGGGTGGCCGGACATTGCAGGCCGAGTTCCACGATGTGTCGGTTTCGTGAACACGACGGACCCCGGCTGACAGACCCTGCGTAAAGTCGTCGCTCGCCAGGTCTGTGTTTGTCGCGATACGAGATCGTTACGTGAAGGAAGCAAGCGCTACGTGGGCACGGCGACGACGACGAAGCGCGGGTCATCGCGGTTCGGACCTGTCGAAGTCTGAAGGGTCAGACGCTCACTCGGAGTCGGCAGGATCCAGCTCGTATCCTCTGGCGCCACACGCGGATGGACCTCGGCTACCACGTACTTGAGAACGCTTCCGTTCGGTGTGCTGATGAGGACTTCATCGCCGGCCCGTGCGTTCCAGAGCGTGAGGAACATTCCCCTGCGGGCGTGCGCATAGAGATAGCTATTGCTTCCCATCCCGGGGATCGCACTGCCCGGCAGATGGAACGCGAAGTTCTCAGGTGTCTGCTGGACCACCACGTCGCGCTCGACATCGCCTTCGGCGATCGGAAGGTCGATCGCGAGACGCGGGACCTGGATGCGATAGCCCTCACCGATCGGCCGGACCGTCGCCGACGACGACGCGCTTTGGTTCGCGTTCGCGCTCGCCTGGGCGCCGGCCGTCGGGATCGCGAGCGGTGCGACGGCGTTTACTGGTGGCCTCTCGCCGAGCGCGACCAGTGCGATGCCCACCGCGACAACGAGCGCGCCGACGAGCGCGACGAACCAACGGGGCATACCGCTATCCTCGGAGTGCAGGACAAATGCCCACCGAACGAGCGAGCTTCGCTGATCGACGCGCGCGCGCGGCCGCGAAGCTGCGCGAGCGTGACCTCGCGGCGCTGCTCGCATCTCCCGGCGCCGACCTCTTCTATCTCACCGGCTACCAACTCTTCACCAGCGAACGGCCCACCTGCCTCGTCCTTGGTCGCGACGGAAAAGCGACTCTCGTGTGTCCCGAGCTCGAAGCGCCTCGGGCTTCCGCGGCGGCTCCGGATCTCACCCGTGCGACGTGGGGCGAGACCGACGACCCGTACGCGCTGATCGCGCGGCTCGTGAACGGCGAGGGTGCCATCGCGGTGGC
>DASYSC010000192.1:0-9285 GCA_036003765.1 Candidatus Limnocylindria bacterium
GCGCTCGAGGCGAACATCGACAAGGTCCTCTGGCGCATCACCCTTGCCGCGACATTCATGCTCGACGCCGACCGGGCCACGCTCTACGTCGCCGACCAGGCCAAGAACGAGCTCTGGTCACGCGTGCTCACCGAGGGCGGAGAGCGCGGCGAGAGCGTCGCTGCGCTTCGAGAGCTCCGCCTGCCCCTCGACGGCAGAAGCCTCGCGGCGGAAGTGGCCCGGACCGGCGAGCTCCTTCGTATAGATGAGCCGTACGGAGACCCGCGGTTCGATCCGAGCGTCGACGCGCGTACCGGCTACCGCACCCGGTCGATCCTTGTCGTCCCGATCGACTCCCGCGATCGCCGCCGCCTGGGCGTTCTTCAGGCGGTGAACCACAAGGACGGCCCCTTCCACGCCGAGGACGAGCGTTACGCCCTGTCACTCGCCAGCTCGGCCGGCATCGCGCTCGAGTATGTCCAGCTCTCCACGGAGCTCGCCGCCGAGCGCCTCCGAGTGGTCAAGGTGACGGAAGAGGAGCGGCACCGGCTCGCGCGCGATCTCCACGACGGCGTCGCGCAGACGCTCGCGAATGCCGTGCTCGGCATAGAGCTCGCCGAGCGGCGTGCGCAGCAGGACGTGGGCGGCGCCATGTCCGACCTCGAGCAGCTGCGCGGGCGCCTGCTCGAGTCGCAGAAAGGACTACGCGACCTCCTCTTCGCGCTGCGCCCGCTGGCCCTCGAGGACGGCGGATTATCGGCTGCGGTACGCGCGCTCGCGGAGCGCATCGACGGGACGAACGGGTGCCGGGTCGTCGCCCGCCGGGTCGACGCACCACAGCGCTTGAGGCCCGAGATCGAGGCCGGTGCCTTCACGGTCATCCGTGAGGCCGCGAACAACGCGATCAAGACCGGACGCGCGCCGCAGGTCTCGCTGGACGTCTACGCGGACGGCGGCGCGGTGGTCGCGGTGGTCGAGGACAACGGGAAGGGCTTCGACGTCGCGACGACGCTCGCGAACTACGCATCCCGCGGAAGCCTCGGCCTTCTCCAGATGCGCGAGTCGGCGCGGCTCATCGGCGCGCAGCTCTCGCTCGATTCGAGCCCGGGTCAGGGCACGCGCGTGCGCTTGAGGATCCCGACATGACCGAGCCGCAAAGCGAAAGCGAGCGCCGCCGCGTCCCCGGCCGGCGACGCGAGGATGCGGCGCTCGATCAAGCGACCTTCGCCGAGGCGTTCGTGGCGCTCACCGACGGCATCGTTCTCACGGGCCGCGGGGGCCAGGTCGCGAGCGCGAATCCCGCCGCGTTCCGCGTGCTCGGCGAGGACGCACTGATCGGCCAGGTCTTCGAGGAGCTCCTGCTCGTGTCGGGCGCGACCAAGATCCAGGACACCGAGGGACATCTCATACGGCGCGCCTGGTTCCCGCGCGAGGAGCGGATGGGCGTGCTCGAGATCGTGACGACGCCGCTCCCCGGTGGGCGGGCGCTGCACACAGTCCGCGATGTCACGGCACAGGCCGAGCTTCTGCGTCTCAAAGAGGAGTTCCTCATGGAGGTCGCCCACGAGCTCCGTACGCCGATCGCCGCGCTCATCGCCTCTCTCGATCTGGTGGTCGAGGACGCGCTCACCATGCCGCGGCAAGAGCTCTCGGTGCTGGCCGGGACCCTCCGCCGGAGCGGTCTCCGCCTCGAGCACCTCGTCGAGAACCTCATGGACGCCGGGAGCATCGAGGCCGGGACCTTCCAGGTACGCGCGATGCCGGCCAGTCTCCGACACTCCCTCTCCGAGGCGCTCGCCTTCGTTCATCCGATGCTCGAATCCAAAGGCCAGGAGCTCGCCACCGAGATGGCCCCGGACGCCGACCGGGTGCTCGCGGACGAGCGCCGCACCACCCAGGTGTTCGCGAATCTCATCTCGAACGCGAGCAAATACGCCCCCGAAGGCACGAAGGTCACAGTCCGAACCGTGACCGCCGACGGGTTCGTGCGCATCACCATCGCCGACGAAGGACCGGGCATCCCGCTCGACGAGCAGAACCGGCTCTTCCAGCGATTCTTCCGGTCCCGGACGGTCCGCGAGCAGGCGGGCGGGCTCGGCCTCGGCCTCTCCATCTGCCGGGCCATCGTCCACGCGCAGGGCGGCGATATCGTCATCGAGAGCACCCCCGGTCGCGGCACATCGGTACACTTCACACTTCCAAAGGCTCGTCACTTGGCTGAGGAGGCTCAGGACTCATAAAACTGCTCGTCGTCGACGACGATCGCGACCTGGTGGAGCTTCTCGAATACGCGCTCCGCCGCGAGGGTTACGACGTGTCACGCGCCTACGACGGAGAGACAGCGGTCGAGGCCGTTACACGCGAAAAGCCCGACCTCGTCGTCCTCGACCTCAACCTGCCGAAACTGGCGGGCTTCGTCGTGCTCGAGCGCATCCGCCACCAGGACGAGCACGTCGCCGTGCTCCTGCTCTCGGCGCGCCAAGACGAGAGCGACATCCTCCGCGGGCTCCAGCTCGGCGCCGACGACTACATCACCAAGCCCTTCCGGCCGAAGGAGCTCGTCGCGCGGGTCAAGGCGATCCTGCGGCGCTCAGTGCGTACGCGCGGACGGCCCGCGCCGTCGCTCTACAAGACCGGCGACCTCATCCTCGACGAGGCGACGCACCAGGTGCGTGCCGACAACGTGCCGGTCCACCTCTCGCCGACCGAGTTCAAGCTGCTCCGCCACTTCATGGCGAACCCGGGCCGGGTCCTCACCCAGGAGGAGATTCTCGAGGGCGTGTGGGGCTACGACGCCGACGTGGGCGGCGACCTCGTGAAGCTCAACGTGAGTCGTCTCCGCCGCAAGCTGGGCGCTGATGGAAAGCCGCGCGATGTGATCCAGACCGTCCCGGGCGTCGGCTACCTGTTCCGCGGCGCCGACGGCGGGGTCACGCGCGAAGAGGCGCGTCCCCGCTGATCATTTCCCGCCGGATCCCGTGAGCCGCCGGCGCGTCGCCTCGAGATCGGCGGGGTTGCTGAACACCGGATAGACCGCGTAGCCCGTCGCTTTCGAGATCGCATCGACCGCCGCCGGGTTCGGCTGCGGCAGCGCGACGGTCAGGACCTGACCCTCGCGACCGACGACGACCGCGTTCCATTCCGACGCGAGCCCGATCGGGATGGTCATCTGCAGATCCGTGGTCGCGAGGCGGGCGGGATCGGCGAGATACGGCGCGGGCGGAAGGTTCATGGAGCGCGAGCGGATCGCGCCGCGCGGCCCATCGCCGAGCGAGTGCTCCCACACGCGGATGCCGCCGCCGGACTGCTTCGCGCGGTACATCGCCGCGTCGGCGGTCTCGACGAGGGAAGCCGCGTCGCCGGCGGGACGAGGGAACGTCGCGATCCCAATCGAGAGCTGGAGCCTCTCGCCCGCCGCCGCGAGCTCCGGCGGCAGCACGGCCTCAGCGGCCTTCTCGAGGATGCGATTCGCGACGCGCGTCGCCGCCTCGGTATCGGCATCGGGAAGGATGACCGCGAACTCGTCGCCGCCGTACCGGGTCGGCACGTCGTAGACGCGCACCGCCTGCTTCAACGCCGCCGCGACCGCGGTGAGGACCTGGTCGCCAACCGCGTGGCCGTAGCGGTCGTTGTAGTGCTTGAAGCGGTCGACGTCGAGCATGAGCAGCGCGAGCAGATGCTCGGCGCGAAGCGCGCGATTCGTCTCCGCCTCGAGACGACGATCAAAGTGGCGCCGGTTGAAAAGCCAGGTGAGCGGATCGGTTTCGGCGAGCCTTTGTAGCGCCTCGCCATGCTCCTGCTGCACCAGCACCGCACCGATGTGCCCCGCGAGGAGCTCGAGCGTCACGAGGTCGGCCTCGTCGAACGGGCGTCCGTCGAAGCGGTCCGTGACACTGAGCACGCCGCGGGGCTCGTCGTCGATGACGATCGGCACGCTCACAAACGAGTCTGAGCGGTAGCTGCCCTCGCCGGATTGGAACGGTGCGCTCGCGAGGTCGCGCACGAGGAGCGGTCGCTTCGATTGGGCGACGAGACCGACTACACCCACGCCTTGCTTGACGCGCACCTGTCGCTTCACGTCGTCCGCCAGACCGAGGGCCCGGGCGATCACGAAATCGGTCGAGTTGTCCTCACGCAGGAGCAGCGACGCGCGCTCACCGCGCACGAGCTCCGTGGCAACTTTGAAGATCGAGTCGAGCAGGTCTTCTGCCCGCCTCTTGCTCTGACTATCCACCAGCGTGTCCCCCACTCTGCGTCCGCCCCGGATGGCCCCCTGCGTCGCTGACCGGCTCGCTTGCTCGCCCTGGGCTCTGCGGGAGTCTCACCCGTGGCGAATGCCGGGACAAGCGCCTTCGGTATCGAGTGCCGGTCAAAGGCGTCGCATGTACGCGATCGCCTTAAGAGGTTAAGTCCTGTCGACCAGCAGCACCGGTTGGGTCGTAGGCTGCGGCGAGCCGGCGCTTGGCTCGAGCGTGATCGCGACGCCGTCTCCTGCGCCAAGTGGGGCCGTCAGCGGCAAGACAAACACGTCTCCCGCGGTGCTGGTGCCCGCAGGCACCGCTTTCGGCCCCGGCTTCAATACCCACGCCTCCCAGGTCTTACCCGATGGGGGTGTGGGAAGGCGCACGACCAGGTATGGCTGACCCTGTTTGGGTATGACGACGGAGGCGCGCGCGTCGGGATTTGCGCTCGTTGGCGCAAGTGCGACCACGCGGCCGTCGGCGACGCCCGCAAGCGTGCGCTCGTATGTGTCGATTTGTTGACGATTCGTGCCGACGATCGCGAAGGACACGACGAGAAGGAGGGCAAGCACCGCCGGCACGGCCAGGGGGACCGGACGGAGGAGCACCCCGGCGATGCGGGCGGTCCAGCTCGGGGCCGCCGGGCTGCGCGCGCCGCGGTGACGGAGGACGATCCGCGTCCGGAGGTCGCGGGGTGGCTGGACATCCACCGCCCCGACGGCGGCGGCCTCGTACAGCGCGTCCTCAAACTGCGCGAGATCACGAGTGCACTGCGCGCATCCCTCGACATGAGCCGCGATCGTCTCGCGCTCGGACTCGTCGAGCGCGCCGAGGGCGTATGCCGGAAGGTCTTCGGTCGGGTGACGCTCGACGCTCATCGCTCTTCCTCAAGTCGCTCGCGCAGCTTGTTCATCGCAAGACGCACGCGACTCTTCACCGTACCGAGCGGCGTGTTCGTGCGCGCCGCGATCTCGCTCTGCGAGTACCCGCCCCAGAACGCGAGAGCGAGCACCTGACGCTGTTCATCAGGAAGCTCACGCACGACGGCGCGCACACGTTCCGCGCGCATCGCGCTGACCACGCGTTCCTCGACGCGCGCATCGGAGAGCAGCTCGGCCGCCGCATCGATCGTCACTTCGCGCTCGCTGCGCTTGCCTCGCGTGCGCCGCCAATCGATCGCCGCGTTGCGGCAGATCGCGAGGAGCCACGTGCGCACCGATCCGCGGTCCGCGCGATACGAGCGCGCCTGCCGCCACACCGCGTGGAATGCATCCTGAGCCACCTCTTCGGCCGCTTCGGGGCCAGGCAACATCCGGTAGAGCACCCCGAACGCCACCCTGCCGTAGCGGTCGTACAGCTCGCCGAGCGCCTCGGCATCGCCGTCCGCGACGCGCTCGATGAGTCTCACATCGTCCGCCTTGTCGGGCATTACGACCTTTGGCCGCGCAGTGGATGACTCACAGGTGTCGGCAGGGTAACGCTTAGCTCATTGCCACTCCCGTGCGGCGATCTTGGCGAAGAGGGTGAGGGCATCGAGGCGCTGCGCTTGCACCGAGATCACCCCATCCACGGTCTGCAGAGTTCCGCCTACCACGACCGCGGCGTCGCTGTCGAGGACGCGCTTGTACCGCCGGTACGTTGCGGGGCGAATGATGATGTTCGAGATCCCGGTCTCGTCCTCGAGCGAGAGGAAGACGTAGCCCTTCGCCGTCTCGGGATGCTGCTTCACCACGACCGCGCCGGCGATCAGCACGTACGTCCCGTGCCGCCGACTCTCGAGATCGCACGCGCGCAAGACACCGCGCCGCGCGAGATCCTCGCGGTAGAAGCTCATGATCTGCGGCCCCGTCGGGATCCCGGTGATGCGGTAGTCGAGCGCGGTGCGCTCCTGCTCGCCGAGCGGCGGGAGCGCGGGCGCTTCGGTCGTCGGGAATGACAGAGCCCGCCGTGCGAACGAGGGCGAGGTGCGGTGCGCATCGCGTGCGCGCCAGAGCAGCGCGCGGCGCGGCTCGCCGAAGCCATCGAACGCGCCGACGAGCGCGAGGTTGCGGAGCGGCTCCTCCTTGAGGCCTGCCCGCGACGCGAACTCATCGAAGCCGCGATAGGGCCCGTTCTTCTCGCGCTCCGCGACGATCGCCTTCGCTTCCTCGTCGCCAAGCCCTTTCACCTTGTCGAAGCCGATGCGCACGTCGTGAATCCGGCAGGTGCGCTTCGCGGCGATCGTCTTCGAGCTGTCGGCGACATTTCGCTCGACGCCGGCCGGGCGCTCCTCGACGACTGCCTTCGCGGATGACGCGTTCACGTCGACCGGCAGGATCGCGACACCGTGACGCTTCGCATCGCCCGCGATGACGGCGGGCGAGTAGAAGCCCATGGGCTGGTTGTTCAGGAGGGCGACGTAGAACTCGGCCGGGTAGTAGAGCTTGAGATGCGCGGTGTGGTAGGCGGTGAGCGCGAACGCGGCCGCGTGGCTCTTGCAGAACCCGAACTCCGCGAACGCCGCGATCTGCCGGAAGATCTCGTTCGCGGTCACGTCGTCGACGCCCTTGGCGCGCGCGCCGTTCACGAACGGCCCACGCAAGCGCTCCATATCCGCTGAGCTCCGGGCCCGGCTCATGGCGCGACGGAGCATGTCGGCGGCCGAGGGCGAGAACCCCGCGGCCGCGATCGCGACGCGAAGGATCTGCTCCTGGAAGAGGATCACGCCAAGCGTCTCTTTGAGGATCGGCTCGAGGAGCGGATGTGCGTACTGGACCGGCTCGCGCCCCTGACGGCGGCGTATATACGGGTTGACCATGTTCCCCTGCAGCGGGCCGGGCCGAATGATCGCGACCTCGACCACGATGTCCGCGAAGTTGCGCGGCCGCACGCGCGGGAGCGCCTGCGCCTGCGCGCGGCTCTCCACCTGGAAGAGGCCGATCGTGTCGACCTCGCAGATGAGGTCGTAGACCGCGGGATCGTCGAGGGGAAGCGAGCCCAGCTCCAGTAGCTCGCCGTGCCGTGCATGGATGTCCGCGACCGCGTCCTTCACCAGCGACAGCGTCCGCAGCCCGAGGAGATCCATCTTCACCAGGCCCAGGTCCTCGACGTCGCGCTTGTCGAACTGGACGACGTTGCGGTCAGGCATGGTCGCGCGCTCGATCGGCACGGTGTCCACGAGCGGCAGCGCGGTGATCAGCATCCCGCCGTTGTGGATCGAAAGATGGCGCGGGAAGTCCGCGATCGCGAGGGTGAGCTCGCGGAACAGCGGGAAGCGCTCGCGCTCCTTGTCGTCGAAGATCTCGAGCAGGTCCGCGAGCGTGTCCGGCAAGGCCCGCGGCTCCTCCCAGGCCGTTGACTGGGGCTCGGCCTGGGCCGGCATAGCCGGCCCAGGCCGCACGTACGAGGTGGTGTACGCCGGATGGCGTGCGGCGCTCGGATAGCTACGGGGGTCGACGTGGTACTGGTCGATCGACTTGGCCATGCGGTCGACCGTCTCCGGCCGGAACCCGAGCGCCTTCGCGATCTCGCGTGACGCGGAGCGCGCGCGATACGTGACGACGTTGCAGACCATCGCCGCGTAGCGCTCGCCGTACTTCTTGTAGACGTACTGGATGACCTCCTCGCGGTCGTTCGTCGCGATGTCGAGGTCGATGTCCGGCATCGTGCGGCTGTCCTCGGTGAGGAACCGCTCGAAGAGGAGGTCGTGCGCGATCGGATCGACCTTCGTCACGTCGAGGACGTAGGCCACGATCGAGTCCGCGGCCGAGCCGCGGCCCTGCGCGGGGATCTGATGCTCCTTGCAGAAGCGGACGATGTCCCAGTTGATGAGGAAGAACTCCGCGAGACCGCACCGCTCGATGACGTCGAGCTCGTGCGCGAGCTGCTTCGAGACGCGCGGCGTCATCTGCCCGTACTTCGCGCGCGCGCCCTCCTGGCACAGCGCGTACAGGAAGCCGAACGCCGTCTGGCCATCGGGCGTCGCGAATCCGGGAAGGCGCTCCTTCCCCGCCATCGCTGCCTTCTCCGCGAGCGGCTGCCCGCCGGTGCTGTGGCCGTGGAGTGCACCGCCTGGACCGATCGAGACGAGATCGAGCGTGCAGGCGTCGGCGATGAAGCGCGCGTTGCGGAACGCCTCGTCGTGACGGCCGAGCCGCTCGCGCAGCACGGCCTCGTCCTTCAGCCAGTACTCGCCGTTCGGCTTGAGGCGGTCCCCCGCATCGTCGAGCGTCGCGCCGATGTCGATGCAGCGCAGCACGTCGTGGAGGCGCCGCCCGCTCGGCCAGGCGTAGTGGACGTTGTTCGTGACGACCGCGCCGAGGCCCTGCTCGTTCGCGAGCGCGACGAGCGCGTCGCAGAGCGCAGGATCGTCCGGATCGAGGTGGTCGGAGATCTCGACGAAACATCGCTCGCCGAAGACCTGCGCGAGCGTCGCCAGCGCCTCGCGGGCGGCATCGGTGTCGCCCGCGCGCACCAATCGCGGCACAAGTCCTTTCGCGCAGCCAGTGAGCGCGAAGAGGCCGTCGGGGTCCTCGCGGATCAGCGCGAGCGTGGCCTGCGGCTTGGTCTTCTCGCCCGCGAGCTGCGCCTTCGAGACGATGCGGCAGAGGCTCCGCCAGCCGGTCTCGTCCTTCGCGATGAGCACGAGGTGCCCGAAGTCGAGCGTCTGTAACTCGACGCCCCAGATCGGCTTGATGCCGGCCTCCTGCGCCGCGTTCCAGAACCGCACCGCGCCATACAGGCCGTTGGTGTCGGTGAGCGCGAGCGCGTCCATGCCGCGCTCCTTCGCCGCGGCGACCAGGTCGTCGACCGACGACGCGCCGTCGAGAAAGCTGCAATTGCTGTGAACGTGAAGATGGACAAAGCTCATCTTGCTCTCGATCGCGTGTGCGACCGTCGGACGCGATTACTGAGTCGACAGAATTCGGCTGGGAGACGAACAGCCGTCGTCGACGCGTCTTGAACGACGACGCAGTAATCGCTGACATACAACGGAGCGATTCCGGCGACAAGAATCTGCCAGATGGTCTCGTGACCAAGTGACTCGACTCTTGTGATGAAACGCGAAAACGGTCGTCGTCTCGAG
>DASYSC010000193.1:0-8852 GCA_036003765.1 Candidatus Limnocylindria bacterium
CGCCGTCGCCGAGATACTCCGGATCGTCTCGATCACCGGTCTCGGTGCGCAGTCAGTGAAGGAGGGCCGCTCCTTCATGGCCGGCCGCATCGGCGATCGCGTGACCGGCGACGCCTTCACGCTCTGGGACGACGCGCTCGACGCGCGCACCCTTGGGATCCCTTTTGACGTGGAAGGCACGCCGAAGCAGAAGGTGCTGCTCGTCGAGAAGGGCGTCGCGCGCGGACCGGTCTACGACCGCGCATTGGCAAGAGCGATGGGGACCCGCTCCACCGGACATGCCGCGGACCCTTCCCGCTACACGCCCGGCGGGCACGCCGGCAACCTCACGATGGCCGGTGGACCGGCGACGCGCGAAGAGCTCATCGGGGCGGTCGGCCGCGGCGTGCTAATCACGCGCTTCCACTACACCAACACGCCCGACCCACGCGCCGCGACGATGACCGGAACCACCCGCGACGGCACGTTTCTCATCGAGGACGGAAAGATCGCCGCGGCGCTTGCAAACGTCCGCTACACGATGAGCGCGCTCGACCTCTTCGCGGGCATCGAGCTGCTTGGTCCGCAGCGGCTCGCGCGCGACTGGTGGAGCTCGAACGGTATGGGCTCCGTCGTATGCCTCGTGCCGCCGATGAAGGTGCGCCGCGCGACGATCACGGGGTCGAGCCCGCTTTAAGTGCCCTTTCCCGCGGCGAGCGCCTGGAGGAAGCGAATGATCTCCCAACGCTCGGTGTCGCTCAGCTTGTCCTTCCAGCCGGGCATCGGCGTCGAGACGACGCCCTCGCTGATCCAGTAGAAGAGCTCGCCCGGCGCGTGCTGCGGCACGTGGACCTGCAGGTTGAAGGGGCGCGGGACGAGTGTGAACGCGGCGGGGCCGTCACCGAGTCCCTGCGGCCCGTGGCAGACGACGCAGTTCGCCTGATACAGGACGCGCCCGAAGGCGACGGTGGCCGGCGTGTCCGGCGTCGGGTTTTGCGCGAAGCGCGCCGTGAGCGGGACGGGCGGCGTCGGGATGTTCGGCGCAACCGTGTACCCGAGGCCGAGCGAGACGACGACGAGCGCCCCCAGCAAGGCCGCGCTCTGTGCGAACCGACGCCATCCCCCTGCGCGGCGCCAGCGCAGAAGAGCGAAGAGTCCGAAGAGCGCGGCGCCGGCCACGAGAACGATTGCGATCTGCTCCATGCCCTGGCGCGATACCGGGAAGGTCACTTCGGTCGAGGGGGCCGCGCCCCCTCAGACCCCCCCGGTCCCGGGGGCCGGGGGGCAGAGCGCCCCGATCGCTTCTGCTTCTCCTTCCGCGTCGACCACCACCAGAGACCGATGAACAGAAGGAGCGGCACGCCCAGCTCGAGGATCTCGTCGAGCCACGTGCCGGTCGCCCCGTGCGTCGACACCGACGCCAAGATCATCGCGATACATCGAGGCTATACGTCCCGGAGACCTCGTTCCCGATGCCGATCGCGACCTTCCACGCGCCCGCGTCGAGACCCGCGATGGCGATCTTGTAGCGGCCGGGTCCGAGCGTGGCGGCATCTTCCGTCGCGTCGATCGGCGCCTGCGTCGACGGGCCGCTGAAGGTCGCGCGAACGGCCTTGCCGGTCACCGGGCTGCCATCTTGGCCGATGACGACGACGAACATCGCGAGCGGTGCGCCGGCCTGCGGCCGCGATGGGTCGGTGAAGACGATGAGCGTGTACGGCGCGGCGGTGATCACGACCGATGTTCCCGTCCCGCCCGCGCCGACCGGGAGCGTGAAGACCGTGCTCACGTCCTCGCGGCCGGTCAGCCGGACGATCGCCTGGATCCGCCAGGTGCCGAACATCGCCGTCGGGCTTCCGTCGGCGACGTACTCGCCCGGGGCGCGTTCGGTCGCGACGAGCTCCTGCTCGCCCATGTCGTGCTCGATCATCGTGAAGCGGAAGGCGACCTTCTCCGCGCCTTGCACCGGCGCCAGGCCCTGGTGCACCCGCAGCACATACCGGTTCCTCCCGGGCTGCGCGCTCGCGACGAGCATCTCGAGCCTTAGACCGGAAACGTGCTGCGTCTGGTCGGACGCCGCCGCCGAGGGCTGCGCCGGCGGCGCGTAGGCCGTAAGGAACGCCGCCGCGAGGATGATCACGACGAAGATCGCGCTCTCGGCGATGGTGTCGCGCACGAGTGCCGCCCGCGCCGCAAGGCCGGCGCGCAGGCGTGGACCCCAGCGGAGGAGGTTGAGCGCACCGATGCCGAGTGCGATCACGAGCATCGCGATCTTCACCGCGAGGGCGATCCCGTACGGCGTCTCGTAGAGGTCGTCGATCAGCACCAGCCGATCGAAGGCCTGGAGCGTGCCCGAAGTAACCAGCAGCGAGACCGAGATCAGCGCGGTCACCGAGAAGCGCCAGACGGTCGCGCCGAGCGCGCGGCGCCGCTCGGACGTGTTCTCTTGGGCCCGCAGCAGGACGATGACGAGGAGGGCAACGGCGCCGCCCGTCCAGATGGAGATCGCGATCACATGGAGGAAGTCGAGCGCCATGTCTTTCAGATCTCCGAGCGCGGTCGCGTGCGACACGAGCGTCGCCGTAAGCGCCGCGGCGAGGCCTGCCGCGAGGGCGATCACGCGTCGCGGTCTGTCGTTGGAGAGCGCGCCGAGGGTCAGGACGCCGGCGCCGCCCGCGAGCGCCGCCACCGGCCGCATGCGCGCGAGCGGTGGCGCGACGGAGAGCGCAGCGAGGACGATGCCCGTGAACGCGCGGATCGCGAGCAGCGCCCCCAGCCGTGGAGGAAGCTTCGCGCCCTGATCGAGGATCAGACCGGCCGACCCGATGAAGAGGAGCGCGCCCGCCGTGAGCAGGAGCAAGGATTCGCGCCGCGTCTCTTCGGTATTGGCAGGTGCGCGCACGAAGAGGACGAAGAACGCGGTACCCAGGCCGAGCGCGATGCCCGCGTAGGAAAGCGCGCGGCCCGCAATCTCGAGTGCCTCCGGCGGAGGCGCACTCGCGCCAACGTCCGGCACGGCCGGAAGCGGCCCGCTCCCGATGACGAACGCGAAGTTTCCCTTCGTGGTGTGCCCGTCGACGGCGCTCGTCGCCGTCCACGCCACGATGTAGCCGCCGTCGGTGATCGGCTCGAGCGAGACCTTTAGCCCGTTCGGATCGCCCGATGGCGCGAGATCGCGCTTGTCGTGACGCCTGCCGGACGCGTCGAGCACTTGGATGTCGCTGCCCTTGAGATCCGGAGGCTCGCTGAACTCGATCCTGATTTCCGCCGGCGGCCTGACCAGCCGTGCATCGGACGCGGGGTTCGAACGAACGTAGTTCGCGTGCGCGTCGGCGACGCCGCCCAGAAGGGCGACACAGCCGAGCACGCACGCGACGGCGACCGTGAGACGCCGCATCACGCGCGACGTCTGAGCAGCCCGCCGAGCGACACGAGGAACGCCAGCCCGGCGACGACGAGGCCCGCGATGACGAGGACTTGGAGCTGATCCAGGCGTGCGGCGAGGTCCGCGTTGGAGACGACCTTGTCGGGGAACTGCAACGCGTCGGTCGGCTCGATCCCTCCGAAGGTGTTCGGTCCAGACTCGAACTTCTCGTCGACCTTCGTCGTGCCCACCGTGCCGAATATGTGGAACGAGTAGTCGCCCGTCTTGGTCGGCAGCAGCTGGCCCTGGTACTTGCCCGGTAGGCCGAACCGCGCCGCGAGCTTCAGCGGCATGGTCTTGGCGGCGCCGCCGACGATGACCTCGGCCTGCAGGGTCTTGTCGAGGCCTTCGACGGCTTTGGCGCCCTGGGTCTCGGTGACGGTGAGATCGAGGGCATTCATGTTGTTGACGTACGCCGGCTCGACGATCCAGCCGACCACGAACGTATACGGGCCGACGTTTCGGCGCTCGTGTGCCAGCGCGACGTTCGAACTGAATGCGAAGCTGGAGACGACGATGGCGAATACCGCCAGCGCCGCGAGCATGCGCGACATCTGACCCTCCTTGGTCTTGTTAGGCGCGCGAACGCGAGGAGGGTCTAGGCCCGAGGAGGTCCGAGCAGCAGCGGCGCGCTCCAGAGCGCGCGCGAAATCAAAGGAAGCGCGAGGTAGGCGGACGGCCCGCGTGTCGGTCGCGGCAGGCGCGGCCAGGCAAAGATCAACATGCACAGGACCAGCGCCGCGATCCCGCTCGCGAGCGGCGACACAAAGGTGAGCTTCGGCCCGCGGTCGTAGAGCTGCTGCAGCCGCATCACGAAGATCGGAAAGCGGTACGCGGCGAGCACGTGATCGTGGAACACCGGCGTCCCGGGAGGATCCACGTGCGGTGCTACGACCAGGCCGGATCCCGCGAGGGTCGCCCCGGTCGCCGCGAGCGAGAAGACCGCTATCGCGAGTAGGCGGCGCACCGCACTAAGAGGATACGGCGCGCTCTTGCGCCTGGAGTATCTAGAGGTCCGCGGCCTTTCCCCGCTCGGCCGCGCTCGTCGGCGGCGTCCCGCTGAACTCCACGACCTTGCCGGTGACCTCATAGACCGTCCGCTCGCAGATGTTCTGGACACGGTCACCCATGCGCTCCAGGTTGTGCGCCGCCCAGAGGAGCCACGTGGCGCGGTCGATCGTGCTCGGGTCATTGAGCATGTAGGTGAGCAGCTCGCGGTAGACCTGGTCGTAAAGCCGGTCGATCTCGTCGTCCTGCGCCGCGATCGCGCGCGCCAGGAACTCGTTCTTGGTGATGAAGGCGTCGAGGCTCGCGCGCAGCCCCTGGCGGACGAGCGTTGCCATTCGCGGGATGTCGACGAGCGGCTTGAGAAGCGCCCGCCCCTCGTGCAGCAGGACGATCTTGCCGATGCCCGCGCTGTAGTCGCCGATCCGCTCGAGCTCGCTGACGAGCGAAAGCACGCCGATGATGAACCGCAGATCCGACGCGATCGGCTGCTGGGTGGCGATGAGGTGGACGGCGTCCTGCTCGATCCCGTAGCGCAGCTGATTGATCGCCGCGTCGTCCTCGATGACCTCGCGTGCTGCGCCCTCGTCCAGTCGCGCGAGCGACGCGACACTCTTGTCGATCGCGACATCCACCAGGCTCGAGAGCCGCCGCAGGTCGGTCCGCAGCCGCTCGACGCCTTGATCGAGCGCCGCGCGCGAGCGCGCCGTGTGCTGCAACGCGCTCATCCGAACCGCCCGGTGATGTACGCCTCGGTGCGCTCGTCGCGCGGTGTCGTGAAGAGCTCGTCGGTCCGTCCGTACTCGATGAGGCGGCCGACGCCGTCGTCGCCCGCGAGCATGAACGCCGTGTGGGAGCTCACCCGCGAGGCCTGCTGCATGTTGTGGGTCACGATGACCATGGTGACCTCCGCGGCAAGCTCCGAGACGAGCTCTTCGATCCGGTATGTGGCGATGGGGTCCAGGGCCGAGCAGGGCTCGTCCATGAGCACGACGGATGGGTCAGTGGCGAGCGCCCGCGCGATGCACAGGCGCTGTTGCTGACCGCCGGAGAGCGCGGCGCCCGACCGGCGGAGCTTGTCCTTCACCTCGTCCCAGAGCGCCGCACGACGAAGGTTGCGCTCCACGAGCTCGTCCATGTCCGACTTGGATAGGCTCCACCCGCGCAGACGCGGCCCGGCCGCGACGTTGTCGTAGACGGACATCATCGGAAACGGGTTCGGCTTCTGGAAGACCATGCCCACGCGACCGCGGATCTCGACCGGATCGACGCCGGTCCAGTAGATGTCCTCGTTCCCCAGGAACACCTGACCGGTGACACGCGCTCCCGGGGTGAGCTCGTGCATGCGGTTCAGGCAGCGCAGCAGCGTCGACTTGCCGCATCCCGACGGTCCGATGATCGCGGTGACAGCCCGCGACGGAAGCTCCAGCGACACGTCGCCGACGGCATGTGTTCCGCCGTAGTACGCGTTGAGCCGCTCGAGTCTGACCGCGGGCTCGGGCGCGACCTCGCTGGGCGGGGGCGCGGTCGGCGTCGCCACCGATACGGGCCGTCGCTCTCGCACGCCGATCATGATGCGGCTCCTCGCCGTATCGCCAGGCGCAGCGCGAAGCTGACGATCGCGATGACCGCAACGAGAACGAGCGACGCGCCCCAGGCTTTGGTGTGCCAGTCGTCGTATGGCGAGACGGCGTACTGGTAGATCTGCAACGGAAGCGCGGCCATCGGCTTGAACAGGTCGGTGCTGAAGAAGATGTTGCCGAGGGCGGTGAGGAGGAGTGGCGCGGTCTCGCCGGCGGCGCGAGCCAGCGCGAGGACCACCGCGGTCGCAAGGCCGGTGCGAGCCGTGGGCAGGACGATTCTCAGGATGACGCGCCAGCGTGGTGCGCCGAGCGCCAGCGCCGCCTCGCGCAGCGAGTTCGGGACCAGGCGCAGCACCTCCTCCGCGGTGCGCCCAACGATCGGGACCATGATCACCGCGAGCGCGACGGATCCGGCGATCCCGGCGTAGTGGCCGATCGCGCCACGCACCAGGAATGCCCAGACGAAGACTCCGATCACGATCGAGGGCAGGCCGGCGACGAGCTCCGCTGCGAACCGCACGGCCTCGGCCCATCGGCCGCTGCGGTATTCAACGACGAAGATGGCCGCGGCGATCCCGATCGGCACGGCGATGGCCCCCGCGACGACTCCGATGATCAGCGTGCCCACGAGCGCCGGGGCGATGCCGCCACCCGAGACGCCGAAGGGCCGTTGCCGCTCGGTGAAGAAGGCCAGATCGAGGGCCGGCAGACCGCGGACGACGACGTAGCCGAGGATGACGACGAGCAGGCTCGCCGCAAGAAGCGTGGCCGCGCCGAGGAGGAGCACCATCGTCCGCTCGACGACGTGCCGACGTCGCAGAACGCGGTTCCGCCCGGCGCCGGTGCGCAGCGCGACCGCCGCCGTCACAGCAACAGCCCTTCGCGCGCGGCGCCGGTGCGTCGGATCAGCAGGCGCGCCGCCGCGTTCACCACGATCGCGACGAGGAGCAGCACGACCGCGATCTCGACGATCGCGCTGAAATAGAGATCGCTGTCGGCTTCCGTGAACTGATTGGCGATCGCGGAGGCCATCGTGTAGCCCGGGGTGAAGAGCGACGGCGAGATCGCCGTCGAGCTGTTGCCGACGACGAGCGTGACGGCCATGGTCTCGCCGAACGCGCGCGCGACGCCGAGGATGATCGCGCCGACGATGCCGACGCGAGCGTACGGAAGGACCACTCGCGTCACGGTCTCCCACCGCGTGGCGCCGAGCCCGAGCATGCCCTCGCGCTGGCTCGGAGGGACCGCGAGAAGGACCTCGCGCGTCACCGTGAGCAGGATCGGCAGGATCATGATCGCGAGGATCACGCCGCCCATGAGGAGGTCGAGGCCGACGATCGGTCCGGACACGAGCGCCCCGAGGATGGGCACACCGCCGAACGCGGCCTGCAGGGCGGGCTCGATCGCCGACCGCATGAGCGGCACGACCACGAAGAAGCCCCAGAGTCCGTACACGATGCTCGGGATGTACGCGAGGACCTCGATGAGGAAGGCGAGCGGCGCGCGCGTCGCGCGCGCGGCGT
Organism: Candidatus Limnocylindria bacterium; assembly: GCA_036003765.1. Lineage (GTDB taxonomy): Bacteria > Chloroflexota > Limnocylindria > P2-11E > P2-11E > 3-1-20CM-2-70-9. The sequence goes on from DASYSC010000193.1 coordinate 7,515, forward strand.
ATTCGGTGAGAAAGATGGCGGCGCCGATCGCCACGGGCGCCGCGAAGACGACGGCGATCGCCGTCGTCACGAGCGTCCCGTACACGTAAGCGCCGGCGCCGAAGACGAGCTTCACCGGATCCCAGGTCGTGGTCGTTAGGAATGACAGGCCGTAGGCGCGGATCGCCGGGAACGCGTCGATAAGAAGGAGCGCGGTGATGAGCAGGAGCGTGGCGGGGACCAGCAGCGCCAGTCCCGCCACGCTCCCGGCGAAAATCCGGTCGGCGCTTCGGGTCACGAGCCAGGCAGGGCGCGCGCCCCGCCAGAGGTGATCGAGCGGATCTTCTCCTGAGACTTGGAGGCGACGTCCTTGGGGAGCGGCGCGTAGCCAAGCTCCTTCGCGAACTTCTGGCCGTCCGTGACGCTCCACCAGAGATAGCGGGTGAGCGCCAGGGCCTTCGCCTTATCCGGCATCTCCTGGTACGCGAGGATCCAGGTGAATCCCGAGATCGGGTAGGCCTCGGCGTTGTCGGAGTTGGTGATCGAGACGCGGAGGTCGGGAGCGAGGGTGATGCCCTCGGCCGCTTTGGAGACGCTGTCGAGGCTTGCCTCGACGAACTTGCCCTTCGCGTTCTGCATCTGCGCGTAGCCCAGCTTGTTCTGGATCGCGTAGATGAGCTCGACGTAGCCGATCGAGTAGGGGGTCTGCTTCACCGAACCGGCCACGCCCTCGTTGCCCTTGCCGCCGATCCCGCCCGGCCAGTTCACGGAGTTGCCCGCGCCGACCTTGGACTTCCAGTCGGGGCTGACCTTTGAGAGGTAGTCGGTGAAGATGTTCGTCGTGCCCGATCCGTCCGACCGGTGCACGGTCGTGATCGGCTGGTCCGGCAGCGTGAGTCCCGCGTTGGCCACGGTGATCTTCGGGTCGTTCCACCTCGTGATCGTGCCCAGGAAGATGCCGCTGACCGCCTCCGGAGTGAGCTTGAGCTGGGTCGTGACGCCGGGGACGTTGTACGTGGGGACCACGGCGCCCATGACCATCGGGATGTGGAGGATCGGGGCCTTCGCGTCGGCGAGCTGCTGATCGGTCATGGGACCGTCGCTCGCGCCAAAGTCGACCGTCCTGTCGGTGATCGACTTGATGCCGCCACCCGAACCGATGCTCTGGTAGTTGATCTGAACGCCGGTCAGCCGGTTGTATTCGTCGATCCACTTCGAGTAGATGACCGCCGGGAAGGTCGCGCCCGCGCCGTTGAGCGCGGTGGCCTCACCGGGGCACTGGCCCTTCACCGGGAAGCACGGATCCGCCGCGCCCGAGGGGCTGGGCGTCGTGGTGGCGCCGCCGCAGGCGCCGATGAT
>DASYSC010000194.1:0-32245 GCA_036003765.1 Candidatus Limnocylindria bacterium
AGCAGGAGACCGATGAGCAGGAGCGGGTTGATGGATCCGGGTCCGGGGCCGCGCACCCCTCGTGCGAACACTCGCTGACGAGTCTATGTGGGCGTGGCGTCAGCGGCTGGCGATACGCCCGAGAATGAGTCGCCGTCGCGGAACGCGACGCGCGCTCCAGCGATAGGCGTCGCGCACCATCGCGACGGCGTCGGCGTCGCCCGGCTTGCCGGCAGCATGGACGTCCGCATACGGCTGTCCGCGTTCGACGCGGTCGCCGACCTTCGCATGCAGGACGATGCCGGTCCGGTGGTCGATCGGGTCGCCCTTCTTCTCGCGGCCGGCCCCGAGATGCACGGATGCGATCCCGACCTGGTCCGCCGCGATCGCCGCGACGTACGCCGTTCGCGGCGCGCGGAGCGTCTGGACGTGCGGCGCGCGCGGCAGCTTGGTCGGGTCATCGACCATCGACACGTCGCCGCCTTGCGCGGCGACGAGCTCTCGGAGCTTCGCGAAGCCGCTGCCGTCCCCGAGCGCTCGATCGATCGCCCCAAGACCGGCATGCGTGTCGCGCACGCGGCGGGCGCGCACGAGCATCTCGGCGCCCGCGACCCGCGTGAGCTGGATGAGGTCCGGCGGGCCCTCCCCGTGCAGCGCCGCGATCGCTTCGGCGATCTCGAGGCTGTTGCCCACGGCCCGGCCGAGCGGCTGCTCCATGTCGGTCAGCTCGCAGGTGACCGCGAGACCGTGGGCGACGCCGATCGCTACCATCGCTCGCGCGAGCTCGCGTGCCGACCGCAGATCCTTCATGAAGGCGCCGCTGCCGACCTTCACGTCGAGCACGACCGCGTGCGCGCCTACCGCGATCTTCTTCGACATGACGCTCGACGCGATGAGAGGGATCGCCGGAACGGTCCCGGTGGCGTCGCGGAGCGCGTACATCTTGCCGTCGGCGGGTGCGAGGTCGGCGGTCTGCCCCGTCACCACGATCCCGATCCGCTCGAGCTGCGCGAGGAACTCGGCGGTCGTGAGATCCACGCGGTACCCGCGGATCGACTCCAGCTTGTCGAGCGTTCCGCCGGAAAAGCCGAGCCCGCGCCCGCTCATCTTCGCGACCGGTGCGCCGCACGCCGCGACGAGCGGCGCAACGACCAGGGTCGTTTTGTCGCCGACGCCGCCCGTCGAATGCTTGTCGACGACGCGGCCGAAACGGGACAGGTCGAGCCGCTCGCCTGACTGCACCATCGCCGCGGTGAGAGCCGCGGTCTCGGCCGCGTCCATCCCACGCCAGACGACCGCCATGCAGAACGCCGCCATCTGATAATCCGGGACGTCGCCCGCGGCGTAGCCGAGCACGAGTGCACTGATCTCGTCCGCGTTCAGTTTTCCGCCCTCGCGCTTGCGCTCGATGAGCTCGACGACGCGAATGGTCAAAGCTTCGCGATCACACCTTTGATCAGCTCGCCGAGGCGCTTGCCGGCGCGGTTCGCGACCTCGAGGACCGACTCCGCGGTGACGTGCTCGATCTGCCCGGGAATGCCGGTGGCCATGTCGGTGACCGTCGCGACCCCGAGGATCCGCATCCCCATGTGCCGCGCGACCAGGACCTCGGGCACCGTGCTCATCCCGACCGCGTCGGCACCGAATCCGCGCATCATGCGCAGCTCCGCCGGGGTCTCGTAGTTCGGCCCGGCGACGGCGATATACACGCCCTCGCGCAGATCGTCATCGACCTTGTGCGCGAGCGCGCGGAGCTCCTCCGTGTATGTCCCCACCATGTCCACGAAGCGCGGTCCCAGCTGGTCGTCGTTCGGGCCGCGGAGCGGATTCACTCCCATGAAGTTGATGTGGTCGTTGATCACCATGAGATCGCCGGCCTTGAACGCGGGGTTCAGCCCACCGCACGCGTTCGTGATGATCATCGTCCGCACGCCCCACGCGCCGAGGACCCGCACGGGGAAGCCGATGGCCGCGATGTCGTAGCCCTCGTAGTAGTGCAGGCGGCCGTTCATGATCGCGACATCTTTCCCGGAGAGCGTCCCGAGCACGAGCTCGCCGGCGTGCCCCGGCGCGGTGCTCTTCTGGAAGCCGGGGATCTCGCCGTAGGGGATCCGCGTGCCGTCGGTGACCTCGCGCGCGAGCGCGCCCAGCCCGCTCCCGAGAATGACGGCGATGTTCGGCGCGCGCTTGGTCTTCGCCCGGAGCGCCGCCACGCCAGGCGCCGTGTCCGGCGTCACGTTCCAGGCTCTTTCAGGATCTTCTGGCGGAGCAGCTCGAGGAACGGGCGCGCGTGCGCGGTGCGCGCGAAGCGGGCAACGGTCTCGGCCTTGCGCACCGTGATCACGTCGCCGGCCTTGAGGTCGTGCTCTTCCTGGCCGTCGAGCGACAGGACCGCCGCCTCGTCCCGCACCTCGAGCTCGAGGACCTGCTGCGGATCGAAGACGATCGCATTGCCAAAGGAGAGATGCGGCGCGATCGGCACCATCGTGATGGTGCTCGACACAGGGAGGATGAGCGGCCCGCCGACGGAGAAGCCGTACGCGGTGCTCCCGGTCGCGGTCGCCACGATGATGCCGTCGGCCCAGTAGACGATCAACGGCTCGCTGTCGACCGTCACGGCGACGCGGATAGAGCGCACCTGCTTACCGCGTGCGACGACCACATCGTTGAGTGCGAGCGCACGCGCGAGCTCGTTCCTGTCGCGAATCACGCGTGCATCGAGCATCGCGCGCACCTCGAGCTCGAAGCGTCCGGCGACGACGTCCGCGAGCGCAGCGTCGAACTCGCTGGTCGTCGTCGCCGTCAGAAAGCCGAGGCGTCCCAGGTTCACGCCGAGGATCGGGATGTCGAGCGGGGAGAGCACCCGCGCCGCGCGCAGCACAGTACCGTCCCCGCCGAACACGCACGCGATGCCAGCGGCCGATACCCCGATGGGCAGCGCGTGCCCGTCCAACGACACCTCGAAGATTTCGTGCCCGGCGAGCCGCAGCTTCACGGCGAGCTTCTTCGCGATGTCGACGGATTCCGGCCAGTCGGGCCGCGAGGCGAGAGCGATCTTCATCGCGCTGCTTTGCGCGCGGCGGCCGCCAACGCCTCCGCAGGCAATCCGTCCGCTCCCTTGCGCGCGTGGACGAAGATCTCGCGATTGCCCTCGCGGCCGGTTATCGCCGACGGCGCAATCGCGATCACGCCGAGACCGCGCGCCGCGAGATCCCGCGCGACGGCGACGACGGCATCGGCTCGAGCTTCAGGGTCGCGCACGAGGCCGCCCTTGCCAATAGCTTCGCGCCCGGCTTCGAACTGCGGCTTGACCAGCGCGACCAGGTCACCGTCCACGCGGAGCTTCTCGAGGGTCGGCGGAAGCGCGAGACGGAGCGAGATGAAGGACACGTCCGCGACGACGATATCGACTGTCTCTTCGACCGGGACGCCCGCGCGAGCGTTCACGCCTTCGTGGACCACGACCCGCGGGTCGTTGCGCAGCCGCCAATCGAGCTGCCCCTTCCCCACATCGACGGCGTGGACGCGCGAGGCGCCGCGCTGCAAGAGCACGTCGGTGAACCCTCCCGTCGACGAGCCAACATCGATCGCGACCTTCGCGTGGACGTCCAGCCCGAAGACGTCCAGCGCGCCGGCGAGCTTCTCGCCTCCGCGCGACACGTAACGCGGGCCCTCCTCGATCGCCAGAACCACGTCCTCGGCCACCGGTTCCGCCGCGCGATCGGCGCGCTCGCCGCCGACGCGAACGGCGCCGGCGAGGATGAGCGCCTGCGCGCGCTCGCGGCTTGGCGCGAGCTCGCGCTGCACGAGCAGCTGATCTAGACGGACGCGTCGCGCTATCGACGGGGCTCGTTTCCGGGGAGGATCTCGGTCAACGCGCGCTAGCCTAACCGTCCTTTCTAGACTGCCCTGCGATGCCGAAGCGCCTTCCGCGTGCGCGCACCTTGAAGGGCGACCCGAAGCTCGCGTACTACGACTCGGCCGGAGGCGTCGCCGGGGAGCCGGTGATCGCGCTCCTGCACTCGAGCCTCGCGCGATCGGAGGATTGGGAGAACATCTTCCCCCGCCTCGCCACGCGCTACCGGACGATCGCCTACGACGCCCGCGGTCACGGAAAGAGCGGTCGGGCGTCCGACTACACGCTGCGCGCGTTCGCGGACGACGCGCTTCGCGTACTGCGCGAGGTTGCGAAGGCACCGGCTGTGCTCATCGGGCATTCGCTCGGCGCGCTGACCGCGCTCCTGGCCGCCAGCGAGGCGCCCGATCTGGTCCGCGCGATCGTGCTCGAGGAGCCATTCCTCGCGTACGCGAAGGCCTGGGACCCCTCGCGGTTCTCGGCCCTGCGCGAAGCGCTTGGCTCGGGAGACCCAGCCGCGCTCGCGAAGGCGGTCGCGAAGCATCCGCTGCCCTCGCCCGGACCGCGGGGTGAGCGCACCTATGGCGAGCTCCGGGGGTTCTATGCCGCGGAGCGGGTCGTCAGTTACTTCCGTGACATCGACCCGGCATTCATCGACGCGCGTACGTCCGGCGACGATCCGACCGCGAGCGCGCTGACCGAGACGATCGCGAAAGTCCGATCGCCCTCGCTCGTGCTCGCCGGTGAGCCCCGGCTCGGCGGCGCAGTGGACGACGCGTCGGAGTGGAAGCTGAAGAAGCTGCCGGAGGTCACGGTGAAGCGATTCCCGGGGAGCGGTCACCTGATCCACGGCTTCCGGCCCGAGCAGTTTCTCGAGAACATCGAGCCCTTCCTGCGCAAGCTCCGCGAGGCGCAGTCGTCCGTGCCGGGCACCTAGTCGGGCGTCAAATGGAGCTCACTGACGTAAGCGTCTCCCACGTGACTCCGCCCTCCGTCGGGCTTACTCACGCCTCGCCTGCTTCGCGAGCGCATCGGCGAGCTGGGTGATCCGCAGGTCCGCGGCGTCCAGGCGCTTCGCACACTCCGCGTAGAGACGCAGCCCTTCCTCGTAGAGGCGCACCGCGTCGTCGAGATCGAGCGCCGGGTCTTCGAGCTTGTCGGCGATTGCCTCGAGGCGTTCGAGCGCCTTGTCCAGCGAGACCTCGGGCTCAGCCATTTCGCTCCACGCCCTCCACGAGCGCCGCCGCTCTCCCATCGCGCATCCGGAGCCGCACATGGTCGCCCGCGGCCAGATCCGCGACTGCCGCGCGGACATAGCCGTCCGCGCCCTCGACGATCGCGTAGCCGCGGCCCAGCACGGCGAGGGGCGACAGCGTGAGGAGCCTCCGCTGCACCGAAACCGCACGCGCTCGACGGGCCGGCACCGCCCGCGTGATCGCGCGATCGAGGGTGCGCCGTGCCTCGTCCAAGCGCTGGCGCCGCACCGCGATGCGCATCGCCGGCGCGCGGCGATCGAGCAGCCGCCGCGCCGTGTCCAGACGCCGCCGGCGGGCTTCGACGCGCTCGCGCACGCGAGCGACGACCCGACGCCACGCGCGCTCGGCCCGCTGCTGGTTGGCGCCGGCATCGGGGACGACAAGCTCGGCCGCGGCCGACGGCGTCGGAGCGCGCACGTCGGCGACGAGGTCGGCGAGCGTGATGTCGGTCTCGTGGCCGACGCCCGAGCACACCGGCCGCGGGAAACGCGCGAGCGCGCGGACGAGCGCCTCGTCATTGAACGGCCAGAGCTCCTCCGCGGCGCCGCCTCCGCGGGCGAGGATGACCACGTCGAGATCGCGGAGCTGGGCAAGGCCGTCGAGCGCGTTGATCATCGACTCGACCGCCCCGATGCCCTGCACCTGGGCTGGGGCGAGGATCAGCTCGACGCGCGGATCGCGGCGCGCGACCACGGTCTGGATGTCGCGCCACACCGCGCCGACCGAGCTCGTGACCACGCCGATGCGGTGGGGAGCCGGCGGCAACCGGCGCTTGCGCTCCATCGCGAAGAGGCCTTCGGCGGTGAGGCGCCGCTTGAGCGCTTCGAGCCGCAGATACGCGTCGCCTGCGCCGGCCGGACGGAGATCGTCGACCATGAGCTGGCACCGGCCATCGCGCGGATAGAGCTCGACGTAGCCGTGCGCGATCACCTTCGTACCGTCGCGTGGGGTGAGGGCGACCTGCGCCGCCTTGGTCGCGAAGAGCGCGCACGAGAGCTGTCCGACGTTGTCGCGCAGCGTGAAGTAGACGTGGCCCGCCGGTGAGACACGCGCTTGCACGACCTCGCCTTCGATCCAGAGGTCCTTGAACTCGTCGCCCGACTGGATGTGCGCGGCCAGGCGCGTCACAACCTGCCCGACGCGAACGACGCGGCTAGGCGCGCTCGAGATACTCACCGGTCCGCGTGTCGACCTTGATCTTGTCGCCCCGCTCGACGAAGAGCGGCACGTTCACGCGCAGCCCTGTCTCGAGCGTGGCGGGCTTGGTCGCGCCGGTCGCGGTGTCGCCCTTGAGGCCGAGATCGGTGTCTCGAACCTTCAGGACCACCGACGCCGGTAGCTCCACGCCGATCGGGGAGCCCTCGTACTCGGAGAGCAAGACGGTCATCCCGTCGGTGAGGTAGTTCACGGAATCGCCGAGCATCTCCTCGTCGAGGGCGAGTTGGTCGTACGTCGTCGTGTCCATGAAGTTGTAGTGCGTGCCGTCGCGATACATGTACTGGACGTTGCGGTGGTCCAGGCGCGCCCGCTGAAAGCGGTCGCCGGCCTGGAAGGTCTTCTCGATGAGGTCGCCCTTTCGCACGTTCCGCAGCTTCATGCGCATCTGCGCGCTACCGCGCCCGAGCTTGATGTGCTGGAACTCGACTATTTGATAGAGGTTGCCGTCGAGCTCGATGGTCATGCCGCGCTTGATCTCCCCGGTGCTGATCACGCTTTCTTCGTCTCCTCGATGAGCCAGCGTAGGGCTACCTCGTACCCCGCGACGCCCTTCCCGACGACCTGATGCTCCGTCACCTCGGTGAGGAAGCTCCGGCGGCGAAATTCCTCGCGCGTGGCGATGTCGCTGATGTGCACCTCCACGACCGAGAAGGGACAGTCCGCCAGAGCATCGCGCAGCACGATCGAGGTGTGCGCGAGCCCGCCGGGATTGATGATGGCACCCGCGGCATCGCGGTGCTGCTGGAGAAAGTCGATGAGCGCTCCTTCGTGGTTCGACTGGAAGGCGACGAGGTCCGCACCAGCCTCGCGCGCGATCTCGCGGCATCGGGCCTCCACCTCCTTCAGGGTGGTCCGCCCGTACGTCTCGGGCTGCCGGACGCCAAGCAGGTTCAGATTCGGTCCGTTGATGAAGAGGATCTTCACGCAGCGCGATCTCCGACGATGCGGGCCGCGGCGCGCAACGTGCGCTCGCCGACATCGATCACTTCACTGAAGCGCCCGATCCGCCGGGGCAGGATCCAGCGCAGCTTCCCGGCCCGAGCCTTCTTGTCGCGGAGCACGAAGCTCCAGACCGCGCTGGGCAGCCGCGCGCGCGTCGGAAGCGTCGCCCGCTCGATCAGCTGTTCGAGCTGAGGGCGCAGAGCGGGCGAGGCGATCTCGAGCAGCTCGGCCAGGGCGGTCGCGTACACCATGCCCACCGCGATGGCCTCGCCGTGGGTCACGCGATATCCCGAAGCGGCCTCGTACGCGTGGCCCATCGTGTGGCCGAAGTTCAAGAGCTCACGGAGGCCGGCTTCGCGCGGATCCTGGCTCACTATCGCGGCCTTCACCTCGGCCGCGATGGTCACCGCGGCGAGGAGCGCGGCGAGATCGCCGGCGCGCACGCCCTCGAGGGCGCGCCCAAGCTGCGCGACCGAGTCGCGGTCCGCCAGGAAGGCGCTCTTCACCACCTCGGCGAGGCCCGACGACAGCTGCCGCGCTGGAAGGGTCGCGAGCACGGTGAGGTCGGCGAACACCGCGTCGGGCGAATGGAACGCGCCGACGAGGTTCTTCCCGGCCGCGATGTCGATCGCGGTCTTGCCCCCGATGGCCGCGTCGGCCATGCCGAGAAGCGTCGTCGGGATCTGGGCTACGCGTATGCCGCGCAGGTAGGTCGCGCCGACGAATCCCGCGAGGTCCCCGACGCTTCCACCGCCGAGCGCCACGATGCCCCCATCGCGGCCGATGCCCTCGCGAGCGAGCGAGTCCCAGAGTCGCGCCGCGACCGCGAGCCGCTTGGCACCCTCGCCCGCGGGCACTCTGAGCGTGACGGGCTCGAGTCCCACCGAGGCGAGCGACCTGATCACCGCACTCTCATAGCGGGAGGCGGTCCGCGCGTCGTCGACCAGCGCGACCCGGCCGCGCCAGCCGAGGTCGGCGAGATGCGGACCGACGTGATCAAGGATCCCCGCGCGGATGAGTACGCGCGACGGTCGCTCCGATCCCGCGACATCGATGCGCACCCCACGCGCGGATACAAGCCATGCGGCGATCGCGCGAGCGACCTCCGGCACCGTCGCCCCGTCGACGTCGAACGTCACGTCGGCGTCGCCATATGCCTCGCGACGCTCTGTCAACACCGAGCGCGCGCGGTCGCGCGGCGCGATGTGCTGATGCGGCCGCTTGGCCATCGTCGCGGCAATGCCATTCGTCACGCGGTCGAGCGAGCCGCGCAGTCCCACGATGAGCCCGAGCTGGCGCATGCGCGCACGGTTCGCCTCGCGGATCGGCGCTCCGCCGCCCGTGTCGACGACCATCCACGCCGGTGTCGGCTGCAAGCGCGTGAGCACGCTGGACTCGAGATCCCGGAACCGCTCCATCCCATCGTCCTCGATAACCGCCTTGCACGTCTTGCGCGCCCTTCGCTCGATCTCGCGATCGAGTTCGACGACAGCCGCCCCGAAAGGCCGGGCGAGGAAGGGCGCGATAGTCGACTTCCCGATGCCGGGTGGACCGACTAGAAAGAGGTACATCAAACTCCGGGGGCTTCGCCCCCCGTCCCCCACAAGGCCCTCAACGCCGCGTATCGATCGGGCCGAGGCGGCGGCGGTAGCGCTCGACCGCGGCGCAGAGATCGTCGACGTTGTCGTTCCCGAACTTTTCGCAGAGCGCGTCGGCGAGGACGAATGCGAGCATCGCCTCGGCCACCACGCCGGCCGCGGGCACGATGCAGACATCGCTGCGCTCGACGTGGGCGGGCGCGGGCTCGCCGGTGCGAAGGTCCGCCGAAGGCAGCGGCTTCATGAGCGTCGAGATCGGCTTGAACGCGACTTCGAGAACGATGTCCTGGCCGTTCGTGACGCCGCCTTCCAGGCCGCCCGCGCGGTTGCGCTCCCGGACGAACGCGCCATCCCGCACGGCGATCGGATCGTGCACGGCGCTGCCACGCTCGCCGGCCGCGGCGAACGCGTCGGCGAACTGCACGCCCTTCGCACTCTGGATGGACATGAGCGCCTGCGCGATGCGGCCGTCCAGGCGGCGGTCCCACTCCGCGAATGATCCAAGGCCGGGAACGACGCCGGTCGCGCGCAATGCGACGACTCCGCCGAGCGTGTCCCCTGCGTCGCGGGCTGCCGCGATGGCGGCGACCATGGCACGGCTGCGCTCGGGATCGGCGCTGCGGACCTCGCTCGCCTCGACCGCGTCGCGGTCGAACCGCGGCTCGCCCACGACGTCCCCGATGGACTTCGTCTCGCTCGCGACCTCCGTCCTCACGACGCGGAGGAGCGCCTTCGCGACGGCGCCGGCGGCGACGCGGGCCGCCGTCTCACGGGCGCTCGCGCGCTCGATGACGTCGCGCACGTCGGTATGACCGAACTTGAGCGCTCCTGCGAGATCGGCGTGACCCGGACGGAGCCGGGTTACCGGATCGGGTGCTTCAGCGACGGGCTCGACGCTCATCACGCGCTCCCAGTTAACGGCGTCGCGGTTGGCGATCTCCAGCGCGAGCGGCGCGCCAGTGGTGCGGCCCTGGCGCACGCCGCCGGTGATGCGAACGGCATCCCGCTCGATCCGCTGCCGCGCACCGCGACCGTATCCGAGCTGCCTGCGCCGCAGGTCGACATCGATGTCCGCGGGCGACACCGCGAGGCCCGCGGGAACGCCGTCGAGGACCGCGAGCACCATCGGCCCGTGGGACTCGCCGGCGGTCAGGAGCCTCATACGGGACGTGGAAGCGCCGCGCGCATGACTTCGAGCGGCGCAGGCACGCCGGTCCAGAGCTCGAACGAGCGCGCCGCCTGGTGGAGAAGCATGAGCAGGCCGTCCATAACGCGCACATGTTGAGCCTCGCGCGCACGGCGGACCAGCGGGGTCTCGTCGGCGATGGGGACGAGGTCGGCGATCATCCCGGGCAAGGGGTCGAGCGCGAAACCCTCGAGCGCATCCTCGCCGTGCATCCCGAGGGGCGTCGCGTTGACCAGGGCGTCGACCCAAGTCATCTGGCGAGCGTGGTCCCAGGTCACCGCGCTGGCCGTTCCTGTCTTCTCGGACGGCATGGAGGCGACGAGACGCTCGGCTCGCTCGACGCTGCGGCCCGCCACGAAGACGTCGTTCCCGCGCAGCAGGTCGAGCACGCACGCACGCGCCGCGCCTCCCGCCCCGAGCACGAGGACGTCGGCGTTGTTGATCTCGAGGATCCCAGCGCTCTCGAGCCCTCGATGGAAGCCGACCCGGTCGGTGTTGTCGCCGATCAGACGTCCTCCGCGGCGGACGATGGTGTTCACCGCCCCGATGCGGCGCGCCTCGTCGCTCGCCTCATCCACGAGCCGGAGCGCGGCCTCCTTGTGGGGGATCGTGACGTTCGCGCCCAGTACGTCGGCGCGTCGCATGCGGTCGAGCGTCGCGCCGAGCTCCGCATCGGTGACGTCGCGCACGCTGTAGCGGTGCGGAAGACCGAGCTTCTCGAAGGCGGCATTGTGCATCGCCGGAGAGAGCGAGTGCGCGACCGGATGTCCGATGAGCCAGACCTGACTCACGCGTCGTGAGGGCTCTGCTCCCACGTACCCCCGTCGCTCATGTCACTTATTTCCGTACTTGACTCTGTTCGCCTCATGCTCCGCGAGGGTGGTCGCGAAGGCGTGATCTCCGGTGCCGTCGTTCTTCGCGACGAAGTAGAGATACGGAACGTCGGCGGGCTTGGCCGCTCCTTCCAGCGCGGCTTGCCCGGGGCTGCAGATCGGCGTGGGCGGGAGACCCGCGACCTGATACGTGTTGTACGACGAATTCACCTTCAGATCCTCGAGGGTCAGCTCGCGCCACTCGCCGATCGCGTACTGGATCGTCGGATCCGCGTCGAGTTTCATGCCGATCCGCAGGCGGTTGGCGTATACCCCGGCGATCTTGGAGCTCTCGTCGCGATCGCGCGCCTCGCGTTCGACGACCGAGGCGAGCTTCACGATGTCGTAGATCGTCATCTTCCGATCCACCGCGGCCTGCCTGAGTGTCTGGCCGGCGCGGCTTTCGAACTGATCGAGGAGCGTGTCGACGATCTGCGGGGCGGTCGCGGTGGGCTTGAAGAAGTAGGTGTCCGGGAACAGGAACCCCTCGAGCGACGTCTCGGGCGTGAGGCCGACGAGGACGATGTTCTTGCGCTGACCGACGACCGCGGCCTTCAGGAACTCGTCTTTCGGGATGGTCGGGAATGCCCTGCCCACGGCCGCGGCGATCTCGTTCAGGCGCCAGCCCTCAATGACGCGGAGCACCGTCTGCTCGCCCGGCGCCTTCTCGAACACGCGCGCGAGCTCGCGTGGCGTGAGCGCGGGGGAGATCGTGTACGTGCCCGACTGCAACGAGTTCTCTCGGCCGGTGTCATACAGGACGTAGCTGAAGGCCAGGGCGTTGCGGATGAAGCCCTCGCTCTCGAGGCGGCGCGCGACGGCGCCCGCCGTCTCACCGCGCGCGATGACGAAGCTCCGCGACTCGGCCCGGGGGTCCTTCGCCAGATCCGGCTCCGGCCCCACGCGCTCCGCGACGAGCCCGCGTATGAAGTCCTGTTTGAGGAGCGTGTCGTGCTCCTCGACCTGTGCGACGAGCGCGTCCTCCGCGATCGGCCGGCCGACGATGACCAGCCCGACGATCACGAGGACGAGGACGATGATGAACGCGAGGGGGCCGCTCGCCGAGCGAGCCTGAGGCGCGCGCACTGCGCCGCGTCCGCGCATCAGCGCGTGCGCTGCGCCAGGAAGTCTTCCAGAAGGACCGTGGCGGCGCCCGCGTCCAGGTCGCGCGCTCCACGCAGAGCGGCCTCGCTCGTCGTGTGCCGCTCGTCGTAGAGCTGCACCGGCAGTCCGAGCGCTTCGCAGGCCGCGGCGAACTTACGCACCCGCATGGCCTGGTGGCCGTCCTCGCCGCGCAGCGTGAGGGGCAGCCCGATGACCAGCCCGCCGACGTTCTCGTCGGTCGCGATCTTGCGGAGTGCCGCCAGATCCGCGGCATTGCTTCGGCGCGCGAGCGTGCGCAGGGGACGGACCAAGCCGTGGGCGTCGTCGCCGATGGCGAGCCCGATACGGCGATCGCCGACGTCGAGCGCAAGATAGCGCACGACTAGGGCGAGCCCGACGACACCGAGTTCGTCACCTCGATCGTGATGCGCGAGTCGAGTACCGGCAGTCGCGGCCACCAGGCCGGCCAATAATCGATGCGGACGAGCTGGAACCCTGAGTCGCGCGCGATCTTCGCGACGTCCTCGAAAGCGCGGCCCGCGAGGGCAGCGGTCATTTGCGCTCGCTGCGGGCGCGTGGACTGCTGCGCTCGGGCGCGCACTCTCCAGTGCACGCCGTCCTCGGCCACCGACGCGGGGATCACGACGTCGACGACCGCGTTGTCACGGACCAGGTCCATGCCCGGCTGAAGCTCGTTCGCGAGCTTGTTGACGGCGGTGGCCTTGGGCTCCGTGTCGACCACCGTGTAGCCGGTCGCGGTCCCGTTCACCGTGATCTCGATGGGCGTCGCGCCTTCCTTCGCTTCCTTTTCCTTTCCGACCACGTCGCCCGGAGGCGAGACGCTTGTGCGCCTCACGAACGCGCCATACACGACCGAGCCCCGCGCTGCCTGGGTCTGCCAGACCTTCGTCTGCTCGTCAGCGGCCTTTTTGAGGTCCAGGTCGGACTGCGCGACAGCGATGTCGTAGTCGGCCTGTTGGACGATCTGGATCTTCTTCGAATCGCCGCCCAACGTCTCGACGGGATTGGTGACCGTGTAGTCGAGGCTCGGGCTGACCGTGATCTTCTGCGGCGGAACGTTCCCGCTCGGTCCCGCGTCGACCGCCTGGATGCTGATGTTGACCGTGCTGATCGTGAACGGGAGCAGCGTGCTATGCGGCAGCGTCTTGTCCTCGGTCGTCTGGAAGCGGATCCCCTCGTTGGTTCGCACGATCGTGCCTTTCGCGATCCGGATGTCATTTGTCGTGAGGTTGGTGAATCGCTCGACGCCCTGCGCCCTGAACTCGTCGGTGCGAGAGCCGGTCGGCTTTACCGTTGTTTTTGCGGTCACGGGCACGGTCTGGCTAGTCGCCTTGATGTCTCCGTTCGGGCCGGCTCGCAGGTCGTATTCCGATGGACCGAGGGGCGACGCGTTCGCGGCAAGCACGACCGTCGCGGACGGCGCGACCACCGCGATGAGGATGCCCGTGGCCATGAGCAGGCTGATGAATACCGCGAGCGCCCGCCCGAGCGAGACGCGCCGCGTGCCGACTGCCGCGATCGTCGCGAGCGCCACGCGGCGCGCGTCGGTCAGGTGCTCGGTCGCGTCGAGCTCGTGGCGCTCCAGCGCGGCGAGGCTCGCGAACGTGCGCAGATGCACGGACGCGGCGAGCGATCGCGCTTTGGCATCGGACGAGACCATGACCAAGCGGCGGCCACCGGCGCGCCGATTCAGCACATCGAGGAACGCAGCATTGCGCGTGAGGGGCGCGCCCGCCGGTACCACAAGCACGACGTCCTGCCCGGGATCCGCTCCGGCGAGGCGCTGCGCCGCGTCAAGGATCGTCGCGTCGGGGCCGAGATCCACCACCAGACGCCGCGGCACGGCCATCGTCACAGTCACGCGTACACCTGGGCGGCCAAAGCCGCTGCGCCGACGGCCACGAGGTCGTCCGCGTGAAGCGGCACGTCCGTGAAGACTCTCCCGATCACGCCCGACGAGAGCGGCCCGATGCGCGCGGGCGCGCCGCGGGCCTCTCCCAGGATCGCGGCGAGCGAGTTCGGAAGCACGAGGAGCGACTCGGGCACGCCGACGAAGAGCCAGCGCTCCGACGGGAGTGTGTCCTGTTGCGCCAGGGGCAGCGTGACGCACTCGGCCCACACACGCGCATCCTCCTCGCGACTCGCCTCACGCAAGAAGAACGCGTCGCGACCGAGACCGAAGACGCGGGTGCCGACCACACGACGCTCGCGGACCCTCGCCACCGCGGTCGTGTCGGCTCCAATCCGCACGACACCCGCGTCGGCGACGCCTGACTCGGCGACGAGGCGCGCGAGCGCGTAGATCCCGGACACCGCAGTCGCGCGCCGGCGTGACGACGCGATCGTCGCGAGCGCCGCGCCCGACAGCACGAGCGGCGCCACGGCGACGTCGGTGTGGATTTCGAGAGCCCGCCCGTGGTAACCGACGACCGAGTCGAGCTCGCGCCCGTCGAGCAGCAGTGCCGCGATATCGTCGGTGAGTCGCGCCGTCGGCACCCCGCGGAGCGCGGGATCGTCCGCGACCGCGGTCTCGGCGGTCTTCGCCGCATCGTCTCGAGCTTCGCGAAGCGCGCGGTCGATCTCCGCCCGGACGATCGGCGTGGTGGACTCGTCCCGCTCGAACGGCGTCGTCACGTGATAGGTCCGCACGTCGTCGCCGTCGATCGCCACAACGGCCCGCTCCGTTGGCACCCCGCCTTCCGCGGCCGCAAGAGCGGCCGCGAGCGCCGCGGTCACCGCCGGTCGGTCGACGACGAGGCCGCCGGCGATCGCGTCGGGCCCGAGCCCGGACTCGCCCCGCCCCAGCACTCGAAGTCGACCGGATTCGGCGCGGGCGACGACCACGCGTGCGAGTCCCGCCGCCAGCTCGATACCGGCCACCCGGGGCCCGCCTGTGTCTCGTGTCCGGTCTCTAGCCACGGCCCCCATTCAGACGCTCGCGGACCACGGTACGTGCCGCTTCGACGGCCTCGGCCAGGCGCGCAGGCGCCTTACCGCCCGCTGAGGCGCTCTCCGGGCGGCCACCCCCTTTTCCCTCGATGATCCCCTCGACACGCTTCACGACGGCATTGGCGTCGACCGCTCTGGCGAGATCCTTCGTGACCGTCACAACGAGTGTCGCCTTGCCATCGCGTGCTCCCCCGAGGATCACGACCCCCGTCCCGATGCCTTCTTTGACGCGGTCTGAGAGCTTTCGTAGCTGTTCGAGATCCGCGTCGCCGATATTCGCGGCGACCACCCTCGCGGGTCCAAGCGTCTCGGCCTTCGCCAACAGCGACGCCGCGACGGACTCGACGCCGCTCCGCTGCATCGCGGCGAGATCCTTCTCGAGCTTCTCGCGCGATTGCTGCAGCTGCGCGACGGCCTCGGGCAGCCGCGCCGGAGCGACGCGCAGGGCCGCCGCGGCGCGGACCGCGCGGTCGCGGATCTCGCGCACCTCGCGCAGAGCGCCGAGCCCGGTGACCGCTTCGATCCGCCGCACGCCGGCGCCGATCGACTCCTCCTTCGTGATCAGGAAGAGCCCGATGTCGCCGGTGCAGTGGCAGTGCGTCCCACCGCAGAGCTCCTTCGACGGGCCCGCCTCGACCACGCGCACGTCCTTCTCGTACTTCTCGTCGAACAGATGCAGCGCACCGGACGCCAGCGCGTCTTGCAACGGCATCACCCGAGCGTGTACGTCGGCGTTCTCGAGGATCGCGGCGTTGACCGCGTCCTCCACGCGCTGCAGCTCCTCCGGGCTCAGCGCCCGGTTGAAGGTAAAGTCGAATCTCAGGTTCGGCGCGTGCACGAGCGAGCCGGCCTGATGGACGTCCTCGCCGAACATCTGCCGCAGCGTCGCGTGCAGCAGATGGGTCGCCGTGTGATTGCGCATCGTGTCGCGCCGGAGATCGGCGTCGACGCTGGCGCGGGCACGCGCGCCCGCCCGAAGCACACCGTCGACGACCTTCGCGCTCATGACGATCACGCCGGGCGCCGCCGTCTGCGTATCCGCGACCATCGCCCGCCCCGCGTCGGTCGTGATATCCCCGCGGTCCCCGACCTGGCCGCCGCCTTCGGGATAGAAAGGAGTGCGATCGAGAACGATCTCGACGTCCTCGCCTTCCTTCGCCTCGTCGACCCGCGTCCCGCCGATGACTAATGAGAGGATCCGTCCTTCGGTCTGGAGCTCGTCGTAGCCCGTGAATTCGCTCCGCAGGTCCTCCTTCTCCCGAAGAGCGGAATAGAACTGGCCAAAGCGCATCACGTCCTGGGAGAACTTCGCGGTCGCGCGCGAGCGGCTCTTCTGCGCCTCGAGCAGGCGCCGGAAGCCGGACTCGTCGATCGCCAGCCCGGCGCCCGCCGCGATCTCGCGGGTCATCTCGAGGGGGAAACCGAATGTGTCGAACAGCCGGAACGCCGTGTCGCCGTCGATCCACGCGTAGCCCGCGCCCTTCGCGGCGTCGATCGCGATGGTGAGCTGCTCGAGACCGTTCTGCAGGGTCCGCTCGAACTTCGCCTCTTCCTCCCCGAGGATCTCGGGGATCCGGTCACGGGCCCGGGTGAGCTCGGGGTAGTGCTGCTGCATGTGCTTCACGACCTCGGTGCCGAGCGTCGCGAGGATGCCGGTCTTGAGCCCAAGCCTGCGCGCATGCATGGCCGCGCGACGGATGAGCCGGCGCAGCACGTATCCGCGCCACTCGTTCGAGGGCTGGATCCCGTCCGCGATGAGAAAGGTCGCCGCCCTGGCGTGCTCGACGACGATGCGGATCGAGCGATCGGTCTGCGCCTCCTGGCCGTAGCGCTTGCCGGAGAGCGCCTCCACCTTCTTCACATAAGGCTGAAAGAGATCGGTCTTGAAGCTGTCGGGGATGACGTCCTGGAGCACCAGCGCGAGGCGCTCCAGGCCGACGCCGGTGTCGATGTTCTTCTTCGCGAGCGGTGTGAGCGTCCCGTCTGGCTGCCGGTCGTACTGCTGGAAGACGAAGTTCCAGATCTCGATCCAGCGTCCGCAGTTCTCGGCCGGCGAACAGTCGTGCTCAGGCACGCCCGGCTGTGGACCGCGGTCGACGAAGACCTCGCTGCAGGGGCCGCAAAGACCCGTCGGCCCGGGTGACCAGAAGTTCGTCTCGTCGCCCTTCTCGAGGTCGCCCAGGCGGAAGACCCTCTCCGGCGGCAGGAGCTCGAGCTCCTTCGTCCAGATGTCGAACGCCTCGTCGTCGGTCTTGTAGACCGTCGCCACCAGCTTCTTCGGGTCGAAGCCGAAACGATCGATGAGCAGCTCCCACCCCCACCCGATCGCTTCCTTCTTCCAGTAATCGCCGATGCCGAAGTTGCCAAGCATCTCCCAAAAGGTCTGGTGCCAACTGTCATTGCCGACCTCATCGATGTCCGAGGTGCGGAAGACCTTCTGGATCGTGACGATGCGCTTGGCCGGCGGCTGCTTCTTGCCGAGGAAGTAGGGCACGAGCGGCTGCATGCCCGCGCTGGTGAAGAAGACCGAGGGGTCGTCCTTCAGGACGAGAGGGGCGCTGGGCAGGCGGACATGACCCTTCTGCTCGAAGAAGGTGATGAACCGCTCTCGTATGGTCGCGCTGTCTATGTCGGCCCTCCTCGGGGGCCGGGGGGCAGAGCCCCCCGACGGCTAAACGAAAACGCGGGTCGCCGACCCCGGCTCCCCGCGTTCCCCTGCTGAAAGTCTACTGGGGGTTCTCGGGGGGCGAAGCCCCCCGGACTGCGTCAGGACTTCGTGGCGGAGCCTCCTCCGGATTCACGCGAGCCTCCTGCGCGTGCGCTCGAGTCCCATTGGCGCTTGGCCTCGTCGATGAGCTCCTTGCCCTTCACCGAGGCGTCGTCCGCGAGCTTCTGGGCGATCTTCTGCAGGTCGTCCGCGCGGCGCTTCAGCTCATCGGTGCGCGCGCGCAGCTCCTCACGGGTGATGTCGCCTGTCTTCGGCGCGTAGAGAAGCGCGGCGACCGCGCCAGTCAGTAGGCCGAGGATGAAGCCCATGCTCTATCTCCCCTCGTCTTTCGATATATGACCTTACCGCTTCGCGGGCCCTTCCGCGACGGCCACGATGGCCGCCGCGAGCGCCGCGGCGACGATCGCGAGTAGCAGCTGGGCGTCGCCCAGCACCCCGAGGGACGCACCGGCCAGCTCGCCGAGCGCCTGCGCGGACGCCGCCGCGGCCGCCGCGAGGAGCCAGGCGCTACCGAGGGAGCGCGGCCTACCGAACGCCGCGTACGCGCCCGCGGGGACGCCTACCGCGATGAGGCCGAGCACCACGACCGCCGGCGGCACTCAGGCCGACCGGGGCGGCGCCGCAAAGATGGTGAGCGCCCCAAGCCGCTTCGCCCGCTCGCCGGCCAGATCGCCAAGGGGCATGCGGGCGACCGCCGCGAACGCGAACAGCGGCAGCAGGAAGAAGTAGGAGAAAAGGCTCCGCCACGCGAAGTACAGGGGGACGACCGCCAGCACCGCGCCCAGCTCCGGGCTCGAACGTCGCGACCGCCAAGCGACCAAAAGACACGCGAGCCCGGCGACCGCCTCGACGAGCGCGTAGGCGATCGAAGGCAGGAGCGGGAGCGGGCCGTTCGTGAAGAGGAAGATGACACCCGCGCCCCGCGGGAACATCGGCTCGATCAGCGGAGCCAGGATCCCGACGAGCCACGACCGCGGATCGTGAAAGATGAAGGGCAGGTTGGTGATCGCGAAGACGCCCGCCGCGATCGCGAGGTCGCGCGCCGCGGCGCGCCAGCCGCGCTCGGTCGCTACCGCGATGAGCCAGAACGGCGCAAAGAACCACGCGATCTGCTTCGTCGCCACCGCGAGCCCCAACGGGATGGCGGCCCACTTTCGACCGCGATAGAGCCACGCGATCACGAGCGGCAGGGCGTAGAGCAGATCCGAGCTCCCACCGACCGTGAAGGCGGTGAGGCTCGCCGCCCCCAGAAGTCCGGTGAGAAAGAAGGGTCGCACGCTGCGCGGCGCCCGCGCGACCACGAGAGCCATCGCGACCAGAAGGCATGCGACGTAGAGGTAGTTCGAGTCCCAGCCGAGCGCGACGACCGGGAGGAGGAAGAGGAACGAGAGCGCGGGATACGACGGACGCCACACGAACTCCTCGTTCACGCCGACGCCGCGCGAGCGCAGCTCCCACGCGGCATCGAGCTCGGAATCGCTTGGATAGACCACGTCGTCCTCGAAGAGACCGCGCCGGAGCGGCGTGGTGCGATCGGCACCGATGGCGAGGCGTCCGTAACAGCTGAAGAGATCGAGATCGGTGTACGGGTCGCGTCCCTGCAGGACGAGGCGCGCCGCGCACTCGTTGAGGGCGATGGCGTCGTTGTGGTACGGCGTCCAGTCGTACGAGTGCTGCCGCGGCAGGCTTATGAGCCAGCCGAGGCTGACGAGGCCCATCAGGCACACGAATGCCCACGTCGCACGAATGAGCCAGACCCGATCTGTCGTCGTCGCTGCGTCGCCGCGACCGGTCCCCCGAACGGCGAAGGCGAGGAGGACGATCGCGCCGCCGATCGCCAGGACGACGACTCCCACGCCGCCGCGGCCGGGGTGCTCCAGGATGATGCTGTTCACGATGCCGGCGAAGTAGAGCGCTGCGCCGGCTACGGCGATCGCGGCTAGGCGCCAGAGGGCGCGCACCGGTTAGACCGCGGGCCGAGCGATGACGCCGCCCCCGATGACCTCGTCGCCTTCGTAGAACACCGCGGCCTGTCCGGGCGCGACGAGCGCCGGTGCGCTGAGGTCGAGCGTTGCGTCAGAGCCCTGCACGGCCACGGTCGCGGCAAGTGGGATGCCGCGGTAGCGGAGGACCGCGTTCGTCGTGAAGCAAGCCGACGGCGGCGCGCCGGCGACGAACCGGACGCCGGAGAGGCGGTAGTGCGTCGCTCGGATCTCCTCACGCGTGCCGACGACGGCCGCCCCGCGGTCCGGCTCGAGCCGTAGCACGTAGAGCCGCTCACCGGTCGCCACGCCCACACGCGAGCGCTGCCCCACGGTGAGACCGCCGATCCCGGCATGCGTTCCGACGACGTTGCCGTTTGCCCGCTCGACGGGCCCGGAGACGAACGCTTCGGGGGCGCGCTCGCGCACGAGCACGCGGTAGTCGCCGGGCGCGAAGCAGATGTCCATGCTCTCGGCCTTCGCCGCAGTCGGAAGACCAAAACGCGAGGCGATCTCGCGGGTCTCTGACTTGTCGCGAAGCTCGCCGATCGGGAAGAGCGTTCGCCCGAGCTCGCGCTGGCCGAGCATATAGAGCGCATAGGACTGGTCCTTCGATCGGTCCCGTGCGCGCTCGAGATGGTGGCGGCCGTCCACCCCGGTCGTGACGCGTGCGTAGTGTCCGGTCGCAAGGCGGTCGCCGCCAAACTTGCGCACAACATCGCCGAGCAGCGCGTCGAACTTCACGTGCTGGTTGCACGACACGCAGGGATTCGGCGTCTCGCCGCTCGCGTACGCGTTCACGAAGCTGTCGACCACGCGCTGACCGAAAACCTCCGCGTAATCCAGCGCGTAGAAGGGGATCCCGATCGCGGCCGCGGCGCGGCGCGCATCCTCCCCCGCCTCGTCGTTCCCGCAGCAGCGCGGCGCGTCCGCGCTTGTTCCTGCCGGGACGAGCCGCATCCACACGCCGACGACGTCCTCGCCGCGATCGGCGAGGATCGCGGCGGCGACCGATGAGTCAACGCCGCCGCTCATCGCGACGAAGACGCGGCCGTTCATTTGACCCTCATCGTCCGGGATTCGTACGTCGCTTGGACGAGCGCCGTTACCTGCGCGTCGATCAGCGCGCCACGCAGCGCGCCGATGACGGTGAGGACACAGCGCTCGTTCTCGACCGGGACTCCGCCGATCGCCTCGATAACCTGCCTCACGTCGATGGCCAGGACCTCGTCGACGCCACGTCCCTGGACGAGGTCACCGAGGGCCAGCGCGGCTTTGCGCGCCACCTCGCATCCGCCGAACGTCTCGTGTCCCAACTCCCTGGCTTCCGCACCGGTCCGGAATTGCACCGTCGTCGTGACATCACCGACCTGGCGCACTGCAGCCGTGATTACACCCTCTGGTCCCGCCGAGACCTTGCCATCGCGAATACTCACCCAGAAGACGATTGAGTCGCCGTCGATCGGGTTCGCGTCTCGCCCGGTCCCCCTCGTCGCGGACTTCGTCAGACCGCCACCGCCGCTGAATCGCGTAACCGCGCGACAACGCGTACGAGCGCGTCGACGAACGCATCGACGTCCGCTTCGCGGGTCGCACGACCGACGGTCACTCGCAGAGAGCCCTTCGCGAGCTCGCGGTCCAGGCCGAGCGCGAGAAGGACCTGCGAGGGTTCGGTCTCGCCGGACGTGCACGCCGATCCGCTCGAGACGGCGAAACCCTCGAGATCGAGCGCGACAATGAGCGACTCGCCCTCGGTCCCCGGGATGCAGAAGGAGGCGTTGTTCGGCAGTCGGTCCGTCGGATGTCCGGTCAGTACCGCATCTGGGATGCGCGCACCAACACCCGCGATGATCCGGTCGCGCAGGCGCGCCTGCCGCGGCGACTCGGCCGGACGGCGCTCGCCCGCGATGCGCATCGCCACACCGAGACCGACGACCCCCGCGACATTCTCGGTGCCCGTGCGCCGGCCCTTCTCCTGGCCCCCGCCGGTCTGCATCGTCGCGACTCGTGTCCCCCGACGTATGTACAGGGCACCGACGCCCTTGGGGCCGTAGAACTTGTGCGCGTTGATCGACAGAAGATCCACCGGGATCTTCCGTACGTCGATCTTCAGCGCGCCGACGGACTGCACGGCGTCGCTGTGAAACGTCACGCCGCGCTCGCGGCAGATGGCGCCGATCTCGGCGATCGGCTCGATCGTCCCGATCTCGTTGTTCGCGTGCATGACCGAGACGAGCGAGGTGCGCTCATCAGTGGCCTCGCGGATAACCGCGGGGTCGACGACCCCACGACGGTCAACGCCGACGACGGTCACACGGACGTGCGCGTAACGCTCGAGATCGCGCGCCGTGTCGATGACCGCGTGATGCTCGACGGCGCTCGTGACGAGACCGTCGCGGTCGTCGCGCCGCGCCTTCAGCGCGCCGCGCAGCGCCAGGTTGTCCGCCTCGGTTCCGCCGCTCGTGAAGACGATCTCGCTCGGATCCGCGTTGATCGCCGCGGCGACCTCGTCGCGCGCCCGGTCTACGGCCGCCCGTGCCGCACGCCCCTCGGCGTAGATGCTCGAGGGGTTGCCGTGCGTGTCGCGAAGCACCCGGGCCATGGCCTCGGCGACCTCGGGGTCGACGGGGGTGGTGGCCGCGTGGTCGAGATAGACGCGTTCCATGAACGAAAGTGTAGGTCGGCCGAATCGCGATCCGCGATCCCGGGTTCTAGCCGCTGAAGTCCTCGTACACCGCGAGCGAGATGGCCGCGAGCGACCGATCGTCGTCGATGTTGTCGCGCACCAGCTCTCTCGCGAAGAGCGCGATCGCGTAGGGGCCATTCGGCGCACGCACGATGCCGACGTCGTTCCGAACCCGACGGTAGGAGCCGGTCTTGTGCGCGACGACGGTGCCCCTAGGGAGAAGGGCGGGAATCCGGGTCGCGGCCTGGATGCGGTCCATGAGCGCGAGGATCGCCTGGCAGGAGGGCGGGTCGAGGATGGCATCGGTGGCGAGGAGCTCGAGGAGGCGGCAGGTGTCGCGCGGCGTCGCGCGATCCGCCAGTTCGGGGATCACCGAACGGCCTCCGCTGCCGTAAGTCGCGCGGAGGCGCTCGCGCGCTTCGTCGTACCCGCCGGGCTGCGAGTGATCCATATCGACGAGCTCCATGAGCATCTCGCGGATGCCGAACGGCATGCGGATGCTGGCGAGCCCATATCGTTTCATCGCCGCCTCGACGCGTTCCTTGGTCACTCGCGTGAGCAGGAGGTCGGTTGCGGTGTTGTCGCTGACCAACACCATAAGCACGCTCAGATCGCGGAGCGTTGGCTGAAGACCCTCGTCGAGGTACTGCAGCACGCCGGAGCCCGCGACCCGCGTGTCGGCCCGGTACGCCACTCGCTCGTCGAGGTCGAGCCGTCCCGCCAGCGCTTCCTCGTACATGGCGACAAGTAGCGGTACCTTGATCACGGACGCCGTCGGAAAGAGCTCGTCCTCGCGAAGCCCGATGTGCCGACCGTCGGCGAGTCGCGTCGCGGACACGCCGACGATCCCGATGCCCGACGCGATCTGTTCGATACGCCGGACGACGTCCGCCGTCAGCGCTTCTCCGGCTTGGCGATGACCCGCAGACCGAGCTCCTCGAGTAGCTCCTGATCGAGCGGCGCAGGCGCGTCGAGCATGGGGTCCCAGCCCGTCTGGGTTTTGGGGAACGCGATCGTTTCGCGGGCGCTCGACAGGCCGGCCAGGACCATGACCGTGCGGTCCATGCCCGTTGCGATCCCGCCGTGCGGCGGCGCCCCGAATTCGAGGGCGTCGAGCAGCGCACCGAAGCGGACCGCGGCGTCCTCCCTCGACACGCCAAGGAGCTCGAGGATGCGCTCTTGCACGGCGCGTTTGTGCACGCGGACGCTGCCGCCGCCGAGCTCGTTCCCGTCGACCACCATGTCGTACTGCTTGCTGCGCGCCTTCTCCGGATCGGTCTCGAGCAGCGCGATGTCCTCATCGCTGCCTGGCGCGACGAAGGGGTTGTGCGAGAACGTCCAACCCCCTTCCGGCGTGCGCTCGAGGAGCGGGAAGTCGTTCACCCAGAGCGCGTAGTGCGCTGACATGTCCGCCAGTCCGAGGGCCTCGCCCAAATGAGCGCGCAACGTCCCGAGCGACTGGCTCGCGGTCAGATACCGATCGGCGACGGCAAGAACCAGGTCGCCGTCCTTCGCCGCCGCGATCCGCCTGATCTCGGCGAGCTCGGCGTCCGCGAAGAACTTCTTCACAGGTGACTTCACCTCGCTCCCCGCGTAGCCGAAAGACACAAGACCCTTCGCGCCCTTCTGCTTGGCGACCGCCGCCCAACCGTCGACGTCGTTCCGGCTGGCCGACGCCTTTCCCGGGACGACGAGCCCGCGCACGACGCCGCCTCCGGCGATCGCGTCGCGGAAGACGCCGAACTGACTGCTCCGGACGACGTCGGTGAGATCGACGAGCTCCATGCCGAAGCGCGTGTCGGGACGGTCGCTGCCGTACCGGCGCACCGCGTCGCCGTACGTGATCCGCGGCCATGGTTTTGCGTGGAGTGGCTTCAGCGCAAAGCGCTCGAACACGCCCGTGTAGCACTCCTCGACCACCGACATCACGTCGTGCGGCTCGACGAAGCTCATCTCGACATCGAGCTGCGTCAGCTCGTAGATGCGGTCGGCGCGCGGATCCTCGTCGCGGAAGCAGCGAGCGATCTGAACGTACTTGTCGATCCCGCCGACCATCAGGATCTGCTTCAGCTGCTGCGGCGACTGCGGCAGCGCCCAGAACTTTCCGGGGTAATACCTCGAGGGGACGACGAAGTCCCGCGCGCCGGTGGGGTCGGACCGGATCATCATCGTCGTCTCTATCTCCCAGAAGCCACGCTCGACGAAGAAGCTCCGGATGTAGTTCGTGACCTCGTGGCGGAGCCGCATGAGCTCCCTCGAGCGTTCCCGGCGCAGGTCGACGTACCGGTACTTCCACCGCAGCGTCTCCTCGACCGGCGTCTCCTCGTTGACGTAGAACGGCGGGGTCTTCGACTCGTTCAAAACTTCGACCTCGTTCGCGACCACCTCCACGTCACCGGTCGGGAGCTTCGTGTTCTTCGTTCCTTCCGGGCGCGGGCGGACCATGCCGCGAACGCGGAGCACCCACTCGTTGCGCGCCTTGCCGAGCGCGGCGTGCGCCGCTGCGTTCTCTTTTGCGTGGGCCACTACCTGTGTGAGTCCGTAACGATCACGGAGGTCGATGAATGTCAGCTGACCGTGATCGCGGCGCGTGTGGACCCAGCCGCAGAGCGTGACCTCGTTCCCCGCGTCCGAGGCGCGCACCTCGCCGCAGGTATGCGTTCGCAGCACTACCTAGTCCCGATCGTCCGAAACGGACGGGCCTTCGCCGGCAGCCCCGGGCTCGCGGGCATCGGGGTCCGAAGGACCGGTGTAGAGCGGAGGCGTCACGTACTTCGGCACGTGCCGGCCGACTTCAGTTACGACCGCGGCCAGCCGCGTAACGCGCTGTGCCTTGCCCACCAGATCGCGCACGATGACATTCCCGCCCCGCGCCTCGGGCGTGCCGCGGATCACGGCGACCTTGGCCCCATGCTTCACCGCGCTCTCGAGCTGCTTGTCGAGCGGCCGGTCCGAGTAGTCGATGGCGACGTTGAAGCCAGCCTGACGCAACGGATCGGCGATCTGGAGACGGTCAGCTCCGTCGCCTTTCTCGGCCGAGACCACGTACACGTCGGGCGCCGTCTCGCGCCCCATCCGCACACCCTCTTTCTTTAGCGCTCCGTACAAGACGTCGACACCGCCCGCGATGCCGACACCCGGCAGCGGCGGGCCGCCCAGCTTCTCGACGAGATCGTTGTAGCGGCCTCCGGCCGCGACGGCGATATCGCCGCCCTTTGTGAATTCCGGATCGGTCAGGTGGCATTCCATGACCGTACGCGTGTAGTAGTCGAGCCCGCGCACAAGCGTTGGGGCGACCTTGTACTCGTGGCCAAGCCGGTCGAGGGACGAGGTCACCTGCTCGAAGTGCTCCCGGTCCTCGTGGCAGAGGAGATCGTGCAGCGGCGGCGCTCCGGCTACGACCGCCCGATCTTTCGGGTCCTTCGAGTCGAGGATCCGAAGCGGGTTCGCCTCGAGACGGCGCTTGGACTCGTCGGAGAGCGCGTCGCGATTCGCCCCGAAGTACGCCGCGAGGGTCTCGGCGATCTTCGGCCGGCATTTCGCGTCGCCGACGGTGTTGACCTCCAGCACGTAGCGTCGCAAGCCCACCGCCTCCAGGAGCCGGGCGGTGAAGTCGATGATCTCGACGTCAGCCGCGGGCTCCTCGGGTCCGAAGCACTCGAGGCCCCATTGCCAGAACTGGCGATATCGGAGTAGCTGCGGCCGCTGTCCTCGGAACATCGGCTCGTAGTAGAAGAAGCGGACCGGCCGCGGCGCCCGGTGCAGGCCGTGCTCGAGGAACGCGCGCGTGACGGCCGCCGTGCCCTCGGGACGGAGGGCCAGCTCCCCCTGCCCGTGGAGCGAGACGTCGTACATCTCATAGCCGACGATGTCGCTCGTCTCGCCCACTCCTTTCACGAACACGCCTCGGTCCTCGGCGATCGGCGTGACGATGCGCGGATAGCCGTACCTGAGCGCGCGCGCCTGGATGACCGCCTGGAGCGCGTCGAAGGCGGCGGCCTCCTCGGGAAGCAGGTCCCGCATACCGCGCGGAGCCTGATACGTGGGCATGGGAGGCTCACGATATCGTCGTTCGCGATGAATCGTCGCTCGCTCTTGCGTGCCGTTGGCGCGTCGGCTGTCGTCGCCGCGTGCGGCTCGAGCGCGTCGACTCCGGGAGGTACGGCCACGAAGTCTCCGACTCCAAGTCCCACACCTGCGCCGGCCAACAAGGCCACCGTCGAGCTCGCCAAGGGCGGCTCGTTCAGCTTCACGCTCCGCCCGGACAAGGCGCCGCAGACCGTCGCCCGCTTCGCCGAGAAGGCGCGGAGCGGCTTCTACAACGACAAGCTCTTCCATCGCGTCGAGGACTGGGTCGTGCAGGGCGGCGATCCGCTGGGGAACGGGACAGGCGGCGAGAAGGTGCCATCCGAGTACAACGACCTGCCATTCGCGCTCGGCGCGGTGGGGATCGCGCGCGGCCAAGATCCGGCCATCAACAACGGTTCCCAGTGGTTTGTCGTCAAGAAAGAGTCCCGCTTCCTCGACAAGCAGTACACGAACTTCGGTCTGGTCACGGACGGTATGGACGTCGTGAGCGGGATCAAGATCGGCGACAAGATCAAGACCATCAAGATCGAGTGAGCGCGCGTGATCCGCGCGATGAGCTTGGCTGCCGCGCTCCTTCTTCTACCGGCGTGCGCGCCGACCGCCGACTCCTTCTCGATCCATCGCTTCAGCGCTTCCGCCGAGAATCGGTTCCCGCCGCTCGATCGGACGGTGACTGACGCGGCGGTCGCTTCGCGCCTGTACGTGCAGGTCCGTGCGCTTCGACCGCAAGCTGAACGGGGAACGGTCTTCTGCGCGCTCGACTTCGGTGTCCGGCACGAACTCTCGTTCTTCATGCGGGGCGAGCGCGTTCTCCACGGGGTGATGCAGCTTGGGTGTAGCGTGATCGACCTCGGCGCTGGCGACGCGCGCGCCATTGACGAGCGGTTCGAGGCGGAATTGCTCGGTGCGCTCGGCTTGTACACGCGCGGGCACGACCTCTGGCCGACGCCGATCCCGCGGCAGTGACGCTCACGACGCGCGGCTCGCTCGCGCTGGTCTTCTCGTTCATCACGTTCGTCGCGATCGCGCTTCCGCTCGATCGATCGAGTACCCCCGCGGAGCAGGCGGCGCTCTCACTCTTGGCGTGGGCGTTTCTCGGCATCGCCCTCGTGCTGCAGTCGCCTGCGATCCGCGTCCAGGTCGCCGGCCTGGTCGTCCTCGCGACGATCCTCGAGTGCGTCGGCTCACTCGTCTGGGGCGCGTACACGTATCGCCTCGAGAACCTCCCGCTCTACGTCCCGGCGGGGCACGGCCTCTTCTACCTCTCGGCGCTGCGGGCGGCATCGCTGCCCCTGCTCCAGCGGAATGCGCGGACGGTGGTGGTCGCCGTGACCGCCGGCGCGACGGCGTGGATGCTCTACGGGCTGGTCACGCGCCCGCTCCCGGACCTGCTCGGGTTCGTGACCTGGGCGGTCTTCATCCGCTTCATCGTGCGGGGCCGCTACCCCTTGCTCTACGCGGTGAGCTTCGCGATGACGAGCGCGCTCGAGCTTTATGGCACCGGGCTCGGGATCTGGCACTGGTCACCGGTGCTTCCCGTCTTGATGCTCCCTGCGGGAAATCCACCGACCGGGATCGGTGCCGGCTATGCAGCTATGGACGCGCTCACGCGGCGGATCGTCGCGCGCGTCGAACGGGCACGGGGCGCACGTCGCGCCGTAGGTACAGCGGATGTCGCGGCTCTCCCGCCCGCGTCAATCCCAGACAGCGTGCTCGCGGCAGACTGAGCAGCCGGCTCGAGCTCGCATGTGCTCCCCACGCGAGAACCACAAGCCCGGCGCGTGCGATGGCTCTCCATAGGTGACGCGAGTTGTCCGGGCCGACCGGATCGCAGACACGAACCAGCTCGCGCCAATCAGTCGTGCGGTACGCAAAGAGATTGACGACCTCGACCCCGCCGAACCCCCAGCCCCGCGCGAATCCGATGCAACGGCGGATCGTTGGATCGTCGCGCCGCGCATCGGCCGTCGAGGGGTTCAACATCACGAACGCAACGCGCGGACGCGACGCATCCCAGGAACGCCAGAGGCGATAGCGGTAGCGCCCGTCGGCGCTGAGCGTGGCCCCGCCGGTCACCGGCGGCCCTACCGTCGCGCCACCAGGCGCGCGAGCTCGGCGCCTCGGACAAACCGCAGCGCGACGACGACCAAAACGATGGTCGCCGCGATGAGCAGGGTGGAGAGCGCCGCGAGAGTCGGATTCTGGTACTGCTCGAGGTAGAGGAACATCTGGATCGGAAGCGTCGTGTTCGAGGGGCGCACAAGAAAGATCGACGCCTCCGTCTCGTCGAACGAGGTGATGAACGCGAACACGGCGGCCACGATGAGCCCGGCCCGGATCTGGGGCAGCGTCACGCTCCAGAACGTCCGGAGTGGCCCGGCCCCGAGGTCCATCGCCGCCTCCTCCAGCGTGCGGTTCACGTTGACCAGGCTCGCGGTGAGCAGCACGAGCGCGAACGGCAGTGACAGCATCGCGTGGACGAGGACGAGGCTGCCCGTCGTGCCGAAGAGCCGCAGCCGGATGAGCAGGATGAACACGGCGATGCCGACCGCCACTCGCGGCATGACCAGGGGAGAAAGAAAGAATGCGTTGAAGGCCCCGCGCGCGCGGACCCGGCCGCGGGTCAGCGCGAGAGCCGCCAGCATTCCGGCCACCACTGCCACGAGCGTCGAGGCCGAAGCGATGATCAGCGAGTTCACCATCCCCTCGCGGAACGGCGCATAGCCCAGCACGAATTGGTACCACTGCAGCGAGAATCCCTGCGGTGGGAAGCTGTTGAAAGCCGAGCCATTGAACGAGTTGATCACTACAAAGACGAGCGGCGACAGGACGAAGGCGAGCACCGCCAACAGCACGATCCGCAGGAAGCCATCGATGAAGCCACCGGGCGAGTCGCGTCGCGGGCGTGGCGATCCCGTCGGCCGCATCGCGCGGAGCGAACGGGCGGCGAGGTCGAAGACGGCGAGCGCAGCGAGTGCCAGAGCAAGCAGCACGATCGCCTCGACCGCCGCGAGCGGCCAATTCACGTCCACCACGTTGAACCAGATCGCCCGAGAAAGGACCTGCACCTTGCCGCCGCCGAGGAGCTCAGGCGTGACGAAGGCGCTGATCGCGAGCGTAAAGACGATCTGGCAGCCGGCGACGACGCCCGGCAGGCTCATCGGGAAGACCACCCGGAGGAACGCCTGCACACGGTTCGCGCCGAGGTCGTTCGCCGCCTCACGCAGTGCGTGGTCGAACTGCAGGAGCACGCTCAGGATCGGGAAGATCATGAACGGCAGGAGAATGTGCACCAGCGCAATGACGACGCCGATTTCGTTGTAGATCAGACGGATCGGCTGCGCGATGACGCCGATCGCCAGGAGCGCCTGGTTGATCACCCCGTTGTCGGAAAGCAGAAGCAGCCAACCGTATACGCGCACGACAAGGCTCACCAGGAGCGGCGAGAAGATGATGATGTACGCCGCGACGAGGAGCTTCGAGCTGCGTACCTTCGTCAGCGCATACGCCGTCGGATAGCCGATGGCGAGCGCGGCGGCGGTCACCCCGAGCGCGAGCTGTAGTGTCTTGGCAACCACACCGAAATAAAAGGGGTCGGTGAAGAACTTCTGCCATGCGAGGAAGCTCACCTCCTCGGTGAGCTGCCCCCCGCGGAAGGTGTACGCGCTGTACGAGAAGAGCAGCAGCATCGCCGACGCGAAGATCCCCGCGGTGAGAGCGAAGGCGGGGATGAGCTGCAGCGACGCGCGGCGCCGCGCGACGAACGCGAACGCCGCGGCCATCGCGCTCAGTCCTTGAGTACGACGGGCGCGTTCGGCAGCCAGCTGAGCGACACGCGGTCGTCTCTGCG
Source organism: Candidatus Limnocylindria bacterium (assembly GCA_036003765.1). Taxonomy (GTDB): domain Bacteria; phylum Chloroflexota; class Limnocylindria; order P2-11E; family P2-11E; genus 3-1-20CM-2-70-9. Next base: position 30,317 of record DASYSC010000194.1, read on the forward strand.
GAAGTGTTCCTCCGACTCCGTCTGCGTCTGCACCACGAGGCGCACACCCTCGCCGACGGAGACCTCGTATCGGGTGAGCGGACCGAGGAACGTCACGTCGGTGACCGTGCCGCCGTGACCGTCCGGGCGCGCGGCGTGCGCCGCGGCGATGCGGATCTTCTCCGGCCGGAGCGACACGTGGCGCGTCTCGCCAGGGCGCGCGTCCGCGTCGGTCGCCGCGAAACGGAGCCCGTTCGCCTCGAGGATCGCGTTGCCGTCCGCTGCGCGCTCGCGCACCGTCACCGGGATGATGTTCGTGTCGCCGATGAAGTGGGCGACGAAGCGTGTCGCCGGCTTCGAGTAGATGTGCTCGGGCGCGCCGAGCTGCGCGATCTTCCCGAGCTGCATGACCGCGACCCGATCTGCCATCGCCAACGCCTCGCCCTGGTCGTGCGTGACATAGACGAAGGTCGTGCCCGAGCGGCGCTGCATCGCTTTGAGCTCGCGCTGCATCTGCAGGCGTAGCTTCAGGTCGAGGGCCCCGAGTGGCTCGTCCAGCAGCAGCACCGCCGGTTCGTTGACGAGCGCGCGGGCGATGGCGACGCGCTGCTGCTGCCCGCCGGACAGCTCGTGCATACGCCGACGTTCGTAGCCCGCGAGATCGACGAGCTGGAGCACGCTCCGGACCCTGTCTCCAACCTCCGCCGCCGGCCGCCGCTTCACCCGCAGTCCAAACGCGACGTTGTCGTACACGTCCATGTGCGGGAAGAGCGCGAGCTGTTGGAACACGAGGTTCGTTTCGCGCCGATACGGCGGCACGTCGTTCACGCGCCGGCCGCGGAGGTACACGTCGCCGCTCGACGGCCGCTCGAAGCCAGCCATGACGCGAAGCGTCGTCGTCTTCCCGCAACCCGAAGGACCCAGCAGAGCGAAGAACTCGCCCTGCCGGATGCCTAGTGAGACGTGGTCGACGGCGACGACCTCGCCGAACGAGCGGGTGACGTCGCGCAGCTCGATGACATCGCTCGCGCGCGCGCCGTCAGCGCTCACTTGACGTAGGCAACGACCTCCTTGTTGAAGCGGTCGTTCCATTCGGCGTTCTTCGAAGCGATCGTCGGCCAGTCGAGCTGGATCGATCCTTCGATGTTCTTTGTCTTGAACGCTTCCTGGTCGGCGAGCGCCTTGTCGAGCTCGATGTCCTTCGCCACCGGGATGCTGTGCGTGAGGTTGCAGTACCGGCTGAGCCACTTCTTCTCGTTCATCATGTTGATGATCTTCTCGGCGTGGTACTTCTGCGCCGGCGTGGACCCCTTCACCACGTGGTGGTACAGGGTGAACGCGATCTGTCCTTCCTTCGGCGCGGCGTACCCGAACGGACCCTTCTCCTGGTTCGCCCAGATGTCGACGGAGCTGTTGAACCAGCCTGAGAGCCAGACCTCGCCGCGGATCATCGGCTGCTTGACCTGGTCGTTGGAGAGGAAGAAGAGCCTGATCTGGCCCTCCTTCGCCTTGTCGGACATGAGCTTCAGGGTCTTGTCGATCGCCGCGGGGTCGCTCTCTTTGCCGCCCATCGCGCGCGTCGTGGTGACGAGGCCGGAGAGGTAGTGGTTGCCGTTGGAGAGCGCGAGCCGTCCTTTGTACTTCGCGTCCCAGAAGTCCATCCACGACGTCGGCGGCGTCTTGACGTTGTCGGTGTTGTACATGAGGCCGATGCCGACCATCCCCCAGGCGATGCCCTTGTTGTCCTTACGCTTGAAGGTGTCGATCACGTTGCTGAGCGTCGGAACGTTCGCCGGGTCGAGCGACTCCCACATGTCGTCGACGTCGCCCTTCGCGTTCGCGTCGGCGTTGACGAAGCCGAAGTTCACGATCGGCTGGTCGGGCGTCGTCTTTCTAGCCGCGACCATCTTCGGGTAGGTCTCGGCGTTCGTGCCCTCGTAGAGCTCGATG
>DASYSC010000195.1:0-4576 GCA_036003765.1 Candidatus Limnocylindria bacterium
CGAGGACGAGCAATCGCCGCCGGGTGAGTCGGCCAGACGTCACGTTTCCATTGTCCACCGTCTCTCGGGGAGCGGGCGGCAGGAAGCCGGTCCGGGTCGTTCATCGCCGCGAGCCGTTGGCGACAGCGTGATCGTCTTCACGCACTCGCATTTTTCCTGAGCCGCCTCGCGGTATTAGAGCGGGCTCGATCCAGTGATCGTCGCGCCGCGCACCTTCATCGGAGGTACGAGGCACACGACTGAGCCCATCCCGTTCGAGCTCCACCAGTCCCGCGCGAGCCGCTGCGGACCGAGCAGCTCGATGCCCGCGAAGAGGTCGAGCGCGCTCATCGTGTAGCGGACATCCGCAAGCGCCGCGGTGATCTTTCCGTCCTCGATGAGAAACGTGCCGTCGCGTGTGGTTCCGGTCATCGTCGCCGCCCGCGGGTCGGGCGTGTTGGTGTAGTGGAAGCGCGTGATCAGCACGCCGCGCCCGACCGCACCGATGAGCTCCTCGCGCGTTGCCGCGCCGCCGGCCATCGTCAGGTTGCCGGCGTGTCCGCCGGGCGTATACCGCGACGGGTCGGCGGCGTGCCCGGTGGAGCGCGTCCCCATGGCTCTTGCCAATGCGCGGTCGTAGACCGGTCCGCGCGCGACGCCCTTCTCGACGAGCAGCACCTTATGCTTCGGCGTGCCTTCCACGTCAAAAGGGATCCCAAGGGTGCGCGCGTCGAGCGCGTCGTCCCAGAGCGTGAACGCATCGCCCGTCACCCGCTCGCCGATCCGACCGGCCATGAACGACCGGCCCTCCCGCACGGATTGCGCGCCGAGGCCCGTGATCGAGACGATCCGGAGTATCTCGGCGACGGCGAGCTCTTCGAAAACCGCTTCGTAGTCACCGGTCGGGAGCTGCCGGCGGTCGCGGTCGAGCGCGCATTTCTCGGCGGCACGCGCGGCGACGCGCTCTGGGAAGAGTCCGTCCGCGCGCATCGAGAGATCTTCCGCGTATCCGGAGCCGCCGTGGCTCTCGCTCTGCACCAGCGCCCGGAGGTAGGCCATGGTCGCCCGTGCGTACGCCGCCACGCCGCGGGAGGTCGCGACGGCGTCCTCGGTGATCTCGATCTGTGAGGTGCCGGCAGCGCGCATCCCCTTCGGGACGACCGCGCAGATCGCTCCGATGGCCCGCGCCTGCGTGAGCGCGTCGGTGCGCGCGGTCTCTTCGTGAAAGGCCGCGCTGCTCGGGATCTGCTCGGGCTCGGCGACCCCCGGCCACTCGTCGTCGGGCCGGCTGGCGCGGGCGAGCGCGGCGGCGTCGGCCAGCGCGCGGCGCAGGTCGGCGACCCCCAGCGAGTTCGTCGTGACCACCCCGACCGCCTTTCCGACGATCGCGCGAACGCGGACGTGCGTCTCGTCGGAGACCGCGTTCTGATGGATCGAGCTGTGCGAGTAGCGGCTGATCGCGGCGCGACGGCGATGCACGTGCGCATCGGCCTCGTCGGCCTGAACGCCGCGCAGCGCCTCGCGGAGCGGCTGCAGCAACCGATCCGGGCCGAAGAGGGGGCTCGAGGGGGCGGAGCCCCCTCGGCCGCTAGTCACGCACCTCGATGGGCACGTCCGGGAAGCGCGCGTGCGCCGCGCCATGCCCGACGCGCATGAGCTGCAGCGGCTCGCCCTTGGCACAAGACAGAAAGCCATGAAGCTCCCAGTCGTCGGCGACGCCGTCGCATCGCCCCCAGAACTCAGGCGTCAGCGACTGGAACGAGACGCCGCGCACGTAGCCCTCGAGCGCACCGTTGCGGATGACGCGCGCGGACTGCGTCGAGAAGTGGAAGTTCTGCCGCTTGTCGTCGAGGGAGTACGACGCCGGAGCGTCCATGAGCAGCCCCGACTCGACATCGCCCAGCAGATCCGCGTACGGGGTTGCGCCGGGATCGAGGCTCACGTTCACCATCCGCACGATCGGAAAGTGCTGCCAGCCCTCCGCGCGCGCGGAGCCGATCGCCACCGGCACCCCGAGCGCAGCGGCCGTTTCCCGCGAGGTGAGGTACCCGACGAAGATGCCTTTGTCGACGAGCTTCGTCCGCATCGCGGGAACACCGTCGTCGTCCCAGCCAAACGTCCCCATGCCGCCGGGGACCGTCGCGTCCGCAGTCATCGAGACGTGCCCAGATCCGTAGCGGAGAGTGCCGCGATCTGCCGGCCACATGAACGTCGTGCCGGCGAACGCGACCTCGTGCTCGAGCAGACGGTCCGCTTCGGTCGGGTGGCCGCAGGATTCGTGTACGAGCAGCGCGAGGAACTCCGGAGCGAACACGAGTGTCGTCGGGCGCTCCTCGGCGAGCGGTGCGTCGAGCGTGGCTTCCGCGTCATCGCGGTAGCGCGCCGCCCGCGCGACGAGGTCGAGCTGTTCGACGTACTCCCACCCGGCCTGTCGCACCAGGCGCGAGTCGTACCGGCTCGCCGGCTTCCGACCGGCCTTCACCGCGAGGACCGCGAGGCCGGCGCCCGTCTCGACGATCTCCTGGGTGACATCCGTTCCCTCGCTGGTCACAAGATGCTTGCGCATCCGGTAGGCCGCGACGGACGAACGCCGAGTCTTGATGTTCGGTCCGATCGAGGTCGCGTCGACCGCACGTAAGTGCTCGATGCGCTCGGCGAGCGGGACCGCGAAGGGATCGCGCTCGAGTGTCGTGCGGTACTCACCGTGTTGCGGCGCGATCGGCGCGAGCGTGACGGTCCGGCGTTGCACCGAGGCCGAGGCTGCGGCGCGACGGAACGCTTCGTCGACGAGCCCGCGCAGCGACGGGTCGTCGGTCCGGTCCGTCGCAGCGAAGCCCCAGGCGCCGTGGTGCACGACGCGGAAGCCGAGCCCGCGATCAGCGGTGCGCGTCACCGACTCGACCGCGCCGTCCTTCACGCTCACCGCCTCGTGCTCGCGCTCGACCGTTCGCGCGTCGGCATAGCTCGCCCCGCGCGAGGAGGCGACATGGACGAGATCCGACAGATCCCGGTTCGTGATGGTCATAGGGCCCGTTAGACGCTAGACTTATTGAAAACGGCGCGCGTGACGACTGAAGCGTTCGTGATGGACGCGCTCACGGCCGAGCCTCGGTAGACCGGGGTAGCGGACGAGGGAGAGCAAAAGCGCGAGACCGCGGTGGAAATCCGCGATCCGCGAACGAGTCAGGCGGCGCGCGAGCCCATAACGGAGAAAACTGTTGCCTGACGTCGCTCTCCTCATTGACTGGGAGAACGTCTACTACACCCTGCGCCAGCACACCACCGGCGCGCTGCCATCGACGCTTTCGGTCCTGCAAGCGATCCTGCAAAAAGCCGCGGAGTTCGGCCCGGTCCGCGTGAAGCTCGCGATCTTCGGACAGGAGGTCGCGGCGCAGGACGAGACACTCCTCATGGCGCTCGAGTTCACCGGGATGGAGCCGATCGCCGTCGCTCAGCGCATGAGCGGCCGGCTCCTCAAAGGCCGATCCGACGCGGTGCTCATCACCCGCGCGCTGAAGCTGCTCTACAAGGATCGGCAGGACATCGAGGTCTGGTTCATCGTCTCTGGCGACCGCGACCTCAACGCGCTCTGCAAGGCGATCAAGGACGAAGACAAGCACGTGTACCTCATCGCCGGGGATAAGTCGCTCGCCAACGAGCTGCGCGACTCGCCGTACCTCCGCGACGACGTCTTCCTCCTTGAGGACCTGATCCCGCAGGCGAGATGGACGCGGACCGCCTTACGCGCCGACGACACGCAGGTGGACAAGCCCGCGATCGCCGAACCGGTGCGGCGCACGCCCCAGCGGCGCGGAGGCGTCCGCGTTCATGCTCGGACCGAGCCGCATGTGCCCGCGGTCGTCCCCACGGCCTCGCCCGAATCCGAGAAGGAGCAGCGCCGTCTCGCCGTGCTGCTCCTCGATCAGCTCGTCGCGCTGCACGCGCGAGCGATGGCGCGCGGCGACTTCGTCACGAGCGTCGTGCCGCTCTCCGAGAAGGAAGCCTCGAGCGTGCTCGAACAGCGAATCGACGCGGGCGTCGACCAGGGCACGGTCCTCGCCAAGCTCGAGGGTCGCGCGCGGGCGAAGGCGAAGCAGATGCTCGCTCCGAACATTTCCTCGCCGCTTGTGGCCGAGACGTTCTTCCACCTGGTGCGCGTGCTGCGCCGCATCGACACGGTCACGAGCAAGGACACGCGGCGCATCCCGGCCGTCGAGGCCGTCCTCGATCCGCTCTCACGCGCCGATCAGCCCGGCGGGCTCGCGCGCGGCAGGTCGCAGCGACGGCTCCTTCTCGAAACGCTCTTCAACATCGCCGAAGAGCGCGGGGCGATCCAGACCGAGCAGGTCGAACGCGAAGGTCGACAGATCACGATGTGCTGGCTCAGCGAGGGGCACCCCTTGGTCGTGTATGCGAGGCAGCCGGCCGCGTCGATCGTCCATCTCTTCAACTTCGTGGGGTCGACCCGCGGAAAGGGAGAGCGCGTCGACTGGGTGAACCAGGCGCTCTTCGCCGAGCTCCTCTCGCGCGTCGAGGGGGACGCCCTCGAATCGACGATGCGGCGCGCGGTCGAGCGCGGCGTGATGCGACCGGAAGA
>DASYSC010000196.1:0-2641 GCA_036003765.1 Candidatus Limnocylindria bacterium
GGCATCAAGCGTCTCGACGACTGGTTCGCGAACCCCGCGTACGTGCTCCTCGCGGTCACCGGCCTGATGCTGGTGTTCATCGGCGACCTGCGTCTGAACACGTTCTGGATCGCCGGCGGGCTCGTCCTCTGGGCCATCGCCGTCGCGCTCGGCTTCTTCGTCTACACGCCGGCGCTGCGGAATCAGATCCACGCGCTCGAGACCGCAGGCCCGCAGAGCGAGGAATACGCACGCTACTCCGCGAACGCGCGCTTCCTGGGTATCCTCCTCGCGGTCATCGTCGTGGTGATCGTGCTCCTCATGGTGACCAAACCGACGCTCGGCTGAGTTCGCGAGCCCATTCCGCGTACGCCTCTGCGGAGGGGTGCAATCCGTCGGAGGCGAACATACGTTTCCGCGCCTGTTCCCGCATGAGCGGGAAGAGATCGACCCACATTCCGCCGGCACGCTCGGCTTCCTCACGCGCGATCTCGTTGAAGCGCTCGATCGTCCGCCTGATCACCGCCGTATCGCCGAACCCCGCGGCCGCTGGCGCGAGGGACCAGTCCGGCTGCGGCAATCCGATCACGCGGGCGTCCAGCGCGTCGGCGCGGATGCGTTTGTGGATGCGCGCGACCTGTGCGCGGTAGCGATCTTCTCCTGAACCCTGGACGATGTCGTTCGCGCCGATCAAGATTGTCACGAGGTCAGGATCGAACGCCGCGACGAGCGGCAGCTCCTCGGCGATGAGATCGTCGCTCGTGTAGCCGTTCACCGACGGATTCGAGGTCTCGACCTTCGCGCCATGGTCGCGCCAGATCGCCGCGAGCACCGCGGGGAACGAGCGATCGGGCGTCGTTCCGGTGCCGATGGTGAAGGAATCACCGAGCGCGAGGAATCGTTCGGGAATGGCCAATTGTTCTAGTGTGAGAGAGCTTCCTGAAAGGATCCCCGTGAACCAGTTCGACCTCATCATCGTCGGCGGCGGGCCCGCCGGTCTCACCGCCGGCCTGTACGCGGCGCGCGCCAACATGAAGACGATCCTTCTGGACTCGAAGGATGTCGGAGGAGAGATCCTCAACACCGAGCTCATCGAGGACTACCCCGGGTTCGAGTCGGTGACGGGCGCCGAGCTCGCGCAGAAAATGGCTGAGCACGCGCTCAAATTCGGTCTCAAGATCGAGACCTATAAGCCCGTGAAAGAGATACGGACCGAGGGCGACCGCAAGATCGTCCAGCTCGAGGATGGCACGGAGCTCTCCGCGTACGCGGTCATCGTCACCGTGGGCGGCGAGCCGACCAAGCTCGGGGTCGTCGGCGAGGCGGAGTACCACGGCCGTGGCGTCTCGTACTGCGCGGTCTGCGACGGCGCCTTCTTCAAGGGGGCCGACCTCGCCGTGATCGGAGGCGGCGACTCGGCCTTCCAGGAAGGCCTGTTCCTCACGCGCTTCGCGAAGAAGCTCTACGTCGTCCACCGCAGGAACGAGTTCCGCGCGCAAGCGATCCTCCAGGACCGCCTGCTCAAGATGGACAAAGTCGAGCCGATCACGCCCGCCGCAGTGACGGAGATCGGCGGGAATGGCGACGTCAAGTGGATCGAGATCGATCGCGACGGGAAGCGCGAGCGGGTCAACGTGGAGGGCGTCTTCGTGTTCATCGGCTTCAAGCCCGTCGGCCGCTATCTCTTCAAGCAGCACATCGACCACGACAAGAACGGGTACCTCATCACCGATCAGTTCATGCGGACCAGCATCCCGGGCGTGTATGCGGCAGGCGATACCCGTGCGCAGCTCGCGAAGCAGATCACCACGGCCGTCGGCGACGCCACGACCGCGGTCCTCCACGCCGAGCGCTACATCGAGGAGCTGAAGGACATCGAGCGCGTCTTTCCGGGTGAGCCCAAAGAGGTCGCGGCGGAGACCGCGAGCAAGGCCGAGCTCCTCGTCTTCGCGCCGGGCGAGATCGTGCTGCGCGAAGGTGAGCCAGCCGACCGTTTCTACATGGTGATCAAGGGCGAGGCCGAGGCCACCCGTCGGGGACCGGATGGCGCGCAGGTGATGGTGAGCACCTTCGGTCCCGGCGAGTATTTCGGTGAGGTCGGCCTGCTCAACGACGCCCCACGCGTGGCGACGGTGCGCGCAAAGACCGCCCTCGAGGTCATGGCCCTCGACCGCGAGGCGTTCAGCCGCCTGATGGAGAGCTCGCAGGCTACGAAGGCCGAGGTCAATCGGGTCGCGGAAGAACGGGCGCGCTCGGCGCGCCGCTAGCCCGAGCCCGAGCTCGGGCTCGCCGCGAGCCGCTTGACGTAGGCGACGAGCTCGTTCAGGTCGAACGGCTTTCTGACATACGTGGCGATACCGCGACGCCGGAACTCGTCGGTGCTCTCCGATCCCGTCGCCGTTTCGAAGAGGACCGGCACCTCTTTCGTGCGCGGGTCTTTCCGGAGCCGATCGTAGAGATCGAAACCGCTCATACCGGGGAGGCGGACGTCCACGACCAGGACGTCGGGGTGGACGTGCGTCGTGGCCTCGATCGCCGCGGCAGGATCCCCGACGTGGATCGCGCAAAAGCCCGGCTCGTCGGAGATGGCGTCCGCGATCAAGGCACCGATCGCCTGCTCGTCCTCCACGACGATCACGACCTTCAGCCGCGAGGGCTCCGG
>DASYSC010000197.1:0-11256 GCA_036003765.1 Candidatus Limnocylindria bacterium
TGCGGTACAGTCGCGGCCCGTGTACGAACGCCCCGGCTATCGCACGCTCCTCGGCCGCATCCGCGGGAACATCCGGACGTATATCCGCAAGCAGCTCGAGCTACCCCGCCAAGAGATCGCGGAGCTGCTGGCCGCGAACAAACGCGCCGCGATCTGGCTCGGGATCGCCGCGGCCCTTGCCTTCACAACGGTCATCACGCTGGTCGTCCTTGTGATCGCTCTCGTCGCGCTCGTGCCGCGCGATTGGCTCGGAACATTGGTGCTTGGCCTCTCGGTCGGCGCGGCCATCGCGCTCCTCATCCTCACGCTACGCGGGCGCATGATCCTACCGGGACTCCTCGGCGCGATCGTGCTCATCGCGATCGGCGTCGTGGCCTTCCTCTTCCTGCCGGAGCTGGTGCTTGCGGCGCTCCTGGTGACGATCACGCTCTTGATCCTGACGGGCGCGACCGGCTACAGCGGCTACAGCAAGCTCGAGCTGCACGGGCCTACGCGCACGATCAACTCGGTAAAGGAGACCATTCGGTGGGCGAAAGCGCGTCTGCTCGGACGGAGCGCGAGCTAGCCGCACTCCGCCGCGAGATCGACACCGACCTCGCGGACCTGCGCGCGCGTCTTTCGGAAGACGTCGATCCGCGCCGGATCGCGCGACGCCAGCCGCTCGCGGTCTTCGGAACGCTCGGGTCTCTCGCCGCGGTGGTCGGCATCGCGCTCGCGTCGCGGATCCGGAGCGCGCGTCAGGCGCGTGGCGAGAAGGAGCTCGATCAGATCATCCAGCGGCTCGGCGGCCGGCTCGACCGCCTCAAGGGAAGTACCCGGAAGCGCTTCCGCGAGGCGCTCCGCAAGGAGATCGGCGAGGTCGAAACGGGCCCGCGGGCCAAGCGGATGTTCTGGGAGTCGGCCACCGCGGCGCTGACCTCGGCCGCGACGCTGCTCGCGCAGCGCTTCGCGTCACGACTGACGGCGGACGACGAGCTTCCCGAAGGCCACCGCTAGCCCGATCAGCACCGCGTACGCGAATGGCACCGAGCCGGCACCGGCGAGCCCGGATGTGATCGCGAGCGCGGCCGCGACGGCCGGGTCGCGCGACCCGCCCCCGATCGCCGCGACGAGCGGATCTCCGCGGAAGGCCGCGGCACCGATCGCCGCAGATAGCGCGCCGATGACGAGGACCGCGCCGGCGAGGACGAACGCGCGAACGTCCAGGAGCGAGGCGCCGGCGATCGCTGCCGCCACAAGGAGAATCGCGACCGCCACATACCGGGCTCCGTCGGTCACCGGAAGCATCGCGTCCCGAACGGTGGGGATCGTGCCCGCGATCGCGGCGCCAAAGACGAACGCGAAGAGCGCCATGTTCACGGTCGTTGCCACCCCGGTGACCGCGGCCATGAGGATGGGCAGCGACAGCACGATCGTGCCGATCATGAGCGCGCCGACCGACTCTTCCCGCGCTCCGATGGCTCGCGCAAGACGAGGACCGATGAGCGGAGCCGGCGATAACGCGATAAGGGCGACGGCGGGATCCTTGACGACGACCGCGAAGATGCCCAGGGAAACGTAGGGCAGGACGACCGCGACAAGATTGCGCGGTCGCCGAAGCGCGAGCAGGGCGAGGAGCGGCGTGCGCAGGCCCGCGGTGAAGAAGAGGAGCGCGAGTGCCGCCTGAGCGGCGCCCTGGAGTTCAGGCGCCGAGCTTCTCGCGAAGGGCGGGGACGAGCTCAGCGATCGGCACGCGGATCTGCCCCATCGAGTCGCGCTCGCGGATGGTGACCGCGCGATCGACGAGCGACACGAAATCGACGGTCACACAGAGCGGCGTGCCGATCTCATCCTGCCGGCGGTAGCGGCGGCCGATCGCCTGGGTCTCGTCGTACGTGGACATGAAATGCGGTCGCACCGCCGCCCAGACCTCACGCGCGACCGCCGACAGCTCTGGCTTCTTCGACAAGGGCAGCACCGCGACCTTGTACGGTGCGAGGCCGGGATGCAGCCGCATAACGACTCGAATCCCGTCCTTGTCCGGCTCTTCGTCGTACGCCGCGCAGAGGATCGCGTAGGTCGCGCGATCGGCGCCCACCGCTGTCTCCACGATGTAGGGGACAAACCGCTCGCCGGTCACGTCGTCGTAGTACTCGAGCTTCTTGCCCGAATACTCCGAGTGCCGCCGCAAGTCGTAGTCGGTGCGGTTATGGATCCCCTCGAGCTCCTTCCAGCCGAACGGGAAGAGGAACTCGATATCCGTCGCCGCAGCGGCGTAATGCGCCCGCTCGTTCTCGGCGTGCTCGCGGAAATGCAACCGGTCGGCAGGTATGCCCAGCGAGCGGTGCCACCGCATCCGCTCCTCTTTCCACTCCTCGAACAGCCGCGGCGCGTCATCCGGACGACAGAAGTACTGCATCTCCATCTGCTCGAACTCGCGTGAGCGGAAGATGAATTGCCCGGGCGTGATCTCGTTCCGAAACGCCTTTCCCACCTGCGCGACCCCGAAGGGGAGCCTGCGTCGGATGGCTTGCTGCACGTTGTCGAAGTTCACGTACACGGCCTGCGCGGTCTCGGGCCGGAGCCACGCGACCGCAGCTTCGTCCTCGACCGGACCGACAAACGTCTTGAACATGAGGTTGAAGCGGCGCGGGTCGGCGAGCTTCTTCTCACCGCAGTTGGGACACGCAACGCCCGACAGATCGAGGCGCTTCGAACGCCACGCGTCCATCAGCGCGTCGCCATCCGGAAGGTCGTCGACCCGGAAACGCTTGCGGCAGTTGCGGCACTCGACGAGGGGATCGATGAAGTTCTCGACGTGGCCGGAGGCTTCCCACACCCGCGGATGCATGAGGATCGCGCCGTCGAGGCCGACGATGTCCCCACGTACCTGCACCATCGCCCGCCACCACGCGTCCTTCACGTTCCGCTTGAGCTCGACGCCGAGGGGGCCGTAGTCCCAGGTCGCACCGGCGCCGCCGTAGATCTCGCTCGACGGGAACACGAAGCCTCGCCGCTTCGCGAGCGAGGTGAGCTTCTCGGCGACGTCCTCCACCCGCGGGGCGGTCTTCACGAGACGCGCGCGGGCTGCTTCAGGTCGCGGAGCTCGTCCATGAGCCGGGCGGTCGCGATGTCGCGATCGATCACGTAGCGCAGGAACGCGCGCAGATGCCGGTCGAGCTCGTGCGCGAGCGTCGCGTCCAGACGAAGCCGCGCAGCCGTCTCGAGGTCGCTCACCAGCAGGTACCGCAGTGACTTCAGAGCGCGGACGGACAGTGGAGCGACGTAGCTGATGCGCGCCGCGCAGGTCGCGCAGATCGCACCGCCGGCGGCGGGCTCCCAGGCGTTCGTCACCTCGGCAAGGGAGGTGCGGCACTGCGCGCAGACACCCAGCTCGGGACGGAAGCCGGAGCGGTCGAGGAGGTGCAGGTCGAACCACCGGCACACCGTTGGAGCCGAGGTGCCGGCATCGAGCGAGCGGAGCGCGGTCTCGAGCAGGTCGAAGAGCGGCGCCGACGGGACGCGATCGGCGGTAAACCGATCGACGAGCTCGGCGACGTACCAGCCGGCGGCGATGAGCGCGAGATCGTCGCGCATGTCTCGGTAGATGGCGCGCGCTTCGGCCCCGGTGAGCACGTCGAGCTCACGACCGCGCGCGAGCTGATACGTGGCGTGCGTGAGCGGCTCCGCGTGCCCGGCCATACGACTCGTCGCGCGACGGATGCCCTTCGCGACGACGCGTACCTTGCCGAAATGGCGCGTGAAGAGGACGAGGATGCGATCCGCCTCGGCGAAGTCGTTCGTCTTGAGGACGATCGCCTCCGCACGGTACGTGCGAGATGCCACGTCGCGTCAATGGTACGAATAGGCGGTGGCCTTCGCCCCCGGGCCCGCGCCTATCATCAGGTTCTGGTGGGCCGCAGCCTCGAAGCGCACATCGCCGCCGCCGACGAAGAGATCCGCGCTCTTCTCAGCCAAGCGGAGCCGGCGCTCCAGCCCTTCTACGGGATGATGCTGTACCACCTCGGGCTCGACGCCGAGCGCGGCGGAGGCGGGAAGCGTCTCCGCCCGGTCCTGTGCACGCTGGTCTACGAAGCCCTGACCGGGGACGCCCGCCCGGCGCTTCCGGCCGCCGCGGCGATCGAGCTTCTCCACAACTTCACCCTGATCCACGACGACATCGAGGACCAAGACCCGGCCCGCCATCACCGGCCGACAGTCTGGAGCGTGTGGGGCGTGCCCCAAGCGATCAACGCCGGCGACGGGATGTTCGCGGTGTCGCGGCTCGCGGTGCAGCGCCTTCGCGGATTCCCGGCGGAGCGGGTGCTCGCGTTCGCCGGGCTCGTGGATCAGGCGTGCATGCGGGTCTGCGAAGGGCAGTTCCTGGACATCTCATTTGAAACGCGGACCGATGTGACGACCGAGCGGTACCGCGCGATGGCCGCGAAGAAGACCGGCGCGCTCTTCGCGGCCGCGGCGGAGGGTGCCGCGGTGCTCGCGACGGACGATCGCTCGGTACGTGCAACGCTCGCGCGCTTCGGCGACGCCTTTGGACAAGCTTTCCAGGCACACGACGATCTCCTCGGCATCTGGGCCACGAGCGAACGCACCGGCAAGGTCGAGATGAACGACCTCACGAAACGCAAGAAGACCCTGCCGGTGGTCCTGGCGTTCGAGCGCGCGCAGGGCAAGACCCGCGAGCGCCTCGCGGCGCTCTTCGCGCCGGCGGCGCCGCTCCCCGCGGAGAACGTCGAGCGCATCCGCGAGATCCTTGACGAGCTCGGCGTCCGCTCGCTCATCGAATCGGAGATCGCGTCCCGACGCGGCCGCGCGCTGCACGAGCTACGCGGCATCGCGCCGATCGCGCGCGAGCCGCTTGAGATGCTCGAGCGCCTCGTCGCTTCGGCGACCGGCGCCGGCGAGCCAGCCGGAGCCGCCGCCCGAGCTTAGACGCGTGCTGTCTGGGCGCTCTCAGGCCGTTACTCAACTGTGACGACCGGGGGATCGCAAACCGCCGGGAGCCCGCGCACCTGGACCGATCGATGCAGGCACCTGACGATGGTGCGGGCGTGTCCACATTGCGCCGAACAGATCCAGGATGCGGCGATCCTCTGTCGGTTCTGCGGCAGGGAGGTCGCGGCGATCAGCGGCGGTTCGAAGAACGGCGAACGCAGGGCGACTCTTCGGTTGCCGACCCAGCGCTGGTACAGCCTCGACCCACGCGTTCGGCCTCTCGCGACGCAGGTCGGCCGAGCCACACGGACATCGTTCTGGACGAAGATCGAAGAGACAGCCGGTCGGCGCACGTCCTGGCGCGCACGACTAAGGGATGCTCTACCCCCAATTCGGCGACCCGCGAACCGCGGACAGCATCCCGTCCGGTGAAAGCCGCTCCGGCTTAGCGCTCCCCGTTGGGCAGCTCGTCCGCAGCATCGGGATCTTCCTGCGGCATGAAGGTCGGCGTCGTGTCCTTCGGCGGGCGCTTCCCTTCCGCCCCCTTTGCGAACGGGGTGATGCTTACGCGGGCGACCGCACCGGCCCCGACGTTGACGAGCGCGACTCGCTTGCCCGTGACCCGGGCGTCATCCGGGACGAAGACTTTGTAGCGGCCGGGCACCAGGTCGACGAACGCGAAGGACCCGGATCCGTCCGTGAGACGCGAGCGCAGGACGGCATCGGTCTCGGGATCGCGCAGCTCGACAAGGATCTGATCGATCACGATCCCGGTATTCGTCGTCACCTTGCCCGCGAGGTGCCCGCGCGTCGCCGCGGTCTTCCACGGCATGGGCGGGACGGTCGCCGGTGACGAGAACACCGGCGGAACCTCCGGGTCGTACTCCGACGGCTGCGTCAGCGCGCGGATGAGCTCGGCGCGACTCGCGTCCCCGGTTCGCGTGCCGGCGTTGGCCCGATCGTCGGGCGTCCGGTAGGAGTAACCGACCCAGCCGATGCCGCTGGCGCCCGCCGCGCTCGGCGCCAGCGCCTTGCGTACCTGGATGACCGAGTTGGCGATCGTGTTCAGGTAGACGGCCGCGCCGATCGTCGTGGAGCGCGCGTACTGATGGTCCTTCGCGAACTCGTTCCAGTTCATGTACCACGCCCGCTGGTTACCGAAGCAGCCCGGCCCTGTCGCGGTGCAGTGCTCGCGCTTGTAGTTCATAGGGATGTTCGTGTCGAGGATCCCCTCCTCCATCCAGCCCCGCCAGTCCTGCAGCGTCTCGCGGTACGGACGCGTCTGCGTCCAGTCGCCGCCGTAGCCTTGCGGCCCGTCGCCGTAGGTGATCGTGTCGGCGCTGATGCGGAGGAATGGCTTGATCGCGTAGGCCTCGACGTACACCTTGCGGACGATGTTTGTGATCTGGTCGCGGCGCCACTGCGACCATTGCGGATCGTTCGGGAGCGGCCGATCGGTGCGTCCGGTCGCCGCGTGGAAGCGGTCGAGCGTCACGGGGTTGTAGCCCCAGGCGTTGTCGGCGGGCCACGCCGGAAGCGTGAGATCGGGATAGCGCACTCGGTCGAAGTTCAGACCGTCGATCGCGTAGTTGCGCGCGATCGAGAGGTACATCTCGGCGATGTAGTCGGCGGCGTCGGGGTGACCCGGATCGAAGAACCAGTTCGCGCTCGCGCTGGCGCTCTCGCGCAGGAAGCCGTCGTAGCGCACGCCGAGCCAGTTGTCGTCGCCGGTCTTGGTCGGACCGTGCTGGTTGAACGCGTGGCTCGGGTCGAGCGGCGCCGTCGAGCTGTTCCACATCGCGGTCGTGATGATCCAGGCATGCACCTGGATGCCCGCGGCGTGCGCCCTGTCGATCACCGTTTGGAGCGGGTCGAAGGGCCGCGGCGCGATCGCCGCTTGCGTGCGCGGCATGCTCGCGTTGTTGCAGAAGCAGTCGCCGCGCCGGCCGATCTGAACCACGAGTGCGTTGACGTTCGCCGACTTCGCGGCAGCGACGAGCTTGGTGATCTGGGTCTCGTTGAAGATGCCGTCGCCGAACGCATCCACCCAGAGCGCTCGGAGCTCGCTGGTGGCGGCGCGGGCGCCCGGCGCGTAGATCGAGGTGAGGAGGACGGCGAGGACGAGGACGAGGGTGAACGAGCGTCGCACCGCGAGACGCGATGTTCGCGGCCGCGGCGGAAGGCCGCAACATCGCAAGCCCTCGGCCGGTTGAACGCCGACACGCCTAGAATTCGCCCGCGATGACGGCTCCGCGCGACCTCATCCTGGAGCCGAGCGAGAAGGTCATCCTCGCAACGCGGCCGCTCTTTCTCTGGGAGCCGCTCATCATCCTCGACCTGGCCCTCATCGTCCTCGCGCTCTACTTCACCAGCACGCAGCCGTGGCTGACGGTCGCCTGCCTCGCGGTGTTCGTGCTCCTCACGCTCTGGATCCTCATCCGCTGGCTCCCCTGGAGCGCGAAATGGTTCGTGCTCACCGATCGGCGCGTGATCGCGCGCTGGGGAGTGTTCAATCGCAACCAGGCCGCCCTGCTGCTCGATCGCATCCAGGACGCGAGCCTCGCGCGCCCGTTTCCCCTCTCGATGATCCGCGACTACGGCGTGCTGCACCTGGAGTCGGCCGGGGAGCACGCCGAGGAGCGGATCAGCGGCGGTCTCCGCGAGCTCTCGATGACCCGCGCCACCGCGTTCTACCGGGCGCTCACCGACGCGCAGACTTCGAGTTAGCCACGGCCACGCCACGGCGACGCGCCATCGTTATCTTTCTTCCCGCTGCTCTCAGCGATTGGGTCGACGTCTTTCGCCGTGGACACGACCCGTTGATGGCGGGCGTGATCCCGCCGCATGTGACGGTCGTGCACGATCTTGACGCGGAGACCGAAGCCCGGCTCTCTCTTGTCCCAGCCGCGATCCAACCCTTTCGCTTGCACCTGGGACGGGCGATCCGGCTCGATGAGCGGCCTTTGAAGGGTGTCGCCTTGGCGGTGAACGACTACGAAGACGGCCTTGCTCGACTCTGTAACGCTCTCGGGACGAGGAAACCCTCCCTACCGCACGTCACATTGCTGAACCCGCGAAACGTCCGCGACGACGAGCAAGCCGAGCGGTCATGGCGAGCACTTCGCGACGTGTCGTTCGGGGATGAGTTTCGCGTCGATACCGTCGCCGTCGTCGAGGAGGGGGGTGACGTCTGGCGCGAGGTGGGTCGCTTGGCGCTGGGTCGCTAGGTCAGATTCCCGGGGAGGAATGGATCAGGCAGCAGGGCGGTCAGCGTGGTCGTCTTGCGCAGCCCGCCCGTCGTCGCGAGCACGATGCGCAGGTCGGGCGCGAATTCGGCGATCACCTGACGGCACGCTCCGCACGGCGTCGGCAGCTGGTCGTCGTCGATGACGATCGCGATCGCGTCGTAGTCCTTCGTCTCCCCCGCCGCGACCGCGGCCCACACCGCGCAGCGCTCCGCGCAGACGGTGAGCCCGTAGGACGCGTTCTCGACGTTCGCCCCCGAGTAGATCTTGTTCCGTTTCGTGCGGACCGCGGCGCCCACCTTGTACTTGGAGTACGGCGCGTACGCGCGCTGGCGGGCGAGCGACGCGACCCGGATGAGGTCCTCGTCCCCGGGGGCGAGCTTCTCCACTAGACCATCTCGGCGGTCGGGGTCTTCTTCACCACCCGGACGCGGCGGATGCGCCGCCCCTCGACGCTCTCGACGACGAAGCGCGCTCCACCGGCCTCCACTGTCTCACCCGAACGTGGGAAGCGCCCGAGCTGCGCGACGATGAATCCGCCGAGCGTGTCGTAGTTCTCCGACGACGGCAGGTCGAGGGCGAACGCCTCGCGCACCTCCTCGAACGGCACGCGCGCGTCCATGAGGGCCTCGCTCTCCGAGATCGGCAGGACCATCTCCTGCTCCACGTCGTATTCGTCGCGGATCTCTCCGACGATCTCCTCGACCAGGTCCTCGATCGTGACGAGTCCGCTCGTGCCGCCGTACTCGTCGACGACGATCGCGATGTGGACCTTGTCCTTCTGCATGTCGCGGAGGAGCTCGTCGATCTTCTTCGACTCGGGAACGAACTGCGCGGGCCGCAGGTACGGACGGATCTGCACGTCCTTCTCCCCCCGCGCGAGACGGCGGAAGAGATCTTTCACGTACAAGATGCCGATGATGTTGTCGGGCGAGCCCTCGTACACCGGTATGCGCGAGTGACCGACCTTGGTGATGTCTTTGAGGATCTCAGCGGGTGGGGTGTTGACGTCGATAGCGACGATGTCCGTGCGCGGGACCATGACCTCATGCACCGGCTTTTCCGAGATCGCGAAGATCGAGGTGATCATCCGCTGCTCACGCTCCTCGAGGACACCCTGGGCCTGGCCTGTCTCGACCAGCGACTTGATGTCGTCTTCCGTCACGAGCGCCCCCGCCTGCGGATTGCCGCCGAACGGCCGGGTCAAGATCCGCGTCAACATGAAGAGCACGCCGACGAGCGGGCGCGTGAACCAAGTGATGAGCTCGAGGGGCCATACGAGGATGAGCAACACGCCTTGGGCGTGCCGCGCACCGATCGAGCGCGGCACGAACAGACCGAACAGCACCGCGACCAGGGAGAGCACCGCGACGGTGACGACCACAGCGGCGACGTCGCGGACGACGGGCGCACCCGGGCCAAAGACGAACCGCAGGAGGTCCGACAACCGCGGGGCGACGTATGCGGCCGCGATGCCCGAGAACGCGAAGACGATGAAGAACTCCGCCACCTGCAGGGCCGCGAGATACTCGATCGCCTTCCGACCCATCGTCTCGGCGCGTCGGCCGCGCCGCCCCCGCGAAGCCAGGTCCTCGATGACGTGCGGCCGACGGATCGTATGCAGAGCGGCCTCGCTCGCCGACAACGCGGCGAGTATCGCGACGAGAATCAGCTCGAGAAGGAGGACCTCGACGGTGGTCGCGTCCACTACTTCGGGGGCCGGGGGGCAGAGCCCCCCGATTTGTTCTGCCGGCGATCCGCCTTCTTGATCGCGCGCGCCGGCATGCCCACAGCAACCATGCCCTCGGGGACATCCCTCGTTACGACCGCTCCGGCGCCGGTTGTCGCGCCCGCCCCGACCGTCACCGGCGCGCGGAGGAGCGTGTCCGAACCGATGAACGCGTCGTCACCGACCACGGTGCGATTCTTCTTCACCCCGTCGTAGTTGAGGGTGATGGTCCCCGCGCCGATGTTCACGCGCGCGCCTATCTCGGCATCGCCGATGTAGCCGAAGTGGTGCATCTTGGTGCCGGTCTTCAGGCGGGCGTTCTTGACCTCGCCGAAGTTGCCGATCGATACACCGCGCTCTAGATAGGCACCCGGACGCAAATGGGAGTACGGCCCCACCGTCACCTCGTCTTCGAGAGTCGCGCCCTCGAGCGTCGAGTTCTCGACGCGACAGCGCTCACCCATGGTGGTATCGCGCAACACCGAGTACGGCCCGACCCGCGAGCCGGCGCCGATCTGCGTCTTCCCCTCGAGGATCGTGCCGCGCTCGATCACCACGTCGGCCGCGATGCGGACGTCGGCGTCGACCTGGCATGACTCCGGATCGCGGAACGTGACGCCCGCGAGCATGTGGCCTTCGCGGATGCGCCGGCGGAGCGCGACCTCCGCCGCGGCCAGCTCGACTCGCGTATTCACACCCATGCCCTCCTCCGGATCGTCGGTGCGGTGGACCGCGACCCGCTTGCCTTCGCGCGTCGCCTCGGCCACCAGGTCGGTGAGGAAGATCTCGCCGGTCTCATTCGCGCGGAGGCGACCGACGGCTTCCCGGAGCCAACCGAGGTCGGCAGCGTACGCGCCCAGGATGGATTCGGGCAGGAGCTTCTCTTCGGCCGAGGCGACCCGCGCCTCGACGATCCGCTCCACATCGCCGCTCCTGTCGCGGACGATGCGGCCGTAGGCGTTGTCCGTGCCGACCTCGCCGGCGAGGATCGCGAGCGCGGCGCGCCGCTCCGACAGCAGCGCCCCAAGGCGCGCGAGCGTCGCCGCGCGAAGCAGCGGTGTGTCGCCGTACACGATGTACGCGACGCCGCGGTCCCCATTCGCGGTCGCGAGCGCGACGCGCACCGCATCACCGGTCCCGCGCGGAGGGTCCTGGAGCGCCACGCGTGCGCCGCCATCGAGCATCTCGCGAGCGGATTCACTCTCCTTTGACAGCACGACCAGCGGACGTGCGCCCGCCGCGCGAACCGTTTCGAGTACATGCGCGAGGAGCGGACGTCCAGCGATCGCGTGGAGGACCTTCGGCGTCTTGGACTTCATCCGCGTCGAGAGGCCGGCCGCGAGCACGATG
>DASYSC010000198.1:0-9027 GCA_036003765.1 Candidatus Limnocylindria bacterium
TACTTCGTCGGTGCGGGCCGGCGCAACGCGGACTTCGCCTACATCGTCCACAACAACAACGTATATGGCCTGACGAAGGGCCAGGCCTCACCCACCCTCTCGAAGGGCAAGAAGACGAAGTCGATGCCCGAGCAGGCGATCCAGGACGGCATCAACCCCGTCGCGATGGCGATCGCGTCCGGCTACACGTTCATCGCGCGCGCGTACGCGCTCGAACCGAAGTACCTGGCATCGATCATCGCGCGCGCGATCAGGCACCGGGGCTCGGCGCTCGTGGACGTTCTACAGACGTGCCCCACCTACAACGACCTCTACACCAAGGAGTGGTACGAGGGCGCGGATCTTCCCGAGAAGCGCTCGCGGCTCTACAAGCTCGAGGAGAAGGGCTACGACGGCAAGGTGAAAGACCCGACCGACGAGCAGGAGATGATCGCGAAGAAGGCGGCCGCGGTCGCGCGCAGCTACGAAGCGGATCCGATCCCGATCGGGGTGTACTACGAGGTCGAGCTCCCGACGTATGAGGACGCCGTGTTCCAGCGGATCCCGGCGCTCGGCGAGAAGCCACTCGTGGAACAGGACGTCTTCCATCGGGACGTCACTCCGCTCCTCGAGGCGATGCGCTAGCGCTCAGCGATCGGCGACCGCACCCGGCAAAACTCCCTCGGAGAACCCCGCCATCACCTCGGCGAACCCCTGCTGGAGATCGATGTGCCGCGCCTCCTTGCCCACCGCGTAGTAGGCGAACGGAGGCTGCACGAGGATCCCGCCGCTGGGTGAAGATGATTCAGGGAAGCTGACGACCGTCAGTCCATCCGCGAGGACGGTGATCCGCGGATTCGCGACGCGGTCGCTGACGCCCACGACAAAGCAGCAGTCCGCCTGGGCGGCGATCCCGTCGGCGACGACTCGCATGCCGCGACCGCGCAGCGTCTCGATCGTCTCGAGATCGGTCGCTCCAGGCGCCAGACGGAAAAGGCGACCGTCCGCCGCTCCGGCCATGAGCGTGCCGTTCGCGGACATCGCGATCGCGACGAGCGGCGTTCGGGCGCTGAACTTGGCGCCTCCCGCGGGAGTGTCCAGGACCAGGCCGCCCTCGCCGAGGCAGGCCAGGACGACGCGACCGGCGCTCGCGACGATCCGCTCGCCGCAGCGCAGGTCGCTAAGACGACGCTTCACCAGGCTGAGCGTGAACCCCTCGAATTCCTCGATCGCCATCGTCGAGCCCTCTCGCAAGAGGGCGAACACCTCGCCGTTGGACGCGTCGAATGCGAGCGTTCCGTGTCCCGATCCCGTCGGCACGACGCTGGCGCCTGGGATGAGCTGAGACCGGACCTCCGCACCGCTCGCGATCTGGAACCACCGGAGGCGTGCGCCGGCACGCGTCTGATCCAGCACGTAGACACGCCCGGCCTGCGTGGCCGTCGCGACCTGCGCCTCTCCCGCCTCGATCGAGATCGTGTATTTGGTCGCGTGGTTCAAGAGCGCGAGCGCGGTCACGTTCCCCGGCCGGACGACGAAGAACGTCGTGGGCGGGAACGCCCCCATCATGTCCGAGACGTCGATCGACGGTATGGCGCTCGAGGCCGCCGGCGGCGCGGAGCTCGGTGGGGGCGAGCTGCGCGCCGCTTCTCCTCCGCACGCCGCGAGGGCCACGGCCAGCGCGAGGACGAGTCGCATCAGGCGATCGCTGGCCGCGGGGATCGGCGGCGGACCATGAGCAGGCCGATGGCCGACCAGAACGCGACCGCCAAACCGAGCAGCGCGACCGGGCCGATGTCCGACGGCAACGTGAAGGCATCGGGCTCTTCGGTGCTTCCGACCGGCAGACTCGTGACCGGCGCGACCGGTGTGGTCGCGACGAGACGATTCACGTCGAAGCTGATGTCGTAGACCTCGTCGCCGAGGCTCAGCTTTCCGTCGTAGGCCGCGGCGCGGAACGGGTAGAAGATCCCCGCGTAGAGCCCACGCCCGCCGTCGCTGCTCACGAGCCGCAGCGGCACCTCGAGGCACTTCGTGCGGTCACCGTCCGTGCGCATGACGACCACCACACCGTTCGCAGGCAGTTGTGCCCCGAGAACCGAACTGTGGGCGGACACGACGACGGTGACGGGCTGTCCGCTCGACCAAGCGTGCCGATCCGGCGTCTGCAGGGTGACCTGGTCGAAGCACGTAAGGCAGCCGGCGGCAGCGGATCCGGCGAACGGCACGAGGCCGAGGACGGTCAAAGCGAAGACGAGGACGATGCGCCCCATAGGGCACCTCCCGGTTGCTCGATCTGCGCTCTCTACAGCGTCGGGGCGGGACCGGTTCCCACAGCGCATCATTCAGGACCGTGAACGAGGAAGGCCGACCTCCACGGCCGGTGCTTGCGCGGACGCCGTACGAGCTCTGGTTCGGATTCGTCGCGAGCGTCATCCCCCACGTCCTCGCGCTCGGCCTTCGGGGCTACGGACGGGTCATCAGCCTCGTGCCGCTCGCCGCCGCGGTCTCGATCATCGATGTGGCCGCCGTCGCAGTCGCAGGGTTACAGCTGCGGGAGGATCGGCGCGATGGCCGCGCCAGCCATTGGCTGGTCTGGGCTACGCTCGTTGCGGCGGGTGTGTGGCTTCTGTACGCGCTCTACGTTGGTGCGGTGTACGTGATGGTGCAGCTCTTCTGCATCAACCAGCTCTGTCGCGCGCCGCTTGGCTGACGCAGAGATCGTGCGCACCGTCGCGCCGGGTGCGCTCGTAAAAGAAGAGAACACGCTCGCCGATCACGAGGCTTTCCACGTAGCGGACGGTCCCGGGGCCACCCGCCGAACCGACCGCGGGGCCCGCTCCCAGGCGAGTCCAGCGGCGCAGGTCGGCGCTTTGCACCAGGCCGCAGCGTTCCTCGTAGTTCTCCTCCACGCTCGCGCTGCCGTCGTAGAGGCCGAGCCATTCCCCGCTCGCGCTTGGGATCGCCGTGGTCAACCGGGCGGTAAAGCTGTCCCACCCCTCTGAGGCCGCGGCGAAGATCTTCCCTTCCCACGTCCAGCGGAGACCGTCGGCGCTCGTCGCCAGGCCCGTCTCGGACTTGACCACGCCCGTCGACAGCGCGTCGCCGCTCGCGTGGAGACGCTCGGCGACACCGGAGCGCGCCCCGTACGAGACGAACATCGCCCACCGACCGTTCACGCGGCGCAGCCAGGGATCCTTGACGGCGATCGCGTTGGCCATGTCCGCGTCGAGGACCGGCCGGCGGGTCCGCGGATCGAAGGAGGCCGGTGTCCCAGCCTCGATGACGTCGATACGCCAGCGTCCGTCGAAACCGTCGACGTAACTGACATAGAGGCGCCAGCTCCCTTCTTGGCGCAGGATCGCGCAGCGCTCGATCGAGGGGCTCGCGAAGTCCTCACGGCGCGCGCGCCACACCGTCTCGAATCTCTCGCCGTCACCGCGAGCGATGACCAGTTCACCACCGCGCCGCGGCCGTGGCCAGCGCAGGCGATAGACGAGATAGACCGCCTCGCCGTCGGCGAACGCCCCCGGCGCGCCAGCCCAATGCCCGGCACCCGCGGCAGGCGCACGTGCGATCACGGCGCCGGAGGCCGGATCGAACGGGGCATTCACTTGCGGGCCAACTTTATTTGACAGCCCTTCATTTACCGCCTATGACACGCGCAGCGCGGCGAGAGAATGCCAAGGGGAGTGGGTATGAGACTTCGAACGCTCTTCGCATCACTCGCGATCTTGATCTTCAGCACGAGCGTCGCATTCGCGGATACGAGGTTCAATCAGGTCAAGCCAAGCGCTTTCGATCCGGGCAAGACATTCCTCGTCCAGGCCGGGTGGCTCGACGGAATAGGGTGTCCGACGAACGCCACGACCGCGATACCGAACGCATCCTTCACAGGCGTCGGGGGAAAGGGATCGTACACGGATCCGGCCTGCGCGACGGGCGACAGCAGCGACCAGCGTAACCAGGGACTGCTGTTGGCCAAGACCGGACCGACGACCACAAACTTCGCGTCCGCAACGGCTGAGCTGAAGGGCGTGAAAGGTATGACCCTCAGCGAGCTCGGCTACGACATCAGGAAGTCTGGCGGCAGCGGCGGGAGCTCGCTTGGCTCGCACTGCGGCGCTGGTGCACCACGGTTCGATATTGAGACCAAGAAGGCGTTCTACTTCCTCGGGTGCAATTCGCCTCCCGGCATCGTCACCAGCTCCAGCACGGGCTGGATAAGGCTTCGCTGGGGCGGAAGCACCGGTACGCTCATGGCGTTCAACGCGGAGACTTTCGTGCTCGAGAACGTCATCGGCGAGGTCAAAAGGATCACGATCGTCTTCGACGAAGGCACGGACGCCTCCGGCGGTCCGGACATGTTCGGCTTGGCGGTCCTCGACAACATCGATGTCAACGGCACGCTCGTCGGCCGCGGCCGCGGCCACGACAACGAGGACAACGGCAAAGGCAACGAGCAGGGCGACCGCGACTAGCAGTTGATCGGCGAGGCGGCCCACGCTGGGCCGCCTCGCCGCGTTCGGGGATGACGGCATATCACCCGCCCCGACCGCGCGTTACGAGTCCTGGTGGTCAAGCGTCGGCCGGAGCTGCCCGTTCGCGGTAGGCTCCGCGTCGCAAAGGAGGACACGTGAAGCTTCGAGCGCTGTTGGCATCCCTCGCCATCCTCGTGCTGAGCACAGGCGTCGCCTTCGCGGTCACGCTTTTCCAGGTCACGACCGCCGAATTCGACCCCGCGAAGACCTTCCTCGTCCAGGCCCAATGGCTCGACGGCATCGGCTGCCCGACCAACGGCAAGATCTCGCTCGACGGGACGACGACGACCCCATACCAGGACACCGGTTGCCCGAGCGGTGACACCAGCGACACCCACAATCAGGGACTGCTGCTCGCGAAGACGGGCCCGACCCCGAACGTCGCCTCCGCAGTGGCCGAGTTGAACGGCGTCCAGGGGATGACCCTGACCGAGCTCGGTTATGACATCCGCAAGCCCGGCTCGGCGGCGGCGGACGCGCGCGGGTCGCACTGCGGCGCCGGCGCGCCTCGCTTCAACGTCGTCACGCAGGACGGTGTCACGCACTTCGTGGGCTGCAATTCGCCGCTCGCGACAGTGACCGCGGCAAGCACAGGCTGGCTCCGGCTGCGCTGGACCTCTGCACAGCTCCTGGCCGCCGGGATCGCCACGACCGCCCAGGTCAAGAGCATCACGATCGTGTTTGACGAGGGTCAGGACACCGGCCCGGACAACTTCGGGCTCGCGGTCCTCGACAACATTGACGTGAACGGCACGCTCGTCGGCGCTGGTCAGTCACGCACGAACGGCCACGGGAAGGGCCACGGAGAGAAGCACAACAAGAACCACGGCAACCACGGGGACAAGGACGACAATGACCAGGGCGAGAACGACGACGACGACTAACGCTTCGACCTGAATCCGACGGGAAGCGAGGCGGCCCACTGGGGCCGCCTCGTCATGTCAGGCGATCGGCGGGTTCGTCCCGAGATGCTTCGCGGCGAACGCGATCTCGCGCTCGATTTGGCGGATCTGCTCGTCGATCACGAGCGATCCGTGCCCGGCGTCGTAACGGTACTTCTCGAACGGCTTTCGAAGCTCGCGGAGGCGCGCCTCATAGATGTCGACGCTCCGCGACGGGCAGCGTGGATCGTTCTGCCCGACGAGGGCGAGCAGCGGCACGCGGACGCGGTCGATGTACGTGAGCGGGTTGCTGCGGTGATAGCTCTCCGGGACCTCGCCGGGCGTTCCGCCGAACAACGCGGCGTCGTACCGCTTGAGGGGTTCCATCTCGTCCTCGAACGCCGCAACGTAGTCCCCGATCGGCACGACGCCGATGCCGAGCGACCAGCGCTCGGGCTGTACCCCGAGTCCGAGCAGCGTCAGGTACCCGCCCCATGACGCGCCGGACAGGATCGTGCGCTTTGGATCGACGATCCCCGCACGCACGGCCGCGTCGTGCACCTTCGCCAGATCCTCGAGCTCGGTGAGGCCGGGCCTCCCGACGATCGCATCGCGCCACGCCTTCCCGTATCCGCTCGAGCCGCGATAGTTGACGAGCACCACCGCGAAGCCGTGATCGACCCACGCCTGGACCGCCGCGGAGAACGCGTCTTGGTCATTCGCTTCCGGCCCGCCATGGACTATGAAGATGGTCGGGTGGGGTCGAGGGCGCCGCGGCTCTGCGATGAAGACGTGGATGCCGTCAACGTCCCGCTCCAGATAGAGCCCGCCTTCGGGGGCGGCCTCGCCCGGCGCGCGGAGCACGACGCCGCCGCGGACCGAGCGGATCTCGGTCGGCGTCGCCGCGTTCGTCCACTGGTACCAGACATCGCCGTCGGGTCGGACGCGCGCCGCCTGGATCGTGCCCGGTTCGGTCTGGAGCCGCTCAAGAGCGCGCTTGGAGAGGTCGTAGCGGTAGAGCTCGCCGCGACCGCGGTGCTCATGCCCGATGAGAAGAGCGCGGCCGTCGGGATACCACTCGGCGAACGTCTCGCCGGGTAGTTCGAGCTCCACGTCGTCGGTCGAGCTCGCTCGCGGGTCGAAGACGAGCGGCTGGCGGCGGCCGCGCCGGTCGTGCAGCACGAGCAGTCGCTGATCGCCACGCACCGGGGACCACCGGACCGGCTCAAGGCCTTTGCCCGGACCGTCCCAGAGCTCGGCCAAGGCGCGTCCCTCGAGGTCGATCACGCGGACCGCCCGGTTCCGGCTGTCGCCGTGCTCGGAGTGCGCGATCGCGACGAGCTGCTCGTCGCGCGAGAGGTCGGCGACGGTCGCGCTCTCCGGATGCTTGTAGATGAGACGCGGCGGCTGCCCGTCGCGGAGGACGTACATCGTCGTGCCTTCGTCGCTCCGCGATCGCCCTAGGACGGCGAAGTCAGTTCCCGCGGCGAGCCATGCGCTGTACGCCGGCGCGAGCTCGGGTGCGATCGTTTCAGCGGTCCCGCCGGCAAAGGGCGTGCGAACCCAGCGGCCGAGCTCGTTCCCCTTCTGGTCGTCGAACCACCAGATGCGCTCGCCCGAGGGATCGAGCCGGCTCGGCACGCGATATCCAGTGCCCTCCGTGCGATCGGTCACCTGACGATGCCGATCGGCGCGGCGATCCCACGCGTAGACCTCGAAGCGTCCGCTCGCGTTCGAGAGATACACGAGGCGATCCGGGTCGTCGCGCGACCACGTCGGGAAGCCCAATCGAGTCGCGCGATAGCGACGCTTCCAGGCGACCTCGGTCGCGGCTACGGGCTGAGCGGTCGTCACGAGGTCGAGTGTATTTGCGATCGCGGATGCAACTCGTCAGCGCGGGCGGCGTCATCCGCGCCGGGTCGCGCGTCCGGCGGGCCCATGCCTCGCGACCTGGGGCCTCCGGTCTGCGGCGACCACGGTACCAGATGACAAGCCCAACGACCGCCGCGGGCACAACGACGAAGAGCGGCGTATTCACCGGAATCCCGACGCAGCAATCGTGCGGCGTCACGTCGAAGAGGACCGGCGCGGCGAGGAGGATCCACGGCCACTGCACCGGCCGGGTGCTGAGCCACGCCGGGATCGTCAGCGGGTCGATCGGGGCGAATGTCCGAAGCCACCATGGGAACGCGGTCGCCGCCGCGATCGCGGGACCGGCGACGATCAGCCCGAGGTTGGCGACGACAAAGACAACGCTCGCAGGCGACGGCGAAAACGCGATCGCGAACCAGGGCGCGAGGGCCCCCGCGATCGTCGCGGCGAGCCGCAGACTCGCGGGAACGGTGTTCGCGTTGAAGGACGCGACAGTGATGACCACCGCGGCAAGAACCGACGCGACCCACGCATCCATCGGTCGACCGCCGAGCCGCGCTGCCGCGAGGAAAAACAGCGCCCCGCCAAGGGCCCAGCCGGCCGCATCGTGCAGCCAGAGCGACACGCGGAGCTCGGCCGAGAAGACCGGATCGAGGGTGTGGGACGTCGCGAATGCGGCGGAAGCGAAGGCGAGGCTACCGGCGACCAGGAGTGCGGCGATGGCGGCCAGGTAGAGAGCGCCGCGCACGGATCCCCTCGGCGCTAGCGGCCGTCCCGATGGACGCTGAACACGTCGCGGATGCCCTCGATCTTGGCGAGGACGCGGGAGAGCTGCTCCACGCTCGTCACCTGCAGCGTCGCGTTGACCGACGCCGTCTTGTCGGGATTCGCCTGCGCCGAGAGCGCGAGGAGATTGACCTGGTTCTCGCTGATGACCGCGGCCACGTCACGAAGGAAGCCATCGCGATCCCACCCTTCGATGCGGATCGCGACCGGATAGGTTCGCGTCATCGAGCGCTCCCACTCCACGTCCACGAACCGCTCTTTATCAGCGGTCCCCTTGACGTTCGAGCAGTCCGCGCGATGCACCGTCACCCCGCGCCCGCGCGTGATGTACCCGGCGATCTTGTCGCCCGGCACCGGGTTGCAGCAAACGCCGAACCGCACAAGCAGATCGCCCACGCCCTTCACGTTCACGCCGCCGCGGGAGGTGTCCGGCGGAAGTGGCGGCGCGACCTCGGGGATCGCGAACTGCGTGTCGTCGGTGATACCGAGCCGCGTGACGACCTGCGCCGCGGTCACCGCCCCGTAGCCGAGCGAGGCGAAGAGCGTGTCGACGTCGTGCATGTTCAGCTTCTCGGTGACTGTGCGGAGATCCTCATCCGAGATGTCGCCGAGCGTGGTCTGCGAGATCCGTTTGAGCTCCTTGTCGAGCAGATCCTTCCCGTGCGTGATGTTCTCGTCGCGCTCGGAGCGCTTGAACCATTGCCGGATCTTCTCGCGCGCGCCGGGGGTTCGGACCATCGTGAGCCAGTCGCGCGACGGGCCGCGCGCGGCCTTGCTCGTGACAACCTCGACGATGTCGCCCGACTGCAGACGGTAATCGAGCGGGACGATGCGGCCATTGACCTTGGCGCCGATGCAGCGGTGGCCGATGTCGGTGTGGATGCGGTAGGCGAAGTCGAGCGGCGTCGACCCGGCCGGCAGCTCCCGGATCTCGCCCCTGGGGGTGAAGACGTAGACCTGGTCCTGGA
>DASYSC010000199.1:0-24732 GCA_036003765.1 Candidatus Limnocylindria bacterium
TACAAGCGGCGTTTGTCGAGGACCGCGTCGATCGCGGAGAGCTCGCTGAACGGGATGCGGTAGCAGGTCTCCAGCTGGGTGCGGTACCGAGCGACGGCCATCACCCACTCGTCGTTCGTGGGAAAGAGCACCGCGCCCTCGCCGAAGCGCTCCGCGTTGTCGAGCAGGTACCGCACGAATCCCTTCTCGTCCTCGAGCGGATTCGGACAGGTGCGCCGCTCCTTCACGGCGCGCGACGCCTGCCCCAGGCCGCGCGGATCGGGATCGAGCGCGATCACCTCGACGCCATGAGCCGCGAGCGAGCGCGCGACCGCCAGGCCTGTTATGTGGCAATTGAAGACAAGAGCGCGTGCCGTGCTAGACGCGGTCAAGGGCGCGATCGATGTCCGCAACGATGTCGCTTAGATCTTCGATCCCGACGGAGATGCGCAGGAACCCGTCCGTGATGCCGAGGCGGTTTCGCTCTTCGGGCGCCAAGCGGCGATGCGACGAGATCGCCGGGTAGAGCACCTCAGTGAAAAGGTCGCCGATCGTGGTCGCGGAAGCGGCGAGCTCGAGGGCATCGAGGAAACGGAACGCGGCCTCTTTGGTGTCCTCGCGCAGCGCGAACGAGACAACGCCTCCGTAGAGCCCGCCGAACTGCCGCGTCGCGAGCTCGTGCTGGGGATGGTCCGGGAGACCGGGATAGCGGACGCGCGCGACCTTCGGATGCCGCGCGACATGCCGCGCCAGCGCAAGCGCGCTCTCGGACTGACGGCGCAGGCGGAGCGCGAGCGTGCGCATCCCGCGGACCACGAGCCAGGCCTCGTGCGGCGGGAGGTATGCGCCGTCGAGGATCGTGCGATCCCGCATCGCGCGCCCCAGCTCCTCCGAGCCACCGACGACGCCACCCATCACGTCGCCGTGACCGTTGACGTACTTGGTGAGCGAGTGGATGACCATCGTCGCACCCAGCGAGGCCGGTCGGAAGAGCACCGGTGTCGCGAACGTCGCGTCCACCGCCAGCGCCGCCCCGTTCTCGCCCGCGAGACGCGCCAGCGTCGCGACATCGTTGACTCGGAGCAGCGGATTCGCGATGGCCTCCGCATACAAGAGCGTCGTGGGTCGCGTGCGGAGCGCTTCCTCGACGGCTTCGTGATCGGTCGTATCGACGAAGGCGATGTCAGCGCCGCGCTCGCGCTTCCACCGTTCGAAGAGTGCGCGCGTCTGTCCGTAGCAGTCCTCCTGCGCGACGACGCGACCGCCGCGGGCGACGGCGCAAGCGTCGACCGCCGCCGCGATGGCGGCCATTCCGGTGACGAAGCACGTCGCCGCCTCAACACCGTCGAGCTCCGCGAGCGCGCGCTCCAGGGCGGCGGTGGTCGGCGTTCCGTAGCGGCCATACACGTAGCCGGGGCGTTCGTTGCCGAAGACCGCGTCCTGCTCGGCCGCGGAGCCGTAATCGAAGGCGACACTCTGCACGAGGGGCGGCACCACCGGGACGCCGGTGCCCGAGGGGAGCGAGCGCGCAGCGCGCACAACGCGCGTGCCCGCTCCCAGCTCCCTTCGGTCCATAGAGACCAAGGTACGCCGAGTGCTAGTTGGCCGGGGTCGTCGCCTCTTTCGTCTCGTCCTCGGGCGCTGACTCGAGAGTCTTCGCGCGCTCGATCAGGTCAGCGACCTTCTGCCCACCCTTGCGACCGATCCGCTCGAAGTGGCCGGCTCCGTACTTCGCGGTCACAGCGCGACCACCCTTCTTGCCGATCCGGCCGAAGAACTCGGGCCCGTACTTATTGGCCGTGCTCGAGCCGCCCTTCTTTCCGATCTTCTCGTAGAACTCCGGGCCGTATTTTTCGCTGACCAACCGGCCACCCATCCGTCCGGCTTCGGCGACGGTCATGCCGCCTCCTGCTTTCCGTGCCATGGCCTGCTCCTTTTCCGAGAGACACACGTACGGGCAGGTGCCATGCCGAGCAGGCGTCCGTGCGGCCGAATCAGGTAACAGTTGCGCAACGATCCGGCGTTAACGCGGCCGGTTGCTTCAAAAAGGCACACAGCTGCAGGCCGGAGTGGGCTTTGGCTCGTTGGTATGGTCGCGAAAGACCGGGGAGCCGGACTCGGCGTAGAGTCGCGCGACGTGGAAGGGCCTCGGAAGATCAAGCCCAAGAGTCTCGACGATTACCTTGAGCAGCTCTCAAAGGGGGTCTTCCAGGCTGGGATCAGCTGGCGCGTCGTCGACGCGAAGTGGTCGGGGATCAAGACGGCGTTCCGCGGCTTCAAGGTCGAGCGAGTCGCGCGGATGGGTGACCGCGAGATCGACACGATCGCCAAGGACGAGCGCGTCATCCGCAGCCGACCGAAGATCGCCGCGGTCGTGCACAACGCACGGGCGCTGCTCGATCTCGAGCGTGCCGAGGGCTTCAAGCGGCACCTCGGCTCGTTCGCGGACTACGAGGAGCTCGCCACTGATCTCAAGAAACGCTTCAAGTTCGTGGGCGACAGCGGCGCGTACCACTTCCTCTACACCGTGAGCCACCCCGTGCCGGATTGGCGCGACTGGGCGAAAGCGCATGGCATGAACTGGGGAACTGCGGCGAAGCCTAAGCCGCGGGCGCGATCTCGAGGTCGATCGGCTCCTCCCGCACGAACAGGGCGACCACGATCGCGGCCCCCAGCGCGGCCGCGAAGCAAAACGCGCCCAGGGACCAGAAGCCGAGCGCGTCGATAAGGATTCCGCCGACCGCGGCGCCGGCGACGATGCTCGCGCTCGTGACCGATGCGGAGATGGCGAGCAGCGTCCCTCGTGCTTCAGGCACCTGCTCCGTGAGAAGCGTCGTGTTCGACGCGAAGCGCGCGCCGATGACCGCGGAGAGCACGAGGTTGAGGAGCGCGGTCAGGACGAGCGGCGGCGTGACGTTCGTCTGCAGTAATAGGAGCGTGCCCGAGATCAGGACGCTGCCGGCGACGACGGGCTTGTGTCCGATGCGCGCTCCGAGCCTTCCACCGAGCTGACTTCCGACGAGCACACCGAGCCCTTGCGTGAGCGCGAACGTGGAGGCCAGGCCTTGCGAGAGCCCGAAGCTCTGCTCGAAGAAGACCACGATGTACGTCGACCACGTGAACCAATAGAGGGAGCCGAGGAGGCTCGACGCGATCGCGCCGAGAGCGGAGCGGTTGGTGACGATCGAGTGGTACAGCTCGCGCACGCGCGCGCTGTTCAGCGGCGTCTGCGCGGGGCGAAGCTTCCAGAAGAGCAGACCGGCGGCCGCGACCGAGAGAACACCGACGATCGCCACCGACACGCGCCAGCTCGTCCCTTCGGCGACGATCCCCGCAAGCGGAATGCCGATCACCGAGGCCATGGTGTTGAGGCCGATCACCGTCGACATCGCGGCCCCGCGTTCGCGATATGGGACGTTGTCGCCGACGGTCGCGGTCACGTTGGGCCAGATCACCGAGGACCCGACCCCCGCGAACATGCGCATCGCGACGAGCACCGGGAAGCTCGTCGCGAATGCCGATAGCAACGTGAAGACGCCCATGATGAGCGAGCCCACGACCAGGAAGCGCTTTCGCCCGAAGCGATCCGAGTACGGGCCCGTGAGCACCGCGACGAGGATCCCCGGTGCGCCGTACGCGGCGACCACGAGACCCGCGGTCCCGGTCGTGATCCCGAACTCGCCGGCGATCTGCGTCAGCACGGGCGCGATCACGACGCCGACGTACACGGCCGCGAAGGTGAGGAAGCCGAGGAGCCCGAGGAGGGCCCGCCGCTCGCCCGGGCTCAAGCGAGGGGGCGGCCGGCGAACGCGTGCAAGAAGCGACCGAATGCACGGATGTGATCGACGTAGTCGGCGATGGCGATGTTCTCGTTCGGTGCGTGATTGGCCGACGCCGCGTTGCCCGCCCCGAACCCCGCGACGGGGATCCCGAGCCTGTCGCAGACCTGCGCCATGGGTCCCGATCCGGCGAGCAGCGGGTAGACCACCGGCTCCGCGCCGTAGGTCGCGCGACATGCATCAACGGCGGCGCGCGCGGCGATGGAGTCAGTGGGCCAGCGCGAGGGCGGCTCGCCGTGCCCGGGAAGGATCTCGATGTCGCCGAAGCCGCGACGGTCGAGGTGCGCGCGAAGCAGCGTGACTACGGCCTCCGGAGTGAGGTCGGGGACAAGCCGGAAGTCGATCTTCGCGCTCGCCACCGCGGGCAGAACGGTCTTGGACCCGGCGCCGCTGTAGCCCGACACGATCCCGCAGATCGTGCAGGTGGGCTCGAAGAAATGCTTCTTCTTGAGATCGATCCCGGAGAGACCGCGAACGAAGCGCTTGATCCCGTGGATGCGCAGCATCCCCTGCTCGTCGAACGGAAGCCGCTCGAGCGCCTGTAGCTCAAGCGGGGTCGGCGGCCGCACGCGGTCCATGAAGCCGTCGATCGTGATCTCGTCGCGCTCGTTCTTGAGCGTTGCGAGCGCCCAGACCAGGCGCCATGCCGGGTTGGGGACGATGGTCGCGAGCGAGGAGTGCGCGTCCTTGCTCGCCCCGCGGACGCGCAGCTCCACATACGCGATCCCCTTGAGCCCGCACGAGATCGTCGGTCGTCCCGCGGCGTCCTTGTACCCCGCTTCCCAGAGGCAGCCGTCCGCCCTAAGCCGGTCGCCGAATCGTTCGACGAATGCGGCGAGGTGTGCCGAGCCGCTCTCCTCCTCGCCCTCGTAGAGGATGCGGATGCGCAGCGGCAGCTCGCCGATCGTGGCTCGATAGGCCTCGATCGCCTGCAGTCGCGCCATGAGATTGCCCTTGTTGTCGGAGGTCCCCCGGCCGAAGAGATAGCCATCGCGCTCGGTCGGCTCGAACGGCGGCGTCTCCCACTCGTCCAGCGGATCGGGCGGCTGCACGTCGTAGTGGTTGTAGACGAGGAGCGTGCGCGCACCGCGTCCGATCTCGCCGACAATTGTTGGCGGCCCACCATCGACGCTGAGCGCGGTCGCGTCCAACCCGGCGCGGCGCGTGCGCTCGAGAACGATGCGCGCGGTGTCGGCGATGCCGATGCCCTGCGCGGAAACGGTCGGCTGCCGGAGCAAGGACTTGAGCTCGTCGATGTACTCCGGCACGCGGGCACGCACGTAAGCGTCGAAGGCGTCGAAGTCAGTCAAGCCACGGGGGTACGAGGGGGCAGGGCCCCCTCGACGCGAGTCTTGCTCTTGCCGAGCTCGCACCACGGCGACACCGGCGTCACCTCGATCCACCGTTTCTGGCAGAGGTAGTGGACGATGCCATCGATGTCCTCGAGGGTCTCGCGGCGATAGACCTTCGCCCGCGGGATCATGTAGATGCAGTCTCCACAGTTCAAAGGAAGAGCTGGCCGCGGCCGGTTTGCCGCACGCGCGACGCCGATCGCGAAGACGAGGCTCCCCAGCGCGAACGCGGCAATGAGCACGACGATGAGGACGATCCCGAAAGTACCCATATCCGCCGCGGCCTCCCGTGCGTAATTAACGGTACAGGAGGTCTTCGCATGACCGCCATCCGTGCGTTCTTCATTGGCGTCTTCGCTGCGAGCGTGGTCCTCGGCGCCTGCGGCGGCACGGGGTCCGGCACG
Organism: Candidatus Limnocylindria bacterium; assembly: GCA_036003765.1. GTDB lineage: Bacteria > Chloroflexota > Limnocylindria > P2-11E > P2-11E > 3-1-20CM-2-70-9. Next base: position 5,575 of record DASYSC010000199.1, read on the forward strand.
ACCCCAACGACCGCTCCGAGCGCGGCTCCCGCCCTCGGGACGAACAAGCCGCTAACTTCTGGGGATCCGTACTCCGACACCGGGTATTAGGTTCGGGATCCACCTTGGCCACCTTGGCGGACCGCTGTCCGAGATGCGCCGCCTCTGGCGCTTCGCCGACGAGCGCGGCTTCGATTGGTTCTCGGTCTCAGATCATTTTCAGGAGACCCCGCCGCAAGGCGGCGAAGGCGACTGCTTCGAGTCGGTCTCGACCATGTCGGCTGTTGCGGTGGAGACGACTCGCGTTCGCGTTGGTTGCCTCGTGTTCTGCGTCGGATATCGGCATCCCGGCCTGCTCGCGAAGGCCGTTACCGGGATCGACCATCTCTCCGATGGGCGCGCGGACTGTGGCCTCGGCGCCGGCTGGGATGAGATCGAGTTCGCCTCGTACGGCATCCCATTTCCGCCGATCAGGGAGCGCGAGGACCAGCTCGAGGAGTATGCGGAGGTCATGCGGCTTCTGTTCGATCGGCGGCGAGCGGATTTCGCCGGCGCGCACTACCGGCTGGTCGACGCACCGAACAATCCGAAGCCGCTGCAACCGCGGCTGCCGCTCTGGATCGGCGGCGCCGGCGAACGCCGCACGCTCCGCACCGCGGCCCGATTCGCCGACGGCTGGAACGCGCCGTACCTCGCGCCGGCCGAATGGAAGCGCAAGAGCGCGGTCCTCGATGAGTGGTGTGCGAAGGTCGGGCGCGACCCCGCGTCGATCATCAGAACGATCAACGTCGGCTTCTATATGGGCGCCGACGCGCGGGGGGTGAAACGGCACGAGGAGCTTTATCAACGGCATTGGTCTCACGACACGCGAGGGATGACTGGTTTTCTCCGGGGGACCCCGCGTGAAGCGACCGAGGTCGTCGCCTCATTCCGCGATGCGGGCGCGTACCGCGTGAATATCGCGCTTCGTGAAGGACCATACGACTGGGACGCGCTCGAGGCGTTCGTCGAAGACGTGATGCCACAGTTCATGGAGGTTTCGTGATGCATCGGATCATCGTCGCGCTCTTCCTGCTCGCATCTCTTATGGCGATCGGCGGCACGGCCTGCGGCTATGGTGGTGGTGGTGGTGGTGGACAAGGCTCTCCTGCGCCGAGCCTCGGGTACTAACGACACTCCGCGGCTCCGGATCGAACCGTTCGCGCAGGGCGGCGAACCGGGGAACTGGACCGTCCGGTGGCAAGTCCGCAACGAGGGCACGCGCAGGCTGCGGCTCATCGCCGCGGTCCAACCGCATGCACAGTTTCGAACGCCGGACACCGCGATCGAACGCGAGGTCGCGTCCGGCGCGCAGACCGAGATCGTATTGCCGGTTCGGTTCACCGCGACGCCTGGCACCCTCGTCGAGAACCCCTTCCTCATCCTCCGACTTGCGGACGGTGATCAGGAGTGGCGCGTTCTTGCACGCGTGAGCGTGACCGCCGGACCGCGTGGCGAGCCGATCGCCGGCAACACCGTGTCGACCACGACACACCGAGTCGGAGCCATCTAGCAGGACTACGCTTTCAGCGTGGAAGAGAACGACCGCTACGTCTTGCAGCGGATGAAGGGCTGACGCGGCAACTGAAGCCAAGGCTTCGAAGAGACCACGGGTATGGTCTCCAACGTGCTCGAAGTGGATCAGGACGAGCTGATCAAGCAGCTCAAGACCTTCAAAAAGAAGTACGCCGCGGATGCGGAATACAAGAAGGTGCGCGCCTCGCTACCGAAGGACTGGCCGTTCTAGGGGTTTCTTAGACCCTCGCGGGAAGCCGTACCTCCGGGCCGCGGAGCTTGAGCTTGCCGCTCCTCCCGCTCCAGTAGACATCGCGCTGGCCGGTCATCGCCTGGACGTGGCCGTCCCACTCGAAGTTGAAAGCATCGACACCGAGATGCACCGCGCGTCGGCACTTCTCGCGAAGCTCGTCCGTCGTCGCGTATTGCCGGATGGCCTCGATCTGACGGTCGCCGTGCCCGGTGTCCTGCTCAGCATGGAGCTCATACGTCGCGGCAGCGCGGCGCGAGAAGCCGTAATGGCCGGTGAGCTCCTTGTACACGCGCGCAGCCGCGCCGTCGGGTCCGCCGTGCATCGCCTCAACGAACGCCAGGAGCGAGATGCCTTCGAGCGCCGAGCGATTCTGGCAACCGGAGCGGATCATCTCGATCGCGGCGAGCGTGCCGGGAGCGGGGTCGGCCTGGTCGGCTTCCTCGCGAGCGATACCCGCTTCGTCGAGCATCTGCAGCATGATGTCGACGTGCGTCTTCTCGCCGCCTAGCTCCTCCATGAAGTTCTCCATCACGATGTCCATGAGCGCGTAGTTCCGTTCGCTCGCGACGTTCGTGACGATGTAGCCGAAGAAGATGGGATTCGTACGGACGCGCAGGTAGTGCTGGACCTCGCCGAGGACGATCTGCTCGCGCGTCCACCGATGTTCGACGATGCCCTTGAACCACGGGTGGTCCGGCATGAAGAGCTCCCGCGCGACCCCCCAGAGCTCCTCGATGAACCTCTCGTTCGTCACGAGCCAAATGTACCCGCGATCGCGACGCACCGGTCCGTATCAACCGATACGAAATAGCCGGTCGTACTGCCTCTAGTGGGGGGTCGTTCGCGACAGCCCTAGACCCGAGCATTTCGTCCGGCGATGAAACAGCGTTCCCCGGGCGCATACGTCTCGTTCCTGTGGCTTGTCCTCGTCGTTGGTGCGTGCTCCCCGACCGGCTTGGCCCCGAGCGCGATCGCGATCGAGCCTGGCGCCATGTCGATAGGGGTGACCGAAGAGACGGACCTCGCCGCGGTGCTCGCCGGTGGGGCTCCGTTCGGGCAGGGGACGGTGCGCTGGGCAGTCGATCCGATCGAGCTGGGCACCGTCGACGCGCGCGGTCACTTCATCGCTGGGCCACGAAGCGGGACCGGTTCGGTCACCGCCACCCTCGGAACGCTCTCCGCGACGGCTCATGTCACGGTCAGCTGTCCGACCACGCGTTCCGTTCGCGACATCTCCTTCAACGTCTGGTGCACCGACTCCGCCGACGTGTACGTGGAGGCCCGCATCGCGGGGGATGACGCCGCGGCGGTGGCGGCCCTCGCCGAGTCGGATACCACCGCCGTGCAGCAGGACGTCGGCCGCACCTTCCGGACCCGCGCCCTGGTCTACGTCTTTGCCGACGCGTCGTCCTACATCCCCGGTGTTCGTCGCATCTTCGGCGAGCGGACGGGGGCGGCCGCGATGGAGACCGACGCTTTCTTCGCGCCCTGGGTCGATGCGGTCGCGCTCGACTGGCGCGAGGTCTCACGGGACGTGCCCATCACCGGACTCCGCCACGAGCTCACGCACCGCCTCGTGTGGCAGATCACGGGCTCGCGGACGACGCCGACGGAAATGGACGGCTTGCAGAAAGCACCGGCTCCGGATGTGCCCGCGTGGCTGGACGAGGGGCTTGCGCATGTCGAGGAGAGCACGCTCGCTGGCGCCGGATGGATGAGCGTGCAGGATCGGACCTTCGCCGCGACAGTCTCGCGGAATTCGCAGATGAGCCTGAGCGAGCTCGCCGACCTGACGAAGTGGAACGCGCGTACTGGAGATGGCGGCTTCTATCAGTACCTCGTGGCGGCCGAGACCGTCCGACTTCTTCAGGCCGACCTCGGTCAGAAGGGGGTTGTCGCGATCCTCGAGCGAATCCGAGACGGTGCGACGTTCCGTGACGCGTATCGCACCGTCGCCGGCTCTTCCTTCGAATTCTTCGCCGCGACCGTCGGGCAACGGATCCGTGCGAGCGTCACTCCGTATCCCGGGATCGCGGCGGCGCCACGGGGAAAGCAGTCGCTCCTGATGCTCTATGGCTTCACACCGCGGGCGCTGGTGACGTTCTCAGTGACCGGACCCGCGGCTCTGGTCTCCGTCGAGCACATGGACGCGTACGGAAACGGCTTGCTGATCCTCGGAAGCGGTTACCCGGCGGGAAGCTACAGCGTCGGCGTTGTCGGCGGGGACGGCAAAGTCCGGCCGATGTACACCTTCAACAAGTAAAGCCCTGACCGCGGCGTAGCGGGAGGGAGGGGGCGCGCGAAGGCGCCACGCCCCCTCCGCGAGGGACTGTCGAGATCATTCGCCAGCGAACTTGAAGACGTCGCGCTGAAGCGTGACGCCGGTGTTGAGCTTCACGATCTCTGCGATCGTGAGCCGGTAGTCGAGACCGAACTCGTGATCGATGAAACGAAGCACCGGGTCGTTCCGATAGAAGAAACGGTCGCCGTCGCGTAGCGCCGTGAACTGCCTCGTCCAGATCGCGAGTTGAAGCTCGCCGAACTCGGTGTGTTTCACATGCCGCTCGGACACCATTCCCACAAACGCATCGAGCCGGTCGACGGTCCCGTAGACCGCTTTGAGCCGAGCGGCGAGTGTGGTGCGCCGGATGCCGGTAACGACCTCTTCCTCGGCCGCCGGGGTGCCCGGGGCGATGACGTTCCCCTTGGCGTCCCGGAGTTCGACAAAGTCGAGGATGTTCGGGTCATCGATTGGATCCTGTGCGTCGATCAGCGGATCGACCGGGAAACTCTCTCTGGCTTCGCCGGTCACGTCGACGAACGACGTCTTCGGCGCGAGGCCGTACGCTCGGCGCAGGTCGTTGTACGTGGGCATCCCGTGGTCGCGGCCGCGGGCGATGTCGATGGCGCCGAGGTCGGTCACGCCGCTGAAACAGTCGGGGTTGATGACAGGCGCGCCGCAGACTGTGGGATCGGGGATACCCGGTTTCGGGATTTGGAACAGCACGCTTCGTATCGCGTTATCGAGCTGCTCGTCGTTCTCGTACTGCCGCTGGGAAAGGCTTCTGAAAACCGGCCCAACGCCGAGATCCTGGAGGAGATCAGGGGTGCCGAAGGCGGCGGCGAGTGGGATCTCCAGCGTCACCTGATCGCCGTCCTGCTCCACAACGACGCCCCGGGCGGCAAAGCTCGCGAGCTCGGCGTCGGTGTAGGTGCCGGCGGGAACGGTCGTGTCGAATTCGCCGTGGATCATGCTGTGCGCGCGGTAACCCACGACCGCGAACTCGTTCGAGAGCCCGGAATTCACGGTGGGGTCGTACCCGTGGTAGGGATCGAGCCGGACGCCGAGTGCGGGCAGGAACTCCGTGTAGGTGATGTATTGGATCTCCGCGCCGACCACCCGACGCGCTATCTGGAAACGCTCTTCCGCGGATAGAGATGAGGGCAGGGACGCGACGATCCGGTTGTGCTCGCGAGCGAAGAGCGTATGGAGCGAAGTCAGAGCGATGTTCTCATTGGCGCGGACGTCGCCAGCGACCACCGCACGATTCGGTGTCCCGAGGAGCGGACCCATAAGGTCCATCGCCGGCGCGGTTGATGGATCGCCTCGTGCGTCGACGCGGGGAAGAAAACCGTCAGCCGTGAGCATGAGGCGGGCGCCGTTGTTCGACATGTCGCCGTCGACCGGCCCGTCGCGAAGCCACTCGAGACGTGTGGGGTCAACGCCGTAGACGTTCGATGCATCGATGTAGCTGCTGAGAGTGTTGATCTGCTGCCGCGGAGTGCTCACGCCCGTTCCCGGAGCGGCGGGCGTGCGCGCGAAGCCGATCGCGCCAAAGTCGTTCGTGAATCCTTCGAGCGGGTCGGTCTTGTCGAAGCCGATCGAGGCGTCCTCCGCCTGTCGTTCGTCGCGAAGGCCGAAATCGTGATCGAGGAACTGCCCCCACACCCACCCCCACTGCGTGACGCCGTCCTTCGAGAAGATGTTCTGGCCCACGTCGTTGAAGACCCGGTTGCTCACGTATCGGATCGACGGACCGGGCACCATGCCGGAGATACCGTCGGCGTAGTTGGTCGGCGCGACGCGAAGGTAGAGGGTGTTCGCGCGGCCCCATTCGGGGTGGTGAAGGTTGTTGCCGCTCCCATCAAGCGTTCGAACCGCGAACCCGACCGCCTCGCCCGGGGCGGTCGTGATCGCGAGCACGATCGTGACCGCGAGCGCGAGAACTCCGGTGAGCCTCTGATCGCGCATGCGAACCTCCGGTCGTGTTCCGTTCCCCATCTGGCGATCCGGACGGATCGCACGCTCACTCGACGAAGCGCCCCGGCACTGGCGCCGCTTCCCTCAGGTCGGTGAGCGGCAAACCCAGCCGAAACTCCATCAACTCAACGCGCGGTCATGAAAGGGGCGTTACCGCCGCAAACTAAGAAGCCGGAGTCAGACCCATTAAGAACATGGGGTCAGGTGACTGAAGTACTGGCGGGCCGTGCGCGGCTCGAACGCGCCCACTCCTACTTAGAAGGTAGGTGCTCTATCCAACTGAGCTAACGGCCCACTCAGAAAGAGAGTCTAGAGGCGGACCGTGCTAGACACTCGCCCAATGCTCCGTCAGCTCGACCACGTCGTCCACGTCGCCCGCGATCTCGCGAGGGCGATGGAGGACCATCGTCGGCGCGGGTTCACGGTCACCCCAGGCGGCGAGCACGCCGACGGTCTCACGTACAACGCGCTGATCCCGTTCGCGGACGGAAGCTATCTCGAGCTCGTCGCGTTCCACGATCTCGATCGATCGCTCACGCACCGCTGGTGGAAAGTCGCCGCGGACGGCGGCGGGCTCGCCGATTTCGCGCTCCTTTCGGATGACCTCGCCGCCGACACGGCCGCGCTCGGGGAGCTCGTCGCGCGCCATCCCGCGGAGGGGGGCCGGACACGTCCCGACGGCACGCAGCTCAAATGGCGGACCGCGGTGCTCGTCCCGCCGCTTCCCTTCCTCATCGAGGACGTCACCGCGCGTGATCTCCGCGTTCCCGGCGGGGCGGCGACCCTGCATGCGAACGGCGCGACCGGCATCGGCTCGATCGCGGTCGGCGCGCACGACGTCGCGGAAGCCGAGTGGGGCTACGCGAAGCTCCGCGAACGCGGCGCGCCTCCCATCGAGCTCCACACGGCGGAGAACGATGGCCTGAGCGACATCCGCTTCAAGGGCACCTAGCGAGGAGCGTGGATCGGCCTCCCCACCGCGCTGAGCGCCGCCTCGCGGAACGTCTCGGCGAGCGTCGGGTGGGCGTGGATGGTCGCGACGACGTCCTCGACGGTCGCCTCGAGCCGCATCGCCAGCGTCGCCTCGGCGATGAGCTCGCTCGCCTGTGGCCCGACGATGTGCACGCCGACGATGCGCTGATCCTTTCCGGCGGTGACGATCTTGGTCATGCCGTCGCTCTCACCGAGCGCGAGCGCGCGGCCTGACGCCTTGAAGGAGTAGCGCGCGACCTTTACGTCGGCGCCGTGGCGCTCCCTGGCTTGCGCTTCGGTAAGGCCGACCTGCGCGATCTCGGGATGCGTGTACACGACGTTCGGAACCACGTCGTAATCCATGGCGGCGTCCTCGCCTAGGATCGTGTCCACGGCGACCTCGCCCTGCGTCGACGCGACGTGCGCGAGCTTCGGAGCGCGCGGATCGCCGATACAGTCTCCGATCGCCCACACCCCGCGGACATTCGTGCGCATCCGCTCGTCGACGGTGATGCCGAGACGGTTGGTGGCGAAGCCGGCTTGCTCGACGCCTGAGAGATTCGCGACACGCCCGGCACCGAGCAGCACCTGATCGCCCTCGAACGTCTCCTGCTTCCCGTCGATCTCGACGCGGACGGTAACCCCGGACGCTGTCCTCGTGACTTCGGTGACCTTCGCGTTCGTGCGCACCTTGACGCCGCGCGCCTCGAGCGCGCGCAGGAGGAGACGCACCAGCTCCGGATCGGCGTAGGCGATGGGCTGCGGAAGCATCTCGAGGACCGTGACCTCGCTTCCGACCTCGGCGAAGAACGTCCCGAGCTCCAGGCCGATCGCGCCGCCGCCGATCACGACGAGGCGCTTGGGTACCTCGGTGAGGGCGAGCGCGCTCACATTGTCGAGGGGCTTCGCTTCGGCCAGTCCCTTGATCGGCGGCATCCCGACCTTCGAGCCGGTCGCCACGATCACGGCCTTCGCGTCGATGGTCTGCTCGCCCACCCGTAGCTGGGTGGGCGAAACGAGCGTTCCCTCTCCTTTGATCAGATCGGCCTTGCGGCCTTTGAGCAGCGCCTCGACGCCGGACACGAGCTGCGCGACGACTCGGTCCTTGCGCGCGACCGCCGCGGCCAGCTCGAAGCGTGCGCCTTCGACGTGTATGCCGTGCTCTTCGCCGTGCGTCGCGAGCCAGTACGCGTGGCTCGAGTCGAGCAGCGCTTTGGACGGGATGCATCCGACGGTCACGCAGATGCCGCCAACGCGGTCGCGTTCGACGAGCGCGACCTTCGCCCCCTTCACGGCCGCGTGCAGTGCGGCGACGTAACCGCCGGGGCCGCCGCCCAGGATCGCGATGTCGTACGTCGCCACTAGGAAAAGAGCGTAGGGTCTTCGGACGCGTCCCGCTCCAGCGGATGATCGAAATATCCATACCTCGCGCGGTACCAGAGATAGAGCGGGAGGAACGCCAGGCCAAGCCGCTCGTACTGCGCGACGTGACGCAGCTCGTGGCGCCACACCGCCGGTGTCGGTTCGACGTTGGAGACGATCACATGCCCGAAGGTGATCGCGCCGAACCCGCGGCGCGTGAGGATGAGATTGGCGAGACCGCGGTCGCTGACGTACAGGAAGCAGCCGTCGCGCCGCCGCGGCAACGCGATCGAGAGCAAGCCCACGAGGTGACCGATCGGATCGGCGTGATGCGCGACGAGAAGTCGGCGGAGCTGGATGGCCTTAGGGGACTGTCGCGACGACCGCGTCGACCGCGGCGAGCACGCGCTCGCGTGTGGTGAACGACGAGTCGAAGTGGAGCGTGAGGAGCTTCTCCTTGCGATCGACGTCGACCGCGGCCACGCCGGGGATGTTCTTGCAGCCGGCGATGATGTGCTCGGCACAGCTCTGGCAGATGAGCTCGAGGACGTTCACGGTGACCTCATCGTCCGCGGCGTCCGCAAGGACCTGCACGGGCGGAAGATCGCGGGCCGCGGCACGCGGAGCGGGAGAGCAGGCGCTGAGCAGAAGCGCGCATGCGACAAGAAGGCGAAAGCCCGAGCGCACGCTCACATTGTGCGCCCGGGCTTGGTGCCGTTAGTGAGACGCCTCAGCGGTCGACGCGCTCGTCGCGAAGCTCCTCCTTGACCTCACCGAGGCTTTCCTTGAGTTTGCCCTTGGCCTGATCGACCTTGCCCCCGATCTCGGTCGACCTGTCGCCGGCGAGCTTGCCGACCTCCTCCTTGACCTTGCCCTTGCCCTGATCGATCTTGCCTTCGATCCTGTCGTCCATTCCGAACCTCCTTAGAGCTCCCATTGATGGGCCGAACAAAGGAGGCGCAAATCCGGTGCCATCCTCGGGCAGAGCCCCTCGACTCGGGTTCACGAATCTGTATCGAACGAACAATTTCACCACCCCCGGCTCTCATATCGTCCGGGGACATGACCGTGGACAGCGATCGCAGTAGCGCGCGGTCGCCCGCTGAATATCGCGCGCGCCCGTTCGCGGACACTGACCGCGAGCCCGTGGTCGCGGAGCGCAACTCTTGTTCGGTCCGATGGAACAGCGGCATGCGGACGAGTGGCGCGCCGTGCAGATGGAGAAGATCCGCTCGCGCTCATGATTCCCCGCCTCGAGACGCTGCGTTCGCTTCCCGCGCCGCTTGCCATCCTCGCCGGCATGACGTTCGTCTCGAGTCTTGGGGTCTCGATGATGCTCCCGCTTCTTCCGCTCTACGGGCTCGCGCTCGGGGCCTCGCCGGTGCAGCTCGGACTGATGCCGCCAGCCTGGTGCTGACTCTCCTGCCTGGCGAACGGGAACCTGGCGGAAACCCCATGGCACAGGTATCGCTCTAGCCTGCAGCCCTTGGATACCGGCGATCCGGTCGGATCGATGCTCCTCCTCGGCGCGGCGCTCTGCGTCCTCGCCGCGATGTACGTCGTCTGCTACACGTTCTTCATGGCGAACTGGGAGGGCTGGGAGTCATGGCATGCGCGGACCGGCCTCGACGCCGACCGTGCCGAAGCGGAACGCCTCAAGCGACGCGGGCTGAAATAGAAAAGAGGGAGGCCGGAGCCTCCCTCTTTCGTTTCTCGGGAACGTTCTAGTCCGCGGGCGTCGCCTCGGTCACCATGCCGCGCTCTTCGCCACCGACCTCTGACCAGATCTTGACGTTCTTTGGCTCCTTGAGGAAGAGCGTGCCGACGACCACTGACATGACCGCGACGATGATCACGTACGCGAGTCCGAGATAGATATTGCCGTTGATGTCCGCGGTCGTGTTCAGGTTGCGTAGGTCGAAGAGGCCGAGCCACGGCACGTAGCGCTTTTCGTCGGGGATCGTGGCGCCGACGAGACCCGTGTAGGTCAGCGGGAGCAGGCCGCCGAACCAGCCGTTCCCGAAGTGGTACGGGATCGAGAGTGACGTGTAGCGGACCTTCGCGCGGAAGTACTCCACGAGGAAGGCCGCGATCGGGCCGTACACCATCGTCACGTAGACGACCTGAATCCACACAAGGAAGACCAGCAGCGGTACGTTCGGATCAGATTTGGTGATGAGGCCCGTCGCGTCGCGGGTGACGTTCGCGGCATCCACCATCGCGTGGTAGATCGGGATGTACGTGATGGCCGCGATGAGGCAGCCGCCAAGGATGATGACCTTTCGGCCGATGCGGTCAGAGAGCCACCCGAACACCAGGAAGAACGGTGTTCCGAGGGCCACCGCCCAGAGCATGATCGGATACGCCTGTGTGAAGGTCATCTTGAGATACGTGCCCATGAAGAAGTTCGCCTGGAACTGGCCCTGGTACCAGACCACACCCTGACCCGCGGTGAGGCCGATCAGCACGAGCAAGATCGTCCCGATCTTGCGCCCGCTGAAGCTCTCCGAAGCCCAGTTGCCCGCGCCGGTGACCGCCTGCTTCTGCTCCTTGAGGCGCGCGAAGAGCGGCGTCTCGCGGAGACGGATGCGGATGAAGAGCGCGATCACCACGAGGATGGCGGAGATCCAGAAGGGATAGCGCCAGCCCTGCGCCGCGAAATCCGCGGCGGTCATCGTGTTGCGGAAGTACAGGATGACCGCGAGGGCGAAGAAGAAGCCGAGCGTCGCGGTCGTCTGGATCCACGAGGTGTACAGACCGCGCTTGTTGTCAGGTGCGTGCTCGGCGACGTAGATCGCCGCCCCGCCATACTCGCCGCCAAGGGCCAGGCCCTGGATGATCCGAAGGAGCACGAGGATCGCCGGGGCCACTAGGCCGATCTCCTTGTAGGTCGGGATCAGACCCATGAAGACAGTCGCCAGCCCCATCGCGGTGATCGTGACGAGGAACGTGTACTTGCGGCCGATGATGTCGCCGAGCGCGCCGAAGACGACGGCTCCGAATGGTCGGACGAGGAAGCCTGCGGCGTACGTGGCGAATCCCGCGAGCTGCACCGCCGTTGGGTTGTCACCGGGGAAGAAGAGTGGCGAAAGGAACGGAGTGAGCGTCGCGTACAGGTAGAAGTCGTACCACTCGACGATCGTCCCCGCGGACGCCGCGGAGATGACGAAGGGCAAGCCGTACGTTGGTCTGGTCGCCACGCGTGTGGCGGCGGTCGTCGTTGCCAAGATCCCCCTCCTTGCGTTGAGCTTTGAAAGACGACTCCAATCACTCAGTGCTCGCTTGCTCGGCCGTCACCTCCCACCCGCTCCGCTCTAGAACAGCGGATAGCGCGTTTGTGTACGGCTTTCCCACCGCATCGTCAATTGATGCGCTCGCGTAACGGGAAGGGCCCCTACTCCTCCTTGCCGGAGGCCGACGCCGTCCGGATCGAGTCGACGACGGTCGCATCGGCGAGCGTCGTGGTGTCGCCTAGGGGCTGGCCGTTGGCGATGTCGCGCAGCAGGCGACGCATGATCTTGCCCGAGCGCGTCTTGGGCAGCTCCGGCGCGAACATGATCGTCTTGGGACGCGCGATCGAACCGATCGACTTCACCACGTGCTCGCGTAGCTCCTTGGAGAGCTTCTCGTCGCCCTCGTTCCCGGCGCGCAGCGTTACGAAGGCGAAGATCGCCTGTGTGGTGACCGGGTCCTCGCGCCCGATGACGGCGGCCTCAGCGACCTTGGGATGGGACACGAGCGCCGACTCCACCTCGGTCGTTGAGATGCGGTGGCCGGAGATCTTCATCACGTCGTCGACGCGGCCCATTAGCCAGAAGTAGCCGTCCTTATCGCGGCGCGCGCCGTCTCCCGCGAGGAACTTGCCGGGGTAGCGGCTCCAGTACGTTTCGCGGTACCGCTTGTCGTCCTTGTAGATGCCTCGGAGCATCGCCGGCCAGGGCCGGTCGATAACGAGGTAACCCGCGCCTCCGAGCGGCACGGACTTCCCGTCCTCGTCGACCACGTCCGCTTTGACGCCCGGGAAAGGGAAGGTCGCGCTGCCAGGCTTCGTCGTGGTGATGCCAGGGAGCGGCGTTATGAGGATCATCCCCGTCTCGGTCATCCACCAGGTGTCGACGACCGGGCAGCGCGATCCGCCGATCGTCTCGTGATACCAGAGCCACGCTTCCGGATTGATCGGCTCGCCGACGGTGCCGAGGAGCCGGAGCGAGCTCATGTCGTGCTTACCCGGGTACTCCGGTCCCCACTTCATGAACGTGCGGATCGCGGTCGGCGCGCAGTAGAGGATCGAGACCTTGTACTTCTCGATGATCGACCACCAGCGATCCTTGTCCGGGAAGTCCGGCGTTCCCTCATATATGACCCCGGTCGTCCCGTTCGCGAGCGGCGCGAAGACGATGTAGCTGTGCCCGGTGACCCAGCCGATGTCGGCGGCGCACCAGTAGACGTCGTCGTCCTTCACGTCGAAGATGAGCTTGTGCGTCGCCGCGACGCCGGCGAGATATCCGGCGGTCGTGTGCACGATGCCTTTGGGCTTCGCCGTCGTCCCCGACGTATAGAGCAGGTACAGCATGTGCTCGCTGTCGAGTGATTCGGCTGGGCACTCCGCCTTTTGCTTGTCGACGATCTCGTGCCACCAGACGTCGCGCCCGTTGGTCCAAGGGACCTCCTGCCTCGTCCGGCGGACCACGAGCACCTTCTCGATCGTCTTGGCCTGCGCGATGGCGTCATCGGCGTTCTTCTTGAGCGGGACGAGGTTTCCCTTGCGGTAGCCGCCGTCCGCCGTGACAAGCACCTTCGCCTCCGAGTCGTTGATCCGACCCGCGAGGGCCTCCGCTGAGAAGCCGCCGAAGACCACCGTGAAGGGAGCGCCAATCCGTGCGCAGGCCAGCATCGCGGCGGGCAGCTCGGGGATCATCGGCATGTAGATCGCGACGCGGTCGCCCTTGCGTACACCGAGCTCCTTGAGGGCGTTCGCCGCGCGCGAGGTCATGTCGAGAAGGTCCTGGTAGGTGATGGCGCGTGCGTCGCCAGGCTCGCCCTCCCAGTAAAAGGCCACCTTGGTGCCCCTGCCGGCCTTCACGTGCCGGTCGAGGCAGTTCTCGGAGATGTTTAGCTCGCCGCCGACGAACCACTTCGCGTACGGCACGTCCCAATCGAGCACCCTGCCGAATGGCTTGCGCCACTGGAGGGTCTTTGCCTGCTCCGCCCAGAAGCCTTCGAAGTCCTTGTCCGCCCGGTCGTAGACCCTGGGGTCCTTGGCGTTGGCCTTCGCCGCGAAATCCTTCGGCGGCGGGAAGGCGCGATCTTCCCGCGCGAAGGTCTCGAGCGCCGTCGAGGACTTGGTCTCCGTCGCCATCAGCGGCCTCCCCTAGAGGGCACTCGGCCTGCCCCGGTCGAGCGCTTCCAAATGCGCCTTGTAATGGTTCGGCAGCATGAGGAGCCAGCCAAAACAATTCAAATCGCCGTAATAGGGATGCCGGGCCGTTCCCCTGGCGTCAGGCTCGGCTGGGAATTCGGCGATGAGCCGGGCGCAGGTCGCCGCAGCCTTTTCGGCCAGCGCGGCAATGCCGGCCCGGCTGACCGCCGAGGCGGCCGGCCGAGGCTGTCCGGTGGGTCCGGTTGGGGCTCCTTGACCAAGGCGAAGGCCGATGAGCGCGACGCCCCGCTCGACGATCAGGAGATGGGTCGCCACTTGACCGAGCCCCCAGTCGTCGTCCGATCCCCTGGCGAGCTCCGCGTCGGGCGCCTGGGCGACCCGGGCGAGGAGCCGGTCCCTCTCGGCGGTCGTGCCATCGACTAGGAGGCGGATCGTCTCCCGGAGCCACACGGGCCGGTCCGGCGGGTCGTCAACGACCCTGAGCGTCACGGTGATGATCATGAACCGTTGGGCCGTCGAGGGGGCCTGCCCCCTCGAACCCCCGTGGCTTGCTTATTCGTGCAGAATGCGGCGCGAAACAAACAAGGCCATAGGCCGCACTGGAGGGATACGTGGCTGGGATCTCAAAGTCTGAGACCTTGAATCGGCTGTCCGAGAAGACCGGTCTCACCAAGAAGCAGGTCGGGCAGTTCCTCGACGAGCTCGCAGCGCTCGCGTACAAGGAAGCCCGCAGTGGATTCACCATCCCGGGCGTCGGCAAGCTCGTCATCGTCGACCGCAAGGCCCGCATGGGGCGCAACCCCGCGACCGGACAGCCGATATCGATCCCCGCGAAGCGAGTGCTCAAGTTCCGCATCGCCAAGCAAGCCAAGGACTCGGTTCTCGCGAAGCGCACCAAATAAGGCCCTAAGCACTCTTCCGAGCGGGGTCCGTCGCTTCACAGAGGGGACGGCGGACCTCGCTCTCGTTTCGTGCGGTGGACGTAATGCGGCGGATCGCGGTCATCGGCACCGGCGGCGGCGGCAAGTCGACGCTGTGCCGCGCGCTCGGCGCCCGACTCGAACTTCCGGTGCGCGAGGTCGGCGAGGTCCTATGGCTTCCGGGATGGCAGCGCCGCCCCCCGACGCTCCTCCTCTTTCGTACGCTCAAGCGTGTGGACGCGATGCGACCGCAGCTGCTCGACCTGGTGACGCGCAATGGACGTTCCGCCAAGCTCGTCCTCCTTCATTCGCCCAGCGCGACGGTGCGATGGCTGGCCGAGATGACCGCGAACACCGATCGCGTCGTCCGGGACGCCCGCTGATGCCCGGACCGAACGTCCCCTTCCCGCCGATGGAGGCGCTGCTCGTCGAAAAGCTTCCGTCCGGCGAGCGCTGGCAGTACGAGCCGAAGTGGGACGGATTCCGCGGTGTCCTCGAGAACGATGGCGGGGAGCTCGCGCTCTGGAGCCGCAACGGACGACCGCTCCTTCGCTACTTCCCGGAACTGCGTCCGCTCGGAGAGCTCCTCCCGCCGCATTCGGCGCTCGATGGCGAGATCGTGATCGAGCGCGGCGGCAGGCTCGACTTCGACGCGATGCAGATGCGCTTACATCCGGCCGAGTCTCGCGTTCGCAAGCTCTCAGCGGAAACGCCCTCGCGCTACATCGTGTTCGACATCCTCCTGTGGAACGGCGAGGCGCTACACGGTCGTCCCCTCTCTGAACGCCGCGCCGAGCTCGAGAAGCGCGCCAAGGGATTCTCGCTGTCGCCGATCTCGAAGGACCCAAAGGTCGCGCAGCAGTGGCTCGAACGGCTCGAGATCATCGGGCTCGACGGCGTGATCGCGAAACGCCTCGACCTTCCCTACAAGCCCGGATCGCGCGAGGCCGTGTCAAAGGTCAAGCACCACCGGACCGTGGACTGCGTCATCGTGGGCTATCGCACCAGCGGAAAGAAGATCGCGAGCTTGCTCCTCGGGCTCTACCGCGAGGACGGCACGCTCGACTTCGTCGGACATACCTCGGGAATCGCGGGCCCACTGCAGGACCAGCTGCAGACGTTGCTGCCACCGCTGCTTGAACAGAGCCACTCGGGCGAGGAATGGGGGCGCGTTCCCGGTGGCGGCTCGCGCTGGTCGCAAGGGAAAGATCTCCCCTGGCACGAGGTGCGGCCCGAGCTGGTCTGTGAGGTTCGCTTCGACAAGATGGAGGACGAGCGTTTCCGTCATGGGACGCGTTTCCTGCGCTTCCGGCCGGACAAAGACCCCGAGCAATGCACGTGGGAGCAGGTGCGCCCGACGCCAAAGCCGGGAGACCCGCGGCTCTCGGATCTGCTAGCCGGCCGCATCGCTTGAGTAGTCAAGCCGGATAGTCCTAGTACAGCCTGGGGTGCACCGGTCCCGCCACCGGGGCCGTTCTTAAGCGTAGGACCGTCTTTTCGGTCCGGTGGGAAGGAGCGTTCTTAGATGCTTTCGCGATCGTCTCTCCTGCGCTATGCCCTCGTCGCGGCGATTTCCGCCATGTCGGCCATGGCGCTGGTTGGAACAGCCGTCTACGCGCACAACGACGGGTTCAACGAGCGGATCGTCGCCTGTTTCGATTCCCGCGACCCCGACAGCGAGCAATGCCGCGCCGCCCTCGAAGTGAGCCCGGTGGACGCGGACTTCTTCACGCGCCTCGCGGCCAACGTGCAGATGCCGCAGCCCAAGCCCGAGCCGAAGCCCGAGCTCTACACCCTGCTCAGGGAATGCGCCGCGACGAAGAACCTCGACAGCGACGCATGCGCCCGCGCGATCGACGCCAGCGGGCTCTCACCCGAAGACTTCAAAGCGAAGTTCGCTGCGAAGCTCGGCTGCATCAGCATCAGCAACAACGACGAGACCAACCCGTGCCCGGTGAAGAAGCCGGAATGCGCCAGCACCAGCAACCAGGATGAAAACAACCCCTGCGCGCATAGGACCAGCAAGCCCGATTGCGCAACCGCGAGCAACAACGACAAGACGAATCCGTGCGCAAAGAAGTCGACCGTGCAGATCACGACGGCCGTCAAAGAGTGCATCGCGCTTCGTGCCTCGATGAGCGGCATGTCGGCACGCGAGCACGCCGCCAAGGCGGAACGCGTCTACGCGGTGTGCCGCCAGGCGTTGGCCGAGTCACGGCTTACCGCCAGCGAGTTCTGGTCGAACCGCTAACCACTCGCCCCCGAAACGCGGCAGGGGCCCCACCCCGACGGGGGCCCCTGCCCCCTGGTCAGCGATGACTCGGGCCGCGCTGCTGTCCGGCGCCCTTGCCGTATTGCGCTCGCCAATCAACCGGCGGCCCCTTGCGCGGGCTTCGTTTCGGGAGCGTGCGCTTAACTTTCAGCACGTCGAAGAGCGGGTCGAGGCTCGCGGCCTTCTCCCACATCCCCGCCGTGAGGTCGCCGACCTTCGCGATGCGGTCGCGCATCGTGACCATCGTGAAGTCGCCCGGCTCGACCTCGGGCACTTCGTCCCAACGCAGGGGCGCTGACGCCCGCGCGTCGGCGACCGGCCGGATCGAATATGCCGACGCGATCGTGCGATCGAAGGCGTTCTGCCCGTAGTCCACGAAGACGCCGGGACGGCCTGCAACCTTCCACTGCGTCGTCGCGATCGATGGCACGAGCTTCACGATCTCCTTGGCCATCGCACGCGCGATCTCCCGAACGAGCGGGAACTCGAGCTCGGAAACGATCGGCACGAGGATGTGCATTCCGGTCACGCCACTCGTCTTGGGGTAACTTGCGACGCCGAGCTCGTCCATCACCTGCTTCGCGGCGACGGCGATCTCGCGGACGTGTGACCAGGGGTTGCCCTCGGATGGATCGAGGTCGATGAGCAGGTAATCGGGCTTGTTCACGTCCGGAACGCGCGAATGCCATGTGTGCAGCTCGATGCATCCGAGGTTCGCGATCCACGCGAGGCCTGCGGCGTCGGTCACGACGGGAAAATCCGCTTCGTTGCCCGACGGATAGTTGATGTGAACGGTCTCGAGCCACTCGGGGTGCGGATTGGGCACACGCTTTTGATAGAAGAAGTCGCCGTCGACCCCGTTGGGGTGCCGCTTCATCTGCATCGGGCGGCGGGCGACGTGGTGCAGCACGGCGTCGGCGACGTCGACGTAGTAGTGGACGAGGTCGCCTTTCGTCAGCCCGGACTGGGGAAAGAAGACCTTCTCGGGATTGGTGACCTTGACCTCGCGCCCCGCGACCTCCACGTGCTAGACGCGACGGGCGGCCGCCAGGTCGTCGACCGCCACGATGAGCTCCTTGTCGCCGGCGCGCTCGCCGGCCGTGTAGAGCGCAATGATGTTCACACCTGCCTCCGCAAGGCGGCGCGCGTAACGCCCAAGCTCGCCGGGCTCGTCGTCGACCGAGACCGCGAGCACTTCGCGCGTCTCGGTGACCTTCCAGCCGCCTATCTTCAGCGCAGCGAGAGCGCGATCGGCGTTGTCAACGACGAAGTGCAGATGCCCGCGGCCGTTCTCCGAGAAGGCCGCGGCCGCTTTGATGTTCACGCGCGCCTGACCAAAAAGCTCGCCGATCTCGGCGATCACGCCGGGTCGATCCTCGGTCTCCACGACGATCTCGGTGGGCACCGGCCCACTCTAATCTTCGCTTTCTTAGTGGCCGGTGAAGACCGTCCGCTCGTCGACGAAACAGAGCAGGTTGTCGAACGGATCCGACGCGTAGAAGCTTCGTTCGCCCCAGGGGCGCGCCACAATGTCGCCGGCCTTGGCGCCGTGGACCATCCTCGTCGAGAGCGCGCCGAGCTCGCGGGCGCGCGCGTGAACGGCCTCGAGGTCTGAGATGGCGAAGTACAGGTAGTCGGGCGTCGGTCGCGCCGACTCCCCGCCCGGCGCTGGATCGACCAGCGCGAGGATGACGTCGCCACAGTCGAAGTAGTGCCGGGAACCGGGAATGCGCCGCCCCTCAGTGCCGAGGAGCGTGCCGTAGAAGTCGGCGGCGTGATCGAGATCCGAGACCTGGATGATGACCCGGAAGAGCCGCGGTGCGCCCACTAGACGAGGCTCCGGTAGCTCGGCACGTACGCGTGCCCGCGGATCCACGCCTCGAGATTACCCGACGGTCGCTCGACGGTGGCGAGGCCTCGCTCGAATATCACGTCTGCCACTTTGGCCGCGGCGCGTAGCTCGGTCTCGAGGATGGCCGACACGGGCGGATAGATCAGCCCGACGGCGATGTCGCTCGGCGTCACCGTCTCGGCCACGCCGCGCGCCGCGGCGATGAACATCTCATCGGTCACGCGTCGGGCGCCGGTGGCGAAGACGGCCATGCCCATCGCGGGAAAGACGTAGACGTTGTTCCCCTGCCCCGGCACGAACGTCCGCTCGCCTACGCGCACAGGGGGGAACGGGCTGCCGCTCGCGAACACCGC
>DASYSC010000200.1:0-5278 GCA_036003765.1 Candidatus Limnocylindria bacterium
GCGAACGCCCCGCCGAGACCGGGGCGGGTCCACGAGCGCTCACTGCCGAGCGCCGCGACGCCTGCCGCGAAGAAGAGAAGCGCGGCGACGAGCGCGAGCGGGGCCCCGACCGTGGGCGTGACGTCGACGACGGGCACCGAGTGAAATGCGGCGCGAAGCGCGACGTCGACCGCGAACGCGATCGGGATCGCGATCGGCAGCGGCGACGGCCGATCCGCCGGACGCGACGCATGCAGCAGGCCGAGCCACCACAGACCCGCCGCTAGGCCGACGACCGAAAGCGCGAGGTCCGGCACGTTGCTCCGCGAAAGGGTCGCGAAGATCGTCGCTAGGCCGAGGATCGCGCCGCTCACGGCGACCGATCGACGCGGGCCGAGGCGCCAGCCGAGGAGCGGAGCCACGAACGCTGTCGCGAATACCGCGGTCGCCATGATCCCGAGCGTGCTGTTCGGCTGGCCGTAGAAGGTCAGCTGGAACGTGGACGCGAACGTGCGGATGTCGGCAATGAGGAAGAGGACGCCGAGGACCGCGAAGGTCGCCTCGCCGACCATTGGCGAGGGAGTATGGGGCTAGCGGTTAGTGCGCCACGCCTCGGTCAGTCGCGAAGCGGTCTCGTTCACCATCTCGCGCACCTGCACGATGGTGCCGAAGCCCGGTTCATCGGCCATCGGGCCCACGATGAGCGCGCCAACCACGTCGCCGGACACCGAGATCGGGATGATCGTCGATCGGCCGCCCTGCACGAGGCGCTCGAGCGTCGCGGCGCCGTCCGCATCACGCAGCGGGTGCACGAGCTCGTCCAGGGTCTGAGAGGTCACGAGGCGGCCTTCGCGGCACGCGCGCGCGATCGCGTTGTACCGGTCATCGACCTCGATCGTGAACCGGCCATCTGAGATGCCAAGCGCGTAGTCGAACTCGCGCGCCGCAGCCGAGGCGCTGATGAGCTCTCCGCGAAGAAGACCGGCGGCCGGGTCCACACCCACCATGAATGTCGTCGGCAGGCCGATCTCGGCGCATTTGGCGAGGAGGTCGTTGAGGATGTGGTCCGTCGTCGGCGCCTCCGGCTGCTCCGGAGTGGAGGAGGGAGCCGCGGCGGCCGGCGGGAGGACGGCGGCCGCCGCGGACTCCAAAAGGGAGGGTCTTGGTTGGAAGCGCGCGGCTCGCCGCACCGCGGCGAGCCGATCGCTCGAGACGTCGATGACGCGGAGGACGAGACGCGTGGCGTGGTCGGAGAACCCGGCCTCGCCGAACACCTGCAGTGTCGCGACACCGAAGACCTCGTCTGCCGCGACGAGCGGGTATTGGAGGACCGAGATCTTGCGCGCCTCGACGCCCTCGGGGCCGCGCACGCCGATCTCGCGAGGGTACGAGTGCCAGCGCCGGTCGCGCCGTGCCGCATAGCAGTCGGGCCCGTCGTCGACGGCCTGGCGGCCCATCTCGGCGGAGTCGGGGTCCGCGCCGACGACCTTGTACCGGTACGCGACCTCGCGGCGCACGCTGTTGAACAGCGATACCGAGAAGCCGTCGACGCCCGCGATCGCGGTGACCGCGTCGCGCAGCACCCGGCCGATGGACCGTGCGTCGGTGAGCTCGTCAAGCGCCCGCGCGACCTCTTCGACCACCTGGCGGTCGCGCTCTTCCTGTTCGTCTTTTGGATCGATGATCGGCTCGGCCTCGGCGACGACCGGCATCGGCTGCGGCTCGGGCTCGGGTTCCGGTTCGTTCGGGACGACCACCAGACGCCGCGGCTGTTCGGATTGCGCAGTCGCGGCGAAGGTCGCGAGCGAATCGCTCCCAACCGCGGCAGCGATGAGCTCGCACGAAAGGTCGAGCGCCTCGCGGGCCTGGGCCGTGACCTGCTCGCGGGTGATGAGCGTTCCGAGCAGCACGCCGACGGTGCGCTCGCGAACGACAAGACGCGAGATCAGGAGACGCGGCGGAACGCCGACCCACTCGGCCTGGTAGGGCACCGGCCAGTCGAGGAGAATCGCGCGGTTCGCGGGGAGCGAGTCGTCGGGCAGCTGGAGGTTCAGCAGACGTCGGTCGTGAAGCCACGGCATGCGCCCGACCTGCGCTTCGACCGAGTCGCCGACGGCGGGCTGCCGCACGACCGCAGCCCCGATCAGATAGGGGACGCTGTTCAGGAGGATGCGAAGCGTCGCCTCGATGGGTGGCGTCATCGGCACGATGTTCAAAGGGGGAAGGTCGAGTCGCGGCGACTCGGCGGGCCGCTCCAGCGGAGCTGGGCCCGCGGTCGCGTGGATCGACACTCGCCGGACGCCTCCCATGTCTCCTCCCGTTCTTGGTGATCGATTTGTATGACGTGAGCACGTCCGTCCCATCACCCGACGGGACTATCTCGATCGCGGGGGAGTACGGAGGTACCGCCCGGGGGAGTTCGGGGGTCTCTGGGGGCAGAGCCCCATCAACTCCTAGTGAGCCCCGGTCCCGCCGTCGACGAGGAGGAGTTGCCCCGTCACGAACGCCGCCTCGGTAGAGGCGAAGTAAACGACGGCGCCGGCGACGTCCTCGGGCGTTGCGAGCCGGCCCAGCGGCGTGCGCGCGACCTCCCGCTCGCGGAAGGCGGGGTCGCGTCGCATGCGTTCGCGGGTCAGGTCGGTCTCGATGAGGCTCGGACCGACCGCGTTGACGGTGATGCCGCGAGGTGCGAGTTCGAGAGCCAGCGACTTCGTGAGCGTGACCACTCCCCCCTTAGCGGCGCTGTACGCCACGCGCTCGACGCGGCCGAGCACGCCGTAGATCGAAGCGACGTTCACGATTCGCCCGCCGTCGGCGAGCAGAGGCAGCGCGGCCTGGGTTACGAAGGCGACGCCCTTGAGGTCGGTGTCGACAACCGTGTCCCAGCTCGGTTCGTCGAGCGATTCAAGGTCCGTTGGGATGTTCGTTCCGGCGTTGTTCACGAGGACGTCGAGGCTTCCCCACTCGCGCTGGAGGCGCTCGAAGCAGACGCGGATCGAAGGTGCGTTGCGGACCTCAAGCAGGAGGGCGAGCGACCTGCGTCCCTTGTCGCGGATCTCGCGCGCGACCGGCTCCGCGTCGTCGCCCTTTCGCGATGTGATAGCGACATCGGCGCCGGCATCGGCCAGCGCGAACGCGATCGCCCGGCCGATGCCTCGCGATCCGCCGGTCACGAGCGCACGTTTGCCCCCGAGGTCGAAAGGTCCTGCCATCCCCGCGTGGCAGGATACGGGCGATGCGGACGGCCTCCGTGCAGATCAATGCGCCTTCTGGCCTGACCTTCCCCGAGATCCTCACACCGGAGGCCCTGGATTTCCTCGCGCGCCTCCACCTCGAGGTAGAGCCGGTGCGCGTCGGGCTCCTCCAAAAGCGCGGGGAGGTCGCCGAGCACCTTCGGAGCGGGGGGACGCTCGACTTCCGCGCGGACACGCTTGCGGTCCGCGAGGGTGACTGGAAGGTCGCCGACGTCCCCAAAGACCTTCGCGTTCGCAAGGTGGAGATCACCGGTCCCACCGATCGGAAGATGGTGATCAACGCCCTCAACTCGGGCGCCTCCGTGTACATGGCGGACTTCGAAGACGCCAACACGCCGACGTGGACGAACTTGATGGAGGGACAGCAGAACCTCATCGACGCGATCGAGCGGACGATCTCGTTTCAGAATCCCGACGGAAAAAAGTACGAGCTGAACGAGAAGACCGCGACGCTCGTCGTCCGCCCACGCGGATGGCATCTCGTCGAGAAGCATCTCCACGCCGACGGTCTTCCGATCGCCGGCGCGATAGTCGACTTCGGCTTGTACGCGTTTCACAACGCGCGCCGGTTGCTCGAGCGCGGAACGGGTCCGTATTTCTACCTGCCCAAGCTCGAGAGCCACCTCGAGGCGCGCCTCTGGGAGCAGATCTTCAGCTGGACCGAGGACCGGCTCGAGCTCGATCGCGGAACGATCAAAGCGACGGTGCTCGTCGAAGTGCTGCCCCTCGCGTTCGAGATGGAGGAAGTCCTGTACGAGCTCCGCGATCACAGCGCCGGACTCAACGCCGGCCGGTGGGACTACATGTTCAGCATCATCAAGAAGTTTGGCGATAGGAAGGAGTTCGTCCTGCCCGATCGGGCGCAGGTCACGATGACCGTCCCGTTCATGCGCGCATACACCGAGCTGCTCGTCAAGACTTGTCACAAGCGAGGTGCGTTCGCGCTCGGCGGGATGGCCGCTTTCATCCCCAATCGAAGGGATCCCGCCGTCACCGAAACGGCGCTCGGGAAGGTGCGCGACGACAAGACCCGAGAAGCGAACGACGGTTTTGATGGGACCTGGGTCGCCCATCCCGACCTCGTCGAGACGGCGATGACCGAGTTCGACCGCGTCCTCGGTACGAAGGAGAACCAGCTCGGGCGCCAGCGGCCGGAGGTCAAGACGACGGCGAAGCAACTCCTCGACGTGCGGATCCCGGGCGGGACGACCACCGATGCCGGCCTGCGCACGAACGTGAGCGTGGGCATCCAGTACATCGCGTCGTGGCTGCGGGGCACCGGCGCCGCGGCAATCAACAACCTCATGGAGGACGCGGCGACCGCGGAGATCTCGCGCTCGCAGGTCTGGCAGTGGATCCATCACGGCGTGTCGCTCACCGAAGGACGGCCCGTGACCGCGAAGCTGGTCCGCGAGGTGGAACGCGAGGAGCTCGAGAAGATCAAAGGCGCGGTGGGGGCGGACTTCTTCGCGAAGGGCCGCTACGCGGACGCGCAGAAGATCTTCGAGGAGGTCGCGCTCTCGGATGACTTCCACGACTTCCTTACGATCCCGGCCTACGAATACATCGAATAGCCCGGGCGACCAGGCGCTGGACCGCGTCGCGCGCTGGCTCATCTGGGCGAGTCCGGCCTGGGCCGTCCTGCTCTTCCTCGGGACGATCAGCCATCAGCCACCGCCGCAGACCGACTTTCCGGGCTACGCCCGATACATCACCACCACGGAGTTCCTCGCAAGCCACATCGTCGCGAGCATCGCGGGCGCCGCCATCGGGAACCTCGGCTTTGTGGGGATCTTCATCGCACTCATTCGGCGAGGCGCTGGGAGCCTAGGGGTCTGGGCGCTCGTGACGGCGGTCCTCGGCAACACCGTGATCACGTCAATCTTCGGCGCGGCCGCCTTCGCCCAACCCGCGATCGGCCGCATGTACCTTGCGGGGCAGACCACTCAGGCCATGGCCCTGCAAGACGACATCTACGGCGTTCCGCTCGCCGCGACGGCATTCCCTGCGGTGCTCCTCCTGGCCATCGGCCTGGTCCTCTTCGG
>DASYSC010000201.1:0-4304 GCA_036003765.1 Candidatus Limnocylindria bacterium
AGACCATTCGGCCCCGAGCCGATGACTACGGCGTCAGGCACTCACAGGACGCGGACACGCGTGGAATATTTTGGCCAAGCCCGGTCTGCGGTAAGGACTGTGGCCCCGAGGAACTCGGCGGTCGCGAGAACAAGCGCATCCCCCAACCGCAATGCTGAGTGACGCGCGCGCAAGGCCGCCGCGCCGCGCGCGATGTCTGCGGTCACGGGCTCAACGCGAACGGGCACATCGGCAAGGTTCCGCTCGAACTCGTCGACCGCGTGGCTGCCCGTCCGGTGCGGCACCACTAGAACTTCCGCGAACGCACTGGCGGGGATCACCATGTCGCCTCCCCGGCTGCTCTCGAACCACGCAAATGCGCGCGCGTGGTTTGCATCGCGTAGATCGAGAAGTGCGATGACGACGCTTGCGTCGAGGACTAGTAACGCCACTCGCTGCGCAGCTTCTTTAGATAGCCTTTCGGATACCTGAACATCCCAGCCAGTCGCTTCACGGGATCATCAGTCCGCTCGAGCACGATCCTGCCAGGACCTTCCGCGCGAACGTCAAGCTCGACCCCAGGACGAAGTCCGGCTCCACGCAGAGCAGCTACCGGGATCGTGACCTGGTTCTTGGAGCTGACCCGCGTCACACCTCGCCGCCTGCGCGTAACCTTTACGGCTGCCATGTTAAAGTAAAGGTAACGAGCTGCGTCGAGCGCGTCAAGCTGACTTACGTGCAGCGAGGTGCCGATCGAACCAGTCGAGCGCGCGGCGCAGCGAGTCGATGCGGTTCTCCGTGACGCGGAACCCGTGGCCCTCGCCCGCGTACACGTGGTACTCGTGCTTCTTGCCGCCGTCGCGCAGGGCCTTCACGACCTGCTCGGCCTCGCTTTGCGGCACGCGCGGGTCGTTCGCGCCCTGCAGGATGAGGAGCGGGGCGCGGATCTTGGATGCGTGCGTGAGCGGCGACCGCTCGCGGTACAGCTCCGCGTCCTTTACTGGATCGCCGAGCTCGCGGACGAGGTAATCGCGCAGATCGCCGCGCGTCGTGTCGTGCATCGTCTTCCACGAGACCACGCCCACGACCGAGACGCCCGCCGCGAAGCTCTCAGGGCGCAGCGCGAGCGACATGAGCGTGAGGTAACCCCCGTAGCTCGCCCCATACGCGCCGACCCGCGCCGGGTCGGCGACCTTCGCGTCGCCGAGCCACTCGACGCCGCGCGCGACGTCCTCGAGATCCTTGCCACCCCAGTCGTGACGATTCGCCTCGCGCCATTTCCTCCCGTATCCGGTCGAGCCCCGCACGTTCGGCGCGAGCACCACGTAGCCCGCATTCACAAAGAGCTGGGTCGCTACATTCCACTCGCGGTGATGCTGGTGCGTCGGCCCGCCGTGGATGTTGATGATCGCTGGCGGCACGCGTTCGCCGCGGAGCGCCTCGGTGTACGGGATGAAGAGGAGCGCCGGAACGTCCTCGCCGTCCGCGCCGGGATAGCGGACGTGCAGCGGCTCGACGAGCGTCGCCGGATCGATGGCCGCGGGCAGAGAGCGCGTGAGGGCGCGCGCCTCCGTCGCCCGCTCGTGCGTGACGAATACGTCCCATGGGCGGGTCGGGCTCGAGAAGAGATAGACCGTGCGATCGCTGTCGGGACCGATCGCGGGCGAGGAATGCATCCCCGGAAGGTCGGCCACCCCGTGGTCCGCATGCGAGATCGTGAATACCCGGCGCAACGAGACCGCGGCGTCCTCGTCGTGCAGGTAGTCCAGCGCGCGCCCGTCCGGACGCCAGACCGCCCCGTACTCATCGTGGATGTTCTCGGTCATGCGCTCGATGCGTCCGAGGTCGCCAGCCTGGTACGTCGCGATCGCGATCTCCTGGCGTCCGCGCGTGTCGGTCGTGAAGGAGATGCGCGAACCATCCGGCGACCAGCGGCCGTCAATGGACTCGCCATCGACGCCGCCGCGCGTCTCGAGGCGCCGCGCCTCGCCACCGGATGCCGGGACGACGAAGAGATCGGCATTCGTACGAGTGCTCTCGCGGCGCGACCAGTACGCGAGCCTCTGCCCGTCGGGCGACCATCGCGGCTGGAAGTCATCGCGAGCGCCGTCGGTGAGTGCGCGCGTGTCGCCGGTGGTGGCGTCGACGATGTGCACCGCGAATCCTTTGCCTGCGGCGTTCGCCGTGTATGCGAGCTTGGTGCCATCCGGCGACCACGCGATGTCGCGATGCATCACGCCCGGTTCGTTCGTGAGCTTTCGCTCGTGCTCGCCATCGCGATCGACGAGCCAGATATCGAAGCACTCGTTCCCGCCGCTGTCACGAAGGAACGCGAGCATCCGCGCGTCGGGCGACCATCGCGGCCACACCGATCGCTCTCCCGCATCGGTGAGCTGGAAGATCCGCTCGCCCTCGAGCGGCACGCTGTAGACCTCGAACGTGCCTGAGCGATTCCAGGAGAAGGCGACCTCACTCCCGTCGGGAGAGAGATCGATGCCACCCCAGATCCAGTCGACGTACGGCACGCCCGCGAGCTCCTCCACTGAGAGTCGGCGATAGCGCGAACCGATCGAGCGCGGCTCGATGACGACAGGTGCCGGCCGGATGTCGGTCTGGGGATTGGCGATCGTGGTGGGTGGCCGCGCGGTAGCCGGCGCGTGCCAGTCTTCGGCGAAGCTGCGCGGCCGCGGTGACTTCGCCGCGGGTCTCTCGCCAGCGTCTCTGACGGGGTGTGGGGGCAAGCCCCCACGTTGAACTGGCCGGCGTGGCCTGTCGACCAGCTCGCGCGCCGTCGTCGCCACGACCAGCGTCTCGGGACCCATCGCGGCTTCGCG
This sequence comes from Candidatus Limnocylindria bacterium, assembly GCA_036003765.1. Lineage (GTDB taxonomy): Bacteria > Chloroflexota > Limnocylindria > P2-11E > P2-11E > 3-1-20CM-2-70-9. The sequence continues at coordinate 2,814 of DASYSC010000201.1, forward strand.
CGGCGCGGTCACCTCGCGCGGGACGATCGGATCGTTCGGCGTGAGCTTGTCGTCGAGCCGGCCCCGGTACGCGCGATCCCACGGCGCCTGCAGGAGGATGCCGAACTGCTTGCGTGGCTTCGGAAGCTCGTTCTGAAGCTGAAGAAGATCGTCCTTTCCCGCGTTCCATACCGGCGGGCGCCGCGCCGAGAGCACGGCGGAGAACTCGAGCGGGAGCAATGCTCGCGCCGCGTCACTCGCGAGATCGAGATCGCCGCACACCAGCACCCCGCCCGCCTTGCGCACCAGCACCACCGTCGCTCCGCTGCCGTTGCCGCGGACGCGAACCGTCCGTGCGTCCGGGCGCACGAGCTCCTCGTCGCCCAGCACGAGATCGGGCCCGCCAGGGACTCCTTCGACATCCTCGCGATGAACGGCGACCTGGAGGCCAAGAGCCTGTCTGTACTTGTCCGCGTCGGCCGCGCGCGCGGCATTCGTCGCGACGAGGAGCGAAGCCGGGCCGGCGCCGCGGACGAGGCGAAGCGCGCGCTCGCTGAACGGCGGTGCGTCGATGAGGAGATTCCCGCGGGCCTCGTCGTAGACGATGTATTGGCGCTCGTTCTCGAGCGGCTCGTAGAGCTCGAAGATCCACGATCGCAGCTGCTGTATATCCATCTATGCCGCGTCAGCGTACGTGGGGAGCAGGAGGATCGCGTCGCGGCCCTGGTCGCGGCGCGTGGCCTTTCGAGCCGCCACGAGCCGGTCGATCGTGCGCCGGAGCGGCTCGTCGCCCCAGTCGAGCAGCTTCGCGGCCTGCTTCACGCTCAGCGCGCCCGCGAGCGAGAGCGCGCGATCCAGGACGCGCTCGCGCGCCTCCGACGACGCGATCGGCTCGGATGCCTTCACGACCTCGGGATAGCGGCGCACGAAGAGGTCGTAGGTGTAGTTGTATTCCTCGCGCCCCTCGCCGACGGCCTTCACGCGCGCGACGTACATGAGGCGCTGCACCTCGTCGAGCGCCTTGTCGTACTGGCCGCGCCCCTCCTTCGACGTGATGCCGAGCTCGGCGCGCATGCGCCGCGTCTGCGACTCGCCCTTCGCGGTGACGAACTCGATGATCCGCCGGCCGATGTCCGAGATGCGCCCCGAGCGGACGTCCTCGAGGTGGTCGTCGGCCTCGCCCGCGCGGCCGAACGTCGCGTACAGGACCGGCAGCAGCTTCATGGAGACGAACGTCGGCTTGCGCGCGAGGATCGGGCCGTAGTAGAGGCGCTTCTCCTCGGCGAGCTCGTCCTTCCAGCCCCACATCCAGCCCCACTTGCGGTCGTCGTCGTTCGTGGAGAGGTGATCGAAGCATGCGGGGATGGGCATGCGCTCCGCCGGCGTGAACGCGAAGCACATGCCGACGGCGTTCACGAACCGAACGAGCTGGTCGGCGTTGCGGACGCGGTGCTCCGCCGTGATGCGGTCGCGGTGCCGGCCGAGGACCTCGTCGAGCGACCGCGCCATCAG
>DASYSC010000202.1:0-2915 GCA_036003765.1 Candidatus Limnocylindria bacterium
GCGGCCGGGCGAGATGTGGCCGAGGTCGTCGCGGCCAAGGGCCGATGCCGCCTGCCGGGTCGCGGTGCGGATCGCCTGCAGCGGCGTGAGCCCGGCGTCGATGAAGTGTGCGAGCTCGCGGTGCAGCAGGATCCCGCCGAAGCCGAGGTCGGTCCCGGCCACGAGGCCGCCGCCCGCGGCGACGAAACCGCTCAGGAAGTCCTTGAACTCATCGAGGGCCTTGGCCTGGGCGGCGAAGTCCTCGGGCGTCCATTCGCTCGAGATGTACTGGTTGTGCCGGTCGTACTGCGCGACGCGCGGGTCGTCGCCGCGCGGCCAGTCGCGGTCGGCCTTCACCTCGCGCTCGGAGAGTCCCGCCCACGCCTCGAACGACACGAGCTCGGGCGCGATCCAGACACCGCGCTCGGCGAGGAGATCGGCGATCTCGTCGAGCTCATTCGTATCCGCATCCGCCCAGAGATGCGCGAGCGTCGCGATGCGGCCGGAGACCGAGAGCCGCCCGAACAGGCGATCCCGTCCGTACGCCGAGTCTTCCGGGATGCGTGAGGTGTTCTCGAGCCCGTCCATGCCCACTGCGGCCGCGTCGCGCGCCGACGCGCTCCAGATCTGTCCGGTCACCGGGACGCCGAGGGTGTGCGCCTCGTCGGTGATCGCCTCGAGGATCGCGCGGGTGATGCGGTGCGTCGCCAGGATCGCGTCGGCCTTCCCGCTCGTCACGGCGCGGCGCACGATGCGGCGCGCCTCGAGCGGCGTGTCCGCGGCGTAGCTCCCGGGCCAGACGTGCGGCGTGGCGTCGATTGCGTGGCCGCACGAGAACACGCGCGGCCCGGTGATCTCGCCGCGCTCGATGCGGTCGCGGAGTTGCAGGAGCGCCCGCTGGTTACCGCCGGCGAAGCGGATCGCGGTCACGCCGTTCTTGACGTAGAGCGCCAGGTTCGCGTCGGAGAAGTCGTGCACGTGGACGTCGATGAGGCCGGGGAGCACGGTCTTACCGCCGCCGTCGATGACCTCGGCGCCCGGCGGTATCTCGATCGGCACGCCGTACGGACCCGCGCCGGCGCGCGGGCCCGCCGCGGTGATCCGCTCCCCGTCGATCACCACGCGGCCTTCGTCGAGCGGTGGGCCGCCGGTGCCGTCGATGATGCGAATGTTGTCGATGACAATGCTCATCTCGACCTCCTAGACCGCGACCACGTCGGCGCGGACCAGGTCTTCGTAGCGATGGCCTGGCGCGACGAGGTTCCAGTTGACCATCCAGTCGTAGGTCCTGCGGAATTCGGCCTGCGTGTACGGCTCGGGCTCAACGTAGCGGAGTCGTTGCCAGCGGAAGTCGGCGGCCTCGATCGGGATCAGGCCCGCGGCGTCGCGGTTCGCTTCCGCGACAAAGCGCGGTACGTAATGTGCGAGGTCACCGTTGATCTTGCGCGCGGCCTTGCCGAGCGCGCGAAAGATCCGCGCGATCGCCTCTGGGCTCAGATCCGGCGAGCCGACTTCGGCGCCGCGGAAGTACGTCTCGGTGATGATCCGGGCGCCGTTTTTCTCGGCGAGGCTCAGGTACGGTTCCATAAGGGTCCCAGCCTGGATCTCGCCGGAGACGAGCTTGCGCACCCGGTCGTGATAACCACCTTCGGTGTGGACCGGGAGCGTGTCGTCGCGACCCACCGCGCCGCCGACGAGCTCGAGGATCAGATAGTGGTCGCCGTTGTAAAAGCTCCTCGCGATCGGAACGCCAGCGAGGTCGCGGAGGGCATGGATCTTCGATGAGGGCGAGGCGACGATGGCCATCGCGACCACGCTCGAGCGCTCGCCGATGATCTTGCCCTGCCGCTGACCGGCGCTCGTTCGTTGGATCGCGCCCCACTCGCAGGTGTTGTACGCATCGATCGCGGCGTCGATGTGGAACGCGCGCTCCTTGTTCCGACCTTCGCCGAAGAGCGCCGTGGCGTAGCCGCTCGGCGTGGGCCGCGGCGCCGCCTCGGACATGGTGAACTCGACCGCGATGCCCTCCTCGGCGAAGTAAGCCTCTTCCTCCGCGACATGCCAGGGCAGGTTGAAGATCGCCCACCGGTCCGCGACACGAATGGTTCGGGTTCCCATCACTTGCCCTCCCGGTACCAGTCTTTGATCGACCGGATCGTGAGATACCCGGTCTGCTTCTTCGGGATCACGAGACTCTTGCGGATGCCCCAGATCTCGTTCGGCACGCCGAGCCAGAGGTGCGGCACGTCCTGGGCGAGCGTCTCCTGGAAGTCGAAGTAGCGCTTCTTCCGCTCCTCGCGGTCGAGCGTCGCCGTGGCCGCTCCGATGAGCTCGTCGACCCTCTCGTTCTTGTACTTGTTGCGATTCAGCCTGCTCGAGAAATACCCGGTGAGCGGGTAGTCCGGGTCGAGGTAGAGGCCGAACGGCAGGTTGAGGCCCGCGAGCTCGGTCTTTCCCTGCAGGTAGAGCGGCGCCCAGAACGAGCCGAAATCCATGCGCTCGACCTGCATGTCGACGCCTTGTTTCTTCCACTGCTCCTGCAACACGACGTCGTAGTCGCGCTGGATCGTCTGCATCTTGAAGCGGAGCTTCAGGCCGTCCTTCTCGAGGATCCCGTCGGCGCCCCGCTTCCATCCCGCCTGCGCGAAGAGATCGGCGGCCTTCGCGGGATCGTTGTCGAACGTGGTCGTGTTGGGATTCGCGGCCCAGAACGCGGGGTGGATCGGCGAGTTGATGTGCTGCGCCTGCCCGCGCCAGAGGTTATTGCGCAGCGCGGCGCGATCGGTCGCGTACGAGAGCGCCTTGCGCACGCGCACGTCCTGGAAGAGCGGGTTGCGGAGGTTGAACTCGGCGTACATGTTCGCGAGCCCAGGCACCGGCCGCGCCTCGAGATTCGGATCGCTTCGGAGCTCTTCGTAGTTGTCGATGGGCACGCT
>DASYSC010000203.1:0-11692 GCA_036003765.1 Candidatus Limnocylindria bacterium
TCTCGTGGAGGTCGGACGAGCCGGAAAGCTGCCGCTGACCCAGGACGACCTCGCGTCGGCTATCGGTTCGACGCGCATGACCGTGAACAAGCTTCTTGCCGACTTCGAGCGGCGCGGCTTGATCGAAGTGCGGCGCCGAAATATACGCGTGGTCGACGAGAGCTCGCTCCTGCGGGAGATCCGCGCCTAGAACAGATCCGTCAGCCAGCGCAAGCGCTTTTGCGCAGGCTCAGGGTCGCGCAATGACGGTTCGAGCGAGGCCAGGTCGTCATGGAGAGCGCGGGCGATCTGCAGCGTCCGCTCCTTCGTCGGCTTCGCGGCGCTCATGGTCCGCGGCCGGCCGGCGATGACGCGAAGCTCACGGCCGAGGTAGAGCTCGGCGGTGCCGCTGAGCCAGACCGGTAGGACCGGCGCGCGCGAACGGAGCGCGAGGTAGCCGACGCCGCGAGCGAACGGACCGAGCGACGACTCCGCGCGCGACACGCGGCCTTCCGCGAAGACGACGACGATCTCGCCGCGCGCGAGAGCGGAGAGCGTCGCCGCGATCGCAGCGCGGTCGGCGCCTGCCGAGCGGCGGTCGATCGGGATGACGAGCCCGACAAGGTTCAGGATCGCTCGGTGCCACCAGACGCCCATCGTGCCGTCGCGGTCTCCGAGAAGGCGGATCGGCGCCGGAAGCGGGAACGCAGCGACGAGGAGGAATCCGTCCGCCCAGCCCTGATGGTTCGCGACCACAATGAGCGGGCCGTGCGCGGGGAGATCGCCGGTCCGGCGGATCCGAAAGAGCGCCGCGAAGAGGCCACGCACGATGAGCCGGGCGATGCGGGACAACATAGAGGTAGCGTCGCGTGACGGCGTCGCCGCGCGGGTGCGTCGGCGCACACCGCGAATGTGTCGTCAGGCACATTCACCCCGCGAGCGAGGTGAGCACAAGTCCGGCGAGGGCCGCGAACATCGCGACCGCAACGATCCAGCCGAGCGCGGTGAGGGCCGGGCCGATGATCTGTTCGCCCATGACCTTAGTGTTCCGCGCCGCGAGCATGATCACGACGAGGAGTGGTGGCGCGGCGATCCCGTTCAGGACGGACGTGAAGAAGAGCGCGTCGATGGGCTTGACCCCCGAGAACGGGATCGCGAGCCCGACGATCGTCGCAAGCGCGACGACGCCGTAGAACGGCCTCGCCCTCTGCCAGTGCTCGTCAAGCCCTTCGCGCCAGCCGAACGTCTCCGAAACGGCATACGCGGATGCGCCCGCGAGCACCGGTACCGCGAGAAGACCGGTGCCGATCATGCCGATTGCGAAGATCAGGCCCGCGAGGTCCCCCGCGAGCGGACGCAGGGCCTGAGCTGCATCGGCGCCGGTGTCGACGTTGGTAGTGCCGTTCGCGTGCAGGGTCAGAGCCGTCGCTAGGATGATGAAGTACATCACGAGGTTCGAGACGAACATGCCGACCGTCACGTCGAGCGTCGCGATGCGCAGCTCGAACGGTGAGGCGCCGCGGCGCTCCTCTCGGGTGCGCCGCCCGGCCGACTTCTCCTCCTCGACCTCGAGGCTCGTCTGCCAGAAGAACAGGTAGGGCGAGATGGTCGTGCCGAGGATCGCCACGAGCACGGCGATGTAGTCGTGGTCGAGCGCGATGGTCGGCACGATCGTGGCGCGAAGCGTCTCGCCGAGTGACGGATGCACGAGGAACACATCGACTACATACGCGAGCAGCGCCAGGGTCAGGTACTTGAACGTCCGCTCGATCACTCGAAAGCGCGCGAAGATCTCGAGGACCAGGAGTCCGAGCGCGATCGGTACCACGAGCCATGGGACCGGCATCCCGACGACGATCCCGGCGGCATCGGCGATCGCACCGAGGTCCGCCCCGACGTTCACGACATTCGCGATCACCACAAGCGCGACAGCGGGGTACAGCACCCAGCGCGGGTAGTGCTCTTTGAGGATGCCCGCGAGGCCGGTCCCGGAGACCTGGCCGAGCTGCGCGCAGATGTTCTGGACCGCGGCCATGAACGGGAATGTCAGGAGGGCGGTCCAGAGCGTCGCGAGGCCCAGGGACGCACCGGCCACCGCGTAAGTCCCGATGCCGCTCGGGTCGTCGTCCGCGGCTCCCGTGATGAAACCCGGGCCGAGGAGGAGGGCCGCCTTCTTGATCGGCTGCTGTTCCTTGGCGACCTGCTCCGCCCGGCTCATGTCGCGATGCGACGAGGTAGCGACTGCCGGCGCCGCCAGAAATCGGCCCATGGATCGGATCGCGCGATGCGGCGCTCGAACGTTCTCAGGTTGAATGACGCCGGATCGAGCCGGGTCGTTACCTCGTCCCACGCGAGCGGCGTCGACACCGGCGCCTCCGGGCGGCGCCGAACGCTGTACGGAGCGACGATCGTCTGCCCATAGGCGTTCCGCATCGCGTCCGCGAAGACGCGACCGCCCCTCTTGCTCTTGGAGAACTCGACGGTCACGAGGTCCGGCTCGCGACGCGCGAGCTCCTGACCGAGCGACACGGCGGCCGCGACGGCCCTCTGCGGTGAGACGCCAGCGCGCAGCGGGCAGAAGACGTGAAGACCACGGCTGCCCGAGGTTTTTGGGTAGGAGACCAGGCCGACCTCGTCGAGCAGCTTCCGCAGCGCGAGTCCCGCGCGCGCTGCGTCGGCGAACTCGCCGCTCTGTGGATCCATGTCGAACGCCAGCCAGTCGACCTCATCTATGTGCGATGCGCGCGAGCTCATCACGTGAATCGCGATGCAGCCTAGGTTCACCATACCGATAAGGGTGGCGCGCGAGCCGCCGACGACGTAACGGACATCCTTCCCTGTGCTCGAGGCGCGCAGAACGAGGCGCGGACCCGCCGGCGCCCTGTCCTCCGGGAAGTCCTTTTGATAGAAGCAGTTGCCGCGCATGCCATCGGGACAGCGTTCGGCGGTGAGCGGCCTGTCGCGCAGCCATGGCGAGACGTGCTGCCGGACGCCCTCGTAGAACCGGGCGACGTCGGCCTTGGTGATGCCCTCGTCCGGCCACCACACCTTGTCCGGGTTGCTGATCGCGACCCCCGCGATCTTCACAACGCTAGGGCTCACGCTGGCTCCACGTGACCTCCGCCGGGTCCTTGTCGGTGCGAAGCCCAAGGAACGCCGGCTGGCGCAGCTTGCCGTCAGCGGTCCACTCGGCGTAAGCGATCTGAGGGACGAGCTTCGGCCGCACCCAGGTTGCCTCGGGGATGCGCGGCGGAGGATCGAAGGGCGACTCGGCCGTCCGCAGCCGATCGAGCTTCGCCGCGAGCATGTCCAGTGTCTCCTGCGTGAAGCCAGTTCCGACCTTGCCGACGTAGCGCAGCTTCGGTCCGTCATAGAGGCCGACGAGCAGCGCGCCAAGGTGCTGCCGCACACCCTTCGGCGGGGTGAATCCGCCGATGACGAACTCGGATTCCTTGCGCACCTTCACCTTGCGCCAGTAGCGCGACCGGACGCCCGGCTCGTAGATCGAATGCTCGTCTTTGGCGATGATCCCTTCCCATCCGAGGCGCTTCGCCTCTCGATAGGCCGCCTTTCCGTTACGGACGAGACGTCGAGAGAGGAAGAGGGGATCGGTGCGGCGGCGCAGGAGACGCTCGAGGGCCGTGCGACGTTCACCGAGCGGACGTCTCAGGAGCGAACGGCCTTCGAGCTCGAGCAGATCGAAGACCGCGTATCGCGTAGGTGCCGCGCCGGCGGTGCCGCGCCGCTGGAGCAGCTGGAAGCGAGAGACTCCTTTCTCGTCCAGCGCCACGAGCTCTCCGTCAAGGAGGAGATCGCCGCCGGGCAGCGCGGCCACCGCCAGGGCGACGTGCGGGAATCCAGCGGTGAGGTCCTGCAGCATGCGCGACCACATCTTCACCCGGCCGCGCTCCCGGGCCGCGAGCGAGCGGATGCCGTCGTACTTCTCCTCGAAGACCCACTCGGGTCCTTCCACGATGCTCGGCGAGAGGGTCGCCAGCATCGGGCGAGTGAACCTCAGTGGGGCCCCCGCCCCATCAGCGACCCCTGCCCCTGGGATCGCCGGTCGCGGCCTTCGCTACGTCGCCGCCCTCGTCGCGCGCGATGCCGGCGAGGAGCCGCCGGGTGAGGACGGATCGTGGCTTCGCGGTGGCCACATCAACGGTCGACGCGTTTCGATCCCGCCGCTTCATGAGCAGCCACCTGCGGTCACCCGTCCGAACGATCGCCCACGATCCTTTGAGCTTCTTGCCGCTCAGGGTGAAAACGAGGCGTCCCTTGCGCATCGCCTCATCGAAGCTCTTATCGTCCTCGAGCCGGTACGTACCGATGTCCCAGACCATGACCGTTCCGCCGCCGTACTCGCCCTCGGGGATGACGCCCTCGAAGCGCGCGTAATCCAGAGGATGGTCCTCCACCGCCATCGCGAGCCGTTTCTCCTTCGGATCGAGCGATGGTCCTTTCGGCACCGCCCACGACACGAGGACGCCTCCGGCCTCGAGGCGGAAGTCGTAGTGCAGCGCGGTCGCGCGATGCTTCTGCACCACGAACAGGCGCTCGCGTCCGGCGCGCTTGCCGCCCCTAGGCTCAGGCGTGGTCGCGAAGTCGCGCTTGCGCTTGTACTCGCGGAGAGAGTGCGTCTTCTCCCTAGTCGCCGCGATCCTTCATCCCTTTCGGCGCCATGTTCTTCGCCTTGACCCGCTTGTCCTGGGTGACGCTCCGACCCGCGCTCGTCTGCCCTTTGGCGAACCGTCCGCCGGCCTCGCGCCGGACGAAACGGGAACCCCCGGCCTTGCCCGGAGTCGTGTCGATGCGCTCGCGCTTGCCACCTGCCACTGATCGTGCTCCTTTCGGCGTTTTCGCTCCCTTCGCTGCACGAACGAGACCGACCCGCTCGGCGAGCTCGTCGTCGGTGAGAAGGTTGAGCACTCGGTTCCGCGGGACGCCGGCGAGCATCGCCGCGGCGATCCCCATCTCGAGGAACGGAAGCTCGCCCGGCGTGTGAGCGTCGGTGCCGATCGAGATCCAGGCGCCTTCGGCCGCGACGATACGAAGGCGCTCGACATCGAGGTCCTGGCGGTCGGGATAGGCGTCGATCTCGAGGGCGGTCCCGGTCTCGACCGCCCGGCGGGCGACGCGCTCCCAGTCGCAGGCGAGTCCCGCCCGGAAGTTGTAGACGCGCCCGCGGGGATGCGCGAGGACCTGAATGTCCGGATTCGCGAGCGCGCTGAAGTACCGCTCCGTCTGGTCGTCGGGCAGGCGGAGCTTGGAGTGGAACGCCCCGAGGACCAGGTCGAGCCGCGCGAGGGCCGCCGGGTCCATGTCGCCCGTGCCCTCGGGCGTGAGATCCATCTCGATGCTCTTGAGAACGCGCGGTTTCGTGCCCTCTGCGTTCAGCGTGTCGATGTGCTGACCCTGCGCAGCGAGTCGCGCCTCATCCATCCCGTTGGTGATCCGGAGGGTCTTCGAGTGGTCCGTGATGGCGATGCGCGCCCGGCCGAGAGCCCGGGCAGCTTCGGCCATCTCGACGATCGTCGAGCTGCCGTCGGTCTCGTCGGTATGCATCTGGTGGTCGGCCATCGCCGCGACAGTCCACTCGGGATGAGCTGCCACGACGGCGCGTGCGTGCGCGTAGGTGATGAATCCGTCCCGGATCGGCGGCGGGGCGGGGACCTCCGGTTGATCGTCGAGCCAGCGCGACATGAAGCTCGCCGTGAAAGGGCCGACGGCCGGGAGCTCGGTAAGGCTGTGTCCGGCTTCACGGACCGCGGCCGCCTCCTCGGGCCACATCAGCGCCGCGCGTGAGGCGCGACGCAGCGCACGCTGCTTGCGCCCTTCGCTGCGTACGGACTCGAGCGCGAGGAGCTCGGCGATGTCGCGGTTTGAGAGCGGCCGCTGTACGGAGGAGAAGCTAGTCCGCGGGCAGAAGCGCCATGCGGACCGGCGGGGCGTCCGGCCAGTCGGGATCGTCGGAGAGCTTCACACCCACGTGGAGATCCGTGCGGGCGGCGAACCGTCCGCCATCGACCTCGACGAGGAGCTTGCCGTTCGACAACGGCCGCACATGCACGAGCACTCCGTCGTCCGCGCGGTATGTCCCCGGTCCGTCGACGGCCAGGCTCCCGTCGTACAGGTATTCGATCGGGACCCCGCCCGTTGCGACCCAGCGGTGTGCCCCGTCGACGTGGATCCCGTCGCAGTAGCCGACCGATCCGTGATGAAGGACGGTCCCGCCGATCCCGCGGCGCGATCCTCCGCGAAGGTGATCCGGATTGCGGCATTCGTAGTGGACGGTCGTGGACATGACGCGCCTCCCCAAGCTCGCGGGGAGAATTCCACGACGCGGTAACGAAGTCAATAGTGTTGATTTCACGCGCACGTGGCGCTCGCGTGGGTGCTTTCCGGCCGGAAGGGCTAGGGGCCGGGCCGGCCCGGCTCCGAGCGTTAGACCGCCGGGACCGGGAAGAGGTCGCTCGGCGGCTGGCTCGCGCGGGCGAGCAGGTCGTGTGCGTCGAGCACGTCATCGACCGTGAGGGGGTCAGGAGTCGCCGGCGTCGACCCGAAGTCGAGGATCGCGATGCCATCCTGCCCGCAGGACCGGCAGCGAAGCCGGACGATGAGGCGCGACGGCTCGGTCACGACGGCCGCGATGTCGCCGCCGTGGTAGTACTCGCCGCAGCCACTGCACGTGATCTGCTCGAGGTGCCGGATGAGCTGATCGATCCAGCTCATCGGGTCCCGCTGCGGTCTTTCTCGTCTGCCACGCCAACGGCATACGCACTTCCCGTGCCTCTTTCGGGCGCCCTTAACGCCGGACATGCGTCGTAACGGAGGTGTCACGCCGGCGCGACCGAGACGACCGGCGGCGCGCTCACCGCGCTGGGACCCAGGTCACCGGTCGGTCCCGTCGTCGCGAGCGCCCCGATTTGGATCATCGCCTGGCGGAAGGCGCACAAAGACAAGCCGATCTTCGAGATGGCGGAGGCGCTCCCCGCTGCTACTGCCGAGTAGCAGACCGCAGCTGCGGGAGCAGCGATGACTACTACATAGCCAGCTGGAGCTGCTCGGTCTCCTGTGTCCGTTCCCGCGGCGGTCGCTCGCGGAACTCGTAGCGGTTGCGGACGCGCGCGACCCGCTGCTCGAGCTCGCGTTCGTAACCACGGTCGGCGTGGCTCCCGCCGCCGTAGAGCTGCGCGTACCCCGGCACCAGCACGGGGAACTCGGTCGCCAGGAATTGGAAGTAGTAGTCGTGAATTTCGAGGTCGATCTTGAGCGGCCGGTGGTGGAAAGCCGTGGCCCCGGCCTCACTCGCGGCGCGGGCCACATCCTCGAGCGACGCTTCGCTATCACTGAGGCCCGGGAGGACCGGAGCGCAGAGAACCCCGGCGTTTAGGCCGGCCTCGCGGAGCATGCGAAGCGCTCGGATTCGTTGCCACGGGGCCGGCGTGCCGGGCTCGGCTTTACGCCATACATGCTCACGGAGGGTCGGGATACTGAAGTACACGGTGACGTCTTCTTTCGCGTCGAGCTGCTTGAGGACGTCAATGTCGCGAACCACCATCGTGCCCTTCGTGATGAGGCTCGTCGGCATGGGAAATTCTGCGAGCGCTTGAAGACACCGACGTGTCAGCCTGTACTTCCCTTCGATGGGCTGATATGGATCCGTTGCGGTACCGATCGCGACCGACCCTTCGTGGTGGCGACGCAATTCGGCTCGTAGAACGTCGGCGAAGTTCACCTTCACCTCGACGTTGCGATCAAAGCCTTCTCCAACATCCCGCTCGCGATAGCGCGCGTTGTAAGCCCGTGCATAGCAATAGCGGCAGGCGTGAGCGCATCCGGTCCACGGATTGAGGCTCCATTCGAACGGCATGCCTTGGACGCGGTTCAACGCGCTCTTCGTCAGGACCTCGCGATACGTCACGTCGCCCATCTCTGCCCGATTCACATATTAGAACATAAGTTCTAACGGGGTTTGAAGCGTCCTTCTTACCCAACCCATACCCGGTCCGCAAAGGTCGATGCCTACACTCGACCGAGGTTCGTGCCCACCAGAGCGGATCGGCCATACGGCTTGTTCCCGCGGGGCCGTCCTGACGCGGTCCCGGAACCCGGCGCGTCGCCGAGTCCGCAGCGCGACCGCTTCGGAACGGTGGTCCGCCGCGCACTGCCGTGGGGCGCCGCTCTCGCCGCCCCGGCACTGCTCATCGCGATCTCGCTCGCACCCATCCCCACGCCCGAAGACGCGCGCCCGTCGCCGACGCCGACGCCCTCGATAAGCGAGGTCTATGCGAAGGTCGCGCCGTCGGTGGTCCAGATCAAGACCGCGAAGCCGGATGGAACGCTGGTGGAGGCCGGCTCGGGTGTCGTGATCGACGAGGCAGGCGACATCCTCACCGCGCTGCATGTGGTACAGGGCTGGCCCAGCGTTACGGTTGTCTTCGCCGACGGCACGCAGTCGCGGGCGGTCATCATCGCGCAGGTGGCCGAGAACGACATCGCCGCCCTGCGTCCCGCGAGCCCGCCCGCGCAGATCGCTCCGGCCGTTTTGGGCAGCCCCTCGACGCTCCACATCGGCGACGACGCGATCGTCGTAGGGAATCCTTTCGCTCTCACGCGCTCGCTCTCGACCGGCGTGATCAGCGGGCTCAACCGCAGCGTGCAGATCCCGGGACAGGGGCGAACGCTCTCCGGACTCATCCAGTTCGACGCCGCGGTGAACCCAGGATCGTCCGGGGGGCCGCTCGTGAATCGCGGCGGCGACGTTGTGGGCATCGTGACCGGACTCGTCAATCCGACCGGGCAGCCCGCCTTCAGCGGGGTCGGGTTCGCCGTGACCATCGACACCGCGGCAGGCGCGCTCGGCCTGCCGCCGGACTAGAGAGCAGGCCATGACCGAAGCGCAGGTCGCGGTTCCACCCGACACAGGCAGGCTCCTCTTCGAGATCAAGAAGGTGATCGTCGGGCAGGACCACCTGCTCGAACGGATCCTCGTGGCGCTTCTCGCGCGCGGGCATCTTCTCGTCGAGGGCGTGCCCGGCCTCGCGAAGACGCTCTCGGTCAAGACGGTCGCGCAGGCGATCACGGGCGAGTTCAAGCGGATCCAGTTCACACCCGACCTCGTCCCCGCCGATCTCGTGGGCACGCGCATCTACAACCAGCGGGCCGGCGATTTCCAGACGTCGCTCGGCCCGGTCTTCACGAACCTCCTCCTCGCGGATGAGATCAACCGCGCGCCGGCCAAGGTCCAGAGCGCACTGCTCGAGGTCATGCAGGAGCGGCAGGTGACCATCGGCCGGGAGACGCACAAGGTGCCCGATCCGTTCCTCGTGATGGCGACACAGAACCCGATCGAGACGGAGGGCGTGTATCAGCTGCCCGAAGCGCAGGTGGACCGTTTCATGATGAAGGTTCTCGTCGGCTACCCGAGCGAGATGGACGAATTCGTCGTGGTCGAGCGGATGACCGGGCGGCTGTCGCCCGTCGTTCCGGTCATGACGGCGGAGCGCCTCCTCGCGCTCCAGCGTGAGGTCGACGAGGTCTTCGTCGACCCGACGCTGATGGAGTACGTCGTCCGGCTCGCCTCAGCGACGCGCCAGCCCGCTGAGTACGGCATCGGCGACGTGGCCAAGTACGTGACCTTCGGAGCGAGCCCGCGTGCCTCGATCAACCTCGTGCTCGCGGGGCGAGCGCTGGCCTTCCTGCGCGGGCGGCGCTATGTGGTCGGTCAGGACATCGTCGATCTCGCGCTCGACGTCATCAGGCATCGCATCGTGCTCTCCTTCGAGGCGCTCTCGGACGAGGTCACCGCGGACGATGTTGTCCGCCGCGTGCTGGCACGCATCCCGGTTCCGACCGAGCCACTGCAGGGACATGTCACGATCCGGGCCTGAGCGCCGCCTGCAGCGGCTTGACTGGACCATCGTGCGGCGGCTCGACGGGCTGCTTCAGGGCGACTACCGCACGGTGTTCAAGGGCCAGGGCCTCGACCTGGCGGATATCCGCGAGTACGCGTTCGGCGACGACGTCCGGCACATCGACTGGAACGTCACCGCGCGCCTCGACACGCCATACGTCCGCGAATACCTCGAGGATCGGGAGATCAGCGCGCACTTTCTCCTTGATCTCTCACCATCGGTCGACTTCGGCACCGTGGATCGTCGGAAGCGCGATCTGCTGCTCGACTTCACCGGTGCGCTCGCCCGTCTCTTGACGCGCAACGGGAACAAGGTCGGCGCGACGATCTACGCGACGCGTGTCGAGCGGGCGATCCCCGCGCGCGGCGGCCGCATCCAGGTGCTGCGCCTCTTGAACGAGATCGAAAAGCGGCCGCGTCTCGAGAAGGCGCCGCTGACGTCGCTCAGCGAGCTGCTCGAAGCTGCGATGCGGACGCTCAAGCGGCGTTCGCTGGTCTTCGTCGTCTCGGACTTCTTCAGCGCCGAGGGCTGGGAGGATCGCCTCACGCGGATCGCGCGCCGGCACGAGACGCTCGCGGTGCGGCTGGTCGATCCGCGCGAGAGCGAGCTGCCCGACATCGGACCAGTCGTGCTCACGGACAGCGAGACCGGCGAGCAGCTCCGCGTGGACACGCACGATCGGCGCTTCCGTGAGCGTTTCACCGAGGCGGCCCGCCGCCGCGAAGAGCGGCTCGCGCGAGCTTTCGCTCGAGCGGGTGTCGACGTCCTCACGCTCCGCACAGACGAGGATCTGGTCCGCGCTATCGTTCGCTTCGCGTACGCGCGGAAGCGGCGTACCGCACGCCGCGCGGCAATGGGGGCGATCGCATGACATTCATCTGGCCGACCGCGCTGGTCCTGCTCGTCGTGGTCGCCGGCCTCGCCATCCTCTACGTGCTCGCGCAGCGCCGCCGCAACCGGTACGCGCTCCGGTACGCGAACCTCTCGCTCGTGCGCGAGGCCATCGGCAAGGGACCCGGGTGGCGGCGTCACGTGCCGCCGGCGTTCTTCCTGCTGGCCCTCGCGTTCATGTCGGTCGGCGTGGCGCGCCCGCAGGCGGTCGTTGCCGTCCCGAGCCAGGAAGGCACGGTCATCCTGGCCATCGACGTATCGGGATCGATGCTCGCCGAGGACATGAAGCCGAACCGCATCGAGGCGGCGAAGGCCGCGGCCCGCGCGTTCGTCGACAAGCAGAGCGAGAGCGTGAAGATCGGCGTCGTCTCGTTCTCGGGCGACGCGTCGATCGTCCAATCGCCCACCACGGACAAGAGCCTGGTGATCGCGGCGATCAACCGTCTCCGGCCGCAGCGCGCGACGGCCATCGGCCGCGCGATCCTCGTCTCGCTCGACGCCATCGAGGAATCGATGGGGAGCGAGACGGATCTGCCCAGCTCGATCCTGCAGCAGCAGACTCAGGGAGCGACGCCCCGGCCGAACGCGACGCCACTCCCGGCATATCTCCAGGGCCAGCACTCGTCCGCGTCGATCGTCCTTCTCTCGGACGGCCAGAACAATCAGTTTCCGCCGCCGCTTGACATCGTCGACCAGGCGAGCTCGCGTGGGGTTCGCGTGTACACGATCGGCGTCGGGAGCGCGGCCGGGACGATCGTGCGGCTTCAGGGTCGTGCCGTCCGCACCGCGCTCGACGAGGCGACGCTGAAGAAGATCGCGCAGCTCACCGACGGCGAGTACTTCAACGCGAGCACCGAGCAGGATCTGCGCGCGGTCTACGAGAACCTCACCACGCAGCTCGTCATCCG
>DASYSC010000204.1:0-44728 GCA_036003765.1 Candidatus Limnocylindria bacterium
CGTTCCTCCTCGTTAATCCGAACGGCAGGCAGACAACTGCCAACACTTCTTACGCTCTCGCTGCCTAGTCAGTGAGACGTCCTCCCGGTCCCCGCTCCGCGGGCCGGGAAGGGCGCTATAAGCGGAGCTGCGGCCCGCCGAGCGGCCGGTAGGCGGGCCAAAGATCACGGCCTGGCGAGAACGGGGAGTGTGTCGGTGCGCGCCTCGATCCGCAAGAAAAAAATTCGCCGACTACGCTCGTAGACGCGATCCGCGCGCAGGCCTTGGACGGGGAGTTCGACCCTCCCCCATCTCCACAGGGACAGGAGTGCCGCGGCGGGAGCCCGCTCTCGCCTGCGGCCGACGACGTCCCTGGGGCCGCGCAGCGGCTACAGAACGAGCGAAGCGCCTTAGAGCTTACGGGCAAAGCGCTCAAGATCGACGCGCCGCCTAGAGTCGGCGGTCATGCCGCTATCAACGCGAGATAACGAGTGTCGTCCCCGGAGCGCGACTTCGCCACTGCGCTCCTCGACGTCGACCTCATGGCCTGGCTCGTCGATAGGGTCCCGCGGCTGGCGTTGACGTGGGAAGTGCAGCGCGGCGACGTGCTCTGCCGCACGCAGGGCCTCGAACCGAGCGATTTCCGGAGCTCGTACGCGCGCACCTCGAATTCGCGCGACGGATCGGACCCGGCGCGTCCGGCTAGCGAAGCCCAGGGGCCGCGTACGAGATGAGCTCGAGCAGGCTTCCGTCCGGATCGCGGAAGTACACGCTCGTACCGCGGCCTTTCGCGCCGCCGCGCGCCATCGGTCCGGCCTCGATCGGGACGCCGTGGCCGCGCAGGTGCTCGACCGCCTCCGCGATCGGCCCCGTCCATTCAAAGCAAAGATCGCTGTTGCCGGGCGCGACAGGCAGCCGCGCGACCATCGCCGGACGAACGCCCGGGCCGTGCACGTTGAGCTGCTGGTCGCCGAGCCGGTAAGCGACGCGTCCGTCGATCTCGAGGATCTGCGCCCCGAGGACGTCTCGGTAGAAAGCGTTCGCGCGCGTGAAGTCGCTCACGCAGATCACGACGTGGTCGAGCTTCACCGCGAGCGACGATACGACCTCGAGCGGACTGGCGAGCGAGCCGTTTGCGGAATACGTTCGTCCGGGCGCGCGTTGTGGGCGCGGAAAGAAAGACGAAGAAGGAGGGATCATTCCGATGACCTTCACAACGCTCGTCATCTCCACCGATCTCGCTCTCGCTCTCGCCCGTGCCGTCGTCGGACTCGTGATCGCGGCTCACGGCGCGCAGAAAGTCCTCGGGGTCTGGGGTGGCCCCGGCCTCGCCGGTTGGACGCAGGGCGTAACCCGCATGGGGATGCGGCCGGCGCTCTTCTGGGCGTACGTTTCCGCGTTCGCGGAGCTCGCGGGTGGCATCGCGTTCGCGCTTGGTTTGCTGGTCCCTCTGGTCGCCGCGGCGCTCACGGTCCAGATGGGCGTAGCGATCGCGCGCGCTCACTGGGCCAAAGGATTCTGGAACACCAAGGGCGGCATTGAGTTCCCATTCACGCTCGGTGCGATCGCCGCGATCAGCGGGATCGCTGATCCGGGTCCCTACTCGCTCGATCGGGCGTTGGGTCTTCCCACGCTGGGCGCTGGCATGTATGCGGTCGTCCTCGTGATCGGCGTGATCGCCTACCTGCTCGGGTCGCGCCGGATCGCGGCGGAGTCCGCGAAGGCGGCGAGGGCCGCATAGCCGGCAGCCATCGGAGGCGCGCGCGATGCGAAGGCTCGCGTGTGCCTCGGTTTCGGGCGCTTATCCTTTCGTCGACAAGGGGAGGCCGGTCGTGAAGGAAGCCCTCGAGCAGCTCGACGCGCTCATGAACCGTCTGGTCGAAGCAGACCAGACCGGAGCGGGCATCGATCCTCTCAGAGTCGCGAGCGAGCTCGGCCAGATCCGCCAGCTTCTCGCGGAGGCACCGGCCGTGATCCGCGCGAAGGGCGGGCAAAAGCATTTCCGCTGCGAGGCGTGCGGGACGGTCGTACACGGGGCCGACGCGCCGGCACGGTGCCCGACCTGCGGCGGGACCAAGTTCTTCGCTGCCGACATCGAGCAACCATTCGTGGAGTCCGGCGCCGGCTAGGTCGCCCACCTCGCTGGTTCTGTAGCGAACGACACCGTTTTCGCCACTTGTCCCCTTCCTGCGGCCTCCTTATATTTCGGTTTCCGAACTATTTGGAGACCGAACTTCGATGACGAACGCCCTGACTGAGCGCTCCAGCGCGACCCGGAGCGACGACCTCGAGCTGGCCGGCCTGCTCCTGGCCACCCTGCCGCGTCTCGGCAAGATGGCGATGCACGCCAGCGGGGAGCAGGGGCCGATGTCCGCCAATCGGGCAGGCGTGATGTGGCAGCTCCGAGATCGCGCGATGCGTAGTGGCGACCTCGCGCAGCGTTGCGTGATGACCGCGCCCGCGCTCACCGAGCTCGTCGACTCGCTGACGCGCGACGGCTTCACCAGACGGCTCGAGGATTCACACGATCGTCGCGTCGTGCTCGTCGAGCTCACCGCTCGCGGTCGCCGCGAGCTCGACCGCTACCGGGACTACATGAAGCATCGCGTCGCGCAGGTGCTGGTGCGCCTGCCGGCGGAGAAGCGCACGCGCCTGCGTGCCGCCCTTACCGACCTGCAAGACGCGATCGAAGCCATGACCAAGGAGACCGCGAATGCCCGGTGAGATGACCCGCAACGCACGGATCTTCGCCACGGTCGGTGTCGGACTCGCGCTCTTCCTCGCCGCGCTCGACCAGACGATCGTCGGGACCGCCTTGCCGCGCATCGTCGCCGAGCTCAACGGTCTCGAGTACTACGCCTGGGTCGCGACCGCGTACCTCGTCGCGTCGACGACGCTCACCCCGATCGCCGGCAAGCTCGGTGATCTCTTCGGCCGCAAGCCGTTCCTGCTCGGCGGGATGATCGGCTTCGTGCTCGCGTCAGCCCTGTGCGGGCAGGCGCAGAACATGGCCGAGCTCGTCGCGTTCCGCGGGCTCCAAGGCGTCTTCGGTGGTGTGCTCTTCGCGAGCGTGTTCGCCACCATCGCGGACCTCTACACCCCGGCGCAGCGCGCGAAGATCCAGGGCGTCTTCGGCGGCATCTTCGGCCTGGCGTCGGTCGTCGGCCCCACCGTGGGGGGATATCTCACCGACAACCTGAGCTGGCGCTGGGTCTTCTACGTGAACGTCCCGGTCGGGATCCTGGCCGTGGCCGTGTGCTTCGTGACCCTCCCCGCGGTGGCCCATCGAGCGTCTTGGCGGGACATTGACTTCGCCGGTGCGCTGGCTCTGGCCGCGACGCTCGTTCCCCTGCTGATCGCGTTCTCGATCACGCGCGACCACGAGTTCACCTCCCCTCTGGTCCTCGGCCTGCTCGCGGTCGCCGCGGTCGTGGGCGTGATCTTCTTCGCGATCGAGGTCCGAAACCCGCATCCCATCGTGCCCTTCGAGCTCTGGAAGAACCCGACCTTCGCGGTGTCCACGATCATCGGCTTCCTCCTGGGGTTCGCGATGTTCGGCGCGATCCTTTATGTGAGCCTCATCTATCAGGGCGTCCTCGGGATCCCCGCGACGAACTCCGGGCTGCTCATCACACCGCTGATGGTCGGGCTGATCGCGGCGAGCCTCGTCACCGGCCAGCTGATGGTGCGGATCAGGCGTTATCGGTATCTCGGCACGATCGGGCTGGCCGTCATGGTCGTCGGCCTCTGGCTCCTGGCACAGGTGAACGTCGGCACGCCAGAGATCGACGTGGTGCGCGATCTGGTCCTCGTCGGGCTCGGCGTCGGCGTCGGCATGCCTCTCTACCTCAACGCGACGCAGAGCGCCGTCGATGTGAGATACCTCGGCGTGGTCTCCAGCCAAATCCAGTTCTGGCGGAATATCGGGAGCACGGTCGGCGTCGCGATCCTCGGGGCCGTGCTCTCGCACGAGCTGCCGCAGAAGATCGCGGCGGCCGTTCCGCCCCAATTCGCCAGTGCGGTCGCATCGAGCGGCAACGCGCAGGCGATCTTCGATCCCGCGGCCACCGCGCGTATCCCGCCGCAGCTCCTGCTCGCGATCCGGGGGGCGCTGGCCTCGGCGACGCACGACGTGTTCCTCTATGCCGCTGTGGTCGCCGCGATCGCGCTCGTCTTCTCGCTCTTCCTGCAGGAGGTCCCGATCCGAGGCCGCACGGATCCGGTGCGCCAGGGCGAGGCCGCGCCCGCGTTCGGGAAATAGGGCCGTGGCCGGCGTTATCGAAGTCAACGGCCTGGCCAAGACCTACGGCGACATCGAGGCCGTACGCGGGATCGATCTCGCGGTCGAGCAGGGCGAAGTCTTTGGGTTCCTCGGACCGAACGGGGCCGGCAAGACGACCACGATCAGCATCCTCTGCACGCTCCTCCGGCCGACGGCCGGAACGGCGCAGGTCGCGGGCATCGATGTCTCGCACGATCCGGCCGCAGTCCGATCGCGGATCGGCCTCGTCTTCCAGGACCCGTCGCTCGACGACCAGCTGACCGCGCGGGAGAACCTCGAGCTGCATGGCCGCATCTACGGCGTGCCCGGCGCGCTGCGCCGCCAGCGCATCGACGAGCTGCTTCGCGTCGTCGAGCTTTCCGACCGCGCGGATTCGCTCGTCAAGACCTTCTCCGGCGGCATGAAACGGCGCCTCGAGATCGCGCGCGGCGTCCTTCACCACCCGCAGGTCCTGTTCCTCGACGAGCCCACGCTGGGGCTCGATCCACAGACCCGCAAGCACATCTGGGACTATCTGCAGGAGCTGCGACGTCGCGAGGGCGTCACGCTCTTCATGACGACGCACTACATGGACGAGGCCGAGTTCTGCGACCGGATCGCGATCATCGACCGCGGCAAGATCGTCGCGCTCGGCACGCCGGCCGAGCTCAAGTCGCGCATCGGCGGCGACGTCATCACCGTGACCGTCGAGGACGTGGCCGCCGCGGCGAAGGAGATCGCCGAGCGGTTCGGGATCGCGCCCCTCGCGGCCAACGGCACCCTGCGGATCGAAGTGCCCGACGGCGCGTCGTTCCTGCCGCGGCTCGTGCGCGACCTTGCGATGCGGATCGACTCCGTGGCGCTCAGCCGGCCAAGCCTGGACGACGTCTTCCTGAAGCTGACCGGACACGCCATCCGGACGGAGGGCGCGAGCGACAAGGACATGTTGCGCAACATGGGCCGCATGTGGCGCGGGGGCCGGCGATGACCACCGCCGCGCAGCGCGGTGCGGCCGTCGCCGCCCCCGTACGTAGGGTCGCCGGTGGCGGCCTTCTGGGTGCGATCTACATCGTGTGGTGGCGCGACGTCCTCCGGTACTGGCGCGATCGCGCGCGGGTCGGCGCGTCGCTGGCTCAGCCGCTCCTCTATCTCGTCATCTTCGGCACCGGCCTCGCGTCCTCGCTCGGCGGCGGCTTCGGGGCGTCCGGCGGGGCGACGGGTGTCAGCTACGTCCAGTTCATCTATCCCGGCGTGATCAGCATGTCCGTCCTCTTCACGGCGATCTTCGGCGCCATGTCGATCGTGTGGGACCGCGAGTTCGGTTTCATGCGGGAGCTGCTCGTGGCGCCGATCGACCGAGCGGCCATCGCGATCGGGAAGACGCTGGGCGGCGCGACGCAGGCGATGATCCAGGGCCTGATCCTGCTGGTGCTCGCGCCCTTCGTCGGCGTGTCTCTCGATCCGGTCCTCCTGGTCGAGCTGATCGCGCTGGTCTTCGTCCTCGCGTTCGGGCTCTCGGCGATGGGCGTCGCGCTCGCGTCGGGTATGCGCTCCATGCAGGGCTTCCAGGTCGTCATGAATTTCTTGATGATGCCGATGTTCTTTCTGTCGGGAGCGCTGTTCCCGCTCGTCGGACTTCCCGGATGGATGACGGTGCTGACGAGGCTCGATCCCGCGTCCTACGGGGTCGATCCCATCCGCCGCGTGTTGTTGGGCTCGTCGGGCATACCCGTCGACCGGTTCGCGCTGACGCTCTTCGACCGCACGCTCGCGATCCCGGTCGAGGCGGCGATCGTGATCGCGTTCGGTCTGGTGATGCTCGCGATCGCGGTGCGCAGCTTCCAACGCCGCGATTAGCCGCGGCCCACGCGCCTCCGGATGGCGACGTCCATCTCGCGCGCGGCCTCGCGTTCCTTGATGACCTGGCGTTTGTCGTAGCGTTTGCGGCCGCGCGCGACGCCGAGCTCGACCTTGGCGCGGCCGTTCTTTGTGTACATCCGCAGCGGGACCAGGGTGTAACCCTTCTGCGCGATCGTTCCCACGAGCTGCCCGATCTCGTCCTTGTGCAGCAGAAGCTTTCGCGGGCGCAGGGGATCGTGGTTGGTGTACGCGGAGTTGGCCCACGGGGCGATGTGCACGTTCCGTAGCCAGACCTCGCCGCGCTCGACGCGCGCGTACCCATCGCGGAGGTTCGCGTGTCCCGCACGGAGGGATTTGATCTCGGTGCCGCGTAGCGCGATGCCCGCCTCGAGGCGTCGCTCGATCTGGTAGTCGAAGCGTGCCTTCCGGTTGTCAGCGAGAAGCTTTTCGCGCTTTTCGGCCGGTGCGCTTTCGGTCTTATGGGCTGGCATGAGAGGGGAGCCTATGTGAAGAAACGAAGAGCGGCGGCATCGCTGCCGCCGCTCCTTGTTGCCGGGGTCACCAAAGACCCGAGGCTTTAGCTTGCGATCACCTCAGTTGGATTCATTCCGAAAGGCTGAAGTGAGCCGGCCTGGGTCTTTGGATTCCCACTGGCATCGCCCACTCCACATCACCTCCTTTCTTTCGGAACTGATGCTCACACGCCGCTCGAAAGCCGTCAACGTAAGCGCGGTCGCATTTAGGAAAGCTCGGAAATGGGCGATGCGCGCGCCGAAAAGGGTGAGGGAGGCGGATTCACTCCGCCGACCGAACAACCACCAGCCTTGAGCCCGCGGCGAGGCGACGCGGCTAGGCCGCGGAGACGAGCTGCTTGATCAGGGGAGGTAAATGCGTGGGTTGACCGCGCGCCCATTCATGATCGTCATGAAGTGCAGGTGGGGTCCGGTGGTGAATCCGGTCATGCCGACGTAGCCGATGATCTGGCCCGCGGACACTATTTGCCCCACCGAGACGATCGGCCATCTTGCGCCATCAGCGAGGTGTCCGTAGAGGGTCGAGAAGTTGTCGCCGTGGGCGATGATGACCACGACCGCGGTGTCGCCATAGGCGATGTAGGGCCGCCCCACCGTGACCACCTTGCCAAGCGAAGCGGCGCGGATCGGCGTGTACATCGGCGCCGCGATGTCGATGCCGTTGTGGAATCCACCCCAGCGCGGTCCGAACGGTGACGTGATCGGACCGGTGAGCGGCCACATCGCGAGCTTGGACCCGGTGAACGCGCCACATCCGCATCCGCCGGCAGCTGCGGCGGCGAGCATCTCGTACCGCGCCTCGGCCTCATCGAGCTGACGCTGTAGCACAGTCGTCTGCACCTTCGACTGAACGGCCTGACCCTGGGCGTTCTGGCGGTTCGCGGCGGCGCCGGCCCGCGCCGCGGCTTGTTCGTCGATCGCGGCGTCCGCCTCGGCCACGAGCTTGTCGTAGACGGCCTTCTCCGCCGCAAGGCGCTGCCGCGTGACGCTCACCTGTTCCTGCAGGCCGAGGATCTCCTTTTCCTTCGCCGAGGCATCGTCCTGCTTGCGCTGGGTATCGGCGCGCAGCGCGCGGATGTCGTTCGCGAGCTGCACGTCCTGGCGGTTGATGAAGATCATCGCCTGCAGTCGATTCGCGAACTCGGTGAGCGACGATGATGAGAGAAGCATCTCGAGCGGGCTGACGAGTGCCTGCCGGTAGGTGGTCCGCAGATGCCGGGCGTACAGATCCTCGCGGGTCGCGAGCTGCTTCGTCTCTTCCGTGGACTGCGCCTTGAGCGAATCCACGAGCGCCCGCGTCTCATCGAGCTGGAACGTGACCAGGGCGAGCTGCTCCTCGGCGATCTGGATCTGGTAGAAGAGCTGGTCGGCCTCGGACTGGGCCGCGTCCTGCTTCGCCGCAAGGTCCGCGATCCTCGCGTTCGTCTGCGTGACGACGGCCTGGAATTGGCTTGCCGCGGCCTGGTAGCGCGCGGTGTTGGCGCGGGAGACCTGGACCGCGCGCTCGAGCTCCTGCTTGCGCTTGAGGGCTTCGCCCAGGGGGTCGTCGGCGGCCGCCGGCTGGGCAAGACCACCAAGCAAGGCGCCGAGGACCAGCGCGACCGTGGTCGCGCGGGCGACGCGAATCCTCCATACCCCACCTCCCCGAGCGGCATGCCGGGGAGTTCCCATGTCGCGGGCATCGTCGCACCGCGAGGCGGCGGGGGTCAAGGCGCGCCTCGGTCTCATTTCGCGAGATGCGTCCGTACTGAAAGCATCGCGCCACCCCCGCCGACGACGATGGCGAGGGCAAAGACGCTGCCCACGAGCTGCCAGAGGAACGCGGAGCCGAACGACAGCGGGACGATCTCGAGGAAGCCGACCAGCGCGTTCGTCACGGGCCCGGCGGCCAGCAGGACCGCCGTGAGCGCCGCCACAGCGCCGAGCGCCCCGACGAGCATCCCTTCGAGGATGAACGGCCAGCGGACGAACCAGTCCGTCGCGCCGACGAGCTGCATGATCTCGATCTCGTCGCGCCGTGCGTGTACGGCGATGCGGATCGTGTTCACGATCACGAAGAGCGCGACGACGAGCATCATCCCGAGCACCGCGACGCCGCCGAACGAGAGGACCCGCGTTATGGTCAGGAGCTTGTCTACGACCGACGGGTTATCGACGACCTCGTAGACGACACCTTTCCCGATCTCGTCGCGCAGCGCCGCACTGATGCGGGGGGCGTCTTGCGCGTTCTGGAGCTTGATCTCGAGCGAGGCCTGCAACGGGTTCGTCGAGATGTCGACGATCTGGATGTCCGGCTGGCGCGAGGCGATCTCGACGAGGCGGGCCATCGCCTGCTCTTTGGTGATGTAGTCGACCCGCGAGACCGCGGGGTCGGCTTCGATCAGCGCGCGGAGCGCGAGAACATCCGATACCTTCGCGTCGTCCTTGAGGAAGAGCGCGAGCTCGACCTTGGATTCGAGCACGCTCGCGGCCGCCTGCAGGCCGCGGTCGGTGGCGAGAAAGAACGCGAAGAGCAGGAGCATGAGTCCGACGGTGAACGTGGACGCGAGACTCATCACCGGATTGCGCCAGAAGCCTTGCCATGCCGCCGAGAGGACGTACGAGACGCGTTTCATGCGGCGTACAGCCCTTCGCGCTCGTCGCGCACGACCATTCCTCGGTCGAGGTGGACGACGCGCCGGCGGAGCGCGTTGACGATCTCGGCGTTATGGGTCGCCATGACGAGCGTCGTACCCAGCTCGTTCACGCGAATGAGGAGCTTGATGATCTCCCAGCTGGTCACGGGGTCGACGTTCCCGGTCGGCTCGTCGGCGATGAGGATCTTCGGGCGGTTGACGAGGGCGCGCGCGATCGCGGCGCGCTGTTGCTCTCCGCCCGAGAGCTGGTCCGGGAAGTGGTCGCGACGCTGCGCGAGACCGACCAGCGAAAGCGCGCGCTCGGTCTCCTCGCGCGCCTCCTCTTCGGAGTGGCCCGTGACCAGGAGCGCGAAGCCGACGTTCTCGGCGACCGTGCGCCGCGGCAGCAGCTTGAAGTCCTGGAAGACGACGCCGACGCGCCGACGAAGCCTGGGGACCGCCGAACGACGCATCCGGACGACGTCCTGCCCGTCGACCCAGACCCGGCCCGTGGAGGGCAGCTCCTCACGGATGAGAAGGCGGATCACGGTCGACTTCCCCGCCCCGGACGAGCCCACGAGGAAGACGAAATCGCCGGACTCGATGTGGAGGTCGACGTCGCGCAGCGCCTCGGTCCCGTTCGGGTAGCGCTTGCTGACGTCATCAAGCGTGATCAGCTCGTTGCCCCTCCCATTCGCACGCGGCGACACCATAACGGGGCGCGCTTGCTCAGGACAACGTCAATCCGGTTGAAAAAGGTACTGGCGGGCGCTGGCACGCTCGTGGACCGCCCAGGCATGCGCCCTGATTGCGACCCGCCTGGGCGCCTGCTCGTCTCCGGAGGGCGGCGTTACTTGGGCAGTGCGAGCTGCGTTTGTGCCGGCCGAGTCGGGGTAAAAGTCGCGATCGAGGCGATTTTCGCCTCTCCGACCGCCATGACCTTCACGCCCATCGTCGCGCGGCCGAGCGCACGGACCTGCTCGAGCGGCGTGCGGATCACGACTCCGGTCGATGTGATGAGGAGGATCTCCTGGGTGCCCTCGTCGACCACCTGGATCGCCGCGACGTTGCCCGTCTTGGGCGAAAGCGAGGCGAGGATGACGCCCTGCCCGCCTCGCCCCTGGGTCGGGAAGTCCTCGACCGCCGTCCGCTTGCCGAAGCCGTTCTCGGTGACCGAGAGCACCTCCGTCCGGGGACGAGCGATGCCCATGCCGACGACCTCGTCTCCCTTGGCGAGACGGATGCCGGTGACGCCCTGGGTCTGGCGGCCCATCGGGCGCGCGTCGGTCGCTTTGAAGGTGATCGCCTTGCCCTTGCGCGTCGCGAGCACGATCCGGTCCTTGGCCGTGCACTGCGCGACCCAGGCGAGCTCATCGCCTTTGCGGAGCGCGATGGCGATGAGACCGGCGCGACGCACGTTGGCGTACTCGGAAAGCTCCGTCTTCTTCACGAATCCCTTGCGCGTCGCCATCACCAGGTGCTCGGCGGTCGTACCGTCCCGGAGCGCGACGAGCGCCGACACGCGCTCACCGGCCTGCATCGCCTCGAGGATGTTCTGTATCGGGGTGCCCTTCGCGGTGCGGCTTGCGTCCGGCAGCTCGAAGACCTTGATCGCGAACACGCGGCCGCGGTCGGTGAAGACGTACAGGCGGTCGTGATTGCGCGCGACCACGAGGTGCTCGACGTCGTCCTCGTCGCGCGTCGCCATACCGATGACCCCGCGTCCGCCGCGGTGCTGCGCTCGGTACGTCGAGAGCGGGATGCGCTTCACGTAATTGCGGCTCGAGACCGTAATGACCACGTCCTCGTCGGCGACGAGCTCTTGCGCGGAGAGCTGGCGCGGGGTGTCGTCGACGATCTCGGTGCGGCGGTCGTCGCCGTACTTTTGCGCGATCTCGTCGAGGTCCGCCTTGATCAGGAAGAGGACCCTTCGCGGGTTCGCGAGGATCGACTCGAGCTCCGAGATCAGCTTGATCGTCTCGCGGTAGTCGTCGTCCAGCTTCGCGCGCTCCAGGCCGGAGAGCCGGCGGAGCTGCATCTCGAGGATCGCCTTGGCCTGCGCCTCGGTGAGCCCGAAGCCCTCACGGAGCTTGCCGACGAGGAGGGCTTCTTGACCCTTGTGCGCGCGGATCAGCTTGATGATGTCGTCGATGTGATCGTGCGCGATCTTGAGGCCCTCGAGGATGTGGGCGCGCTCTTTGGCCTTCCCGAGGTCGTGCTCGGTGCGGCGTCGGATGACCTCACGGCGGTGGTCGATGTGATGCTGGAGGATCTCCTTGAGCGAGAGCGTCCGCGGGTGCTGCTGAACGAGCGCAAGCATGTTTAGGTTGAACGCCGACTGCATCGCGGTGTGCTTGTACAGGTTGTTCAGCACGAGGGTCGGATCGTCGTCGCGCTTGATCTCGATGACCACGCGCATCCCCTCGCGGTCGCTCTCATCGCGGATGTCTGAGATCCCGGCGAGGCGCTTGTTCTGCACGAGCTCGGCGATCTTCTCGATGAGCGAGGCCTTGTTCACGGCATAGGGCAGCTCGGTCACGATGATCGCGTCGCGGTTGCCACGGAGCTGCTCGTTGTGCGCCTTCGCCCGGACGATCACGCGCCCGCGGCCCTGGGCGTAGGCCCGCCGAATCGCGTCCACGCGCTCGGCGGCCCCGGTCTCGACGTTCCGCTGCTCCTCGAAGCGATAGATGACCCCGCCGCCAGGAAAATCTGGGCCGATGACGGTGTCGCAGAGGTCGTCCGTGGTCAGATCCGGATCGTCGATGAGGCGCTTCGTGGCCTCGACGATCTCGCGAAGGTTGTGCGGCGGGATGTTGGTCGCCATGCCCACCGCGATGCCCGCGGAGCCGTTCACTATTAGGTTCGGGACCTTCGCCGGAAGCACCGTGGGTTGCTGATGCCGGTTGTCGTAGTTCGGCACCCAGTCGACCGTTGCCTTGTCGATGTCCGCGAGCATCTCGTTCGAGATCGCGGCGAGGCGCGCCTCGGTGTAGCGCATGTGCGCCGGCGGGTCGTCGTCGATCGAGTTGTGGACGAAGATGCCGGCGGCGAGCGCGAAATTCTGCGTCACGTCGACCGTGAGGTCGTAGACGTCCGCGCGGCCTGCCGGCTCGACCTTCGCGACCTTCGCGGTCAGGCTGGCCGGGATCGGGAAGGCGCCGGTCCGGTGGAGGCGCTCGGGGATCGCGGTCCGCGAGAATGGCATGAGCTGGTCCTTCGCTTTGAGCTGCTGCGCCTCGCGGTACGTTCCGTCGCGAAGCATGAAGCGGTGATCTGGTGTACAGACGATCTCCGCACCAGACTCGAGGGTCAGCTTCACGACCGGGTCATTCCGGCGGACCAGGCGCGGGGCATGGAGCGGCTTGATGCGGACGTTGCGGTGCGCGTCGACGGTGAAGATCTCCGCGCGCATGCCCTTGTGGGCCATCTCGACGAGCTCGGTAAAGACCTTCTGCTCGCCGCTATAGAGCTCGACCTTCGTGTCGCCTGTGAAGCAGCCGAAGTTCCCCTGACCCTGCACGAGCGGATAGCGCGCCGCGAAATCCTGTGCCAGCCGCACGAGCGCGTCGTATATCGGGACGTCGCCGTGCGGGTGGTACTTCGCCATCACCACGCCGACGACGTTCGCTGACTTGCGGAAGGGACGGTCGTTCCGCAGGCCCTCCTCGTGCATCGTGTAGAGGATCCGCCGCTGCACGGGCTTGAGCCCGTCGCGCACGTCAGGGAGCGCGCGGGCGACGATCACGCTCATCGAGTAGTCGAGATACGCCTGGCGCATCTCGTGCTCGAGCTCGACGCCGATCACGCGCTCGTTGCGTGGCTCTTCGATCACCCCTCGCCCCCGTTCATGTGCGGCCGTGCTCGACCGGGTGCCCAGCCTCCTCGGCTTCGATCGCCGCGCGGACGCGTGCGAAGGCCTCGTCGTTCCCCGAGTAGCGCCGCTCGAGGTCGCGACGGCGCTCCTCGGGCATGCGCAGGAAGGTCGCGTCGGCCTCGGCGAGTGTCTCGCCGTCGCGGACGCGCGAGACCGTCCCGCGCGTCTCGATCAACCTGCCGCGGTCGCGGCTCACCTCGCCGACGACGCGAAGCTCCTCGCCCACCGGGACCGGCAGGCGGAAGCTCACGTTGATCCGCGCGGTCACGCCCCAGATTCCCTGGTGGAAGATCGCCCACCCCATCGCCTCATCGAGGAGCGCCGTGACCACGCCGCCGTGCAGGACGCCGTCGTAGCCCTGGTGGCGCTGGAGCGCGGTGTAGCGGGCCTCGGCGCGGTCGCGCGACACCTCGAAGTCGAGGTGCATCCCGCCGTCGTTGAGTTGGCCACAGGCGAAGCACCAGTGCTGGAAATCCACGCCCAGCTCGGAGAGCCTTGCCATTAGATGTCGAGAGCCGCCTTGTCGGCGTTGGCCATGATCCATTTCTTCCGGCCTTCGACCTCGCTCCCCATGAGCTCGTCGAATACCAGATCCGCCTGCTCGGCGTCCTCGAGCGTCACCCGTTTCAGCGTCCTGGTCGCGGGGTTGAGCGTTGTGTCCCAGAGCTGCTCGGCATTCATTTCGCCCAGGCCCTTGTAACGCGCGATCGCGGGCTCGCGGCCGCCCTTCCCGTCGTCGGTGCCTTCATCGGTGTTCGTCGACGCTGCGTCCGCCTGCTCCTCGATCTCCTCGGCGGCGCGCCGACGGGAACGCGCCGTCGCCTTGTCGCCGTCGGCCGCGGCCTTGTCGCCCGCGGCCTTCTTGCGGTCATCCCGCTTCGTCTTGGCGGCGCTCTTCAGCTCCTTGATCGCCCGGTCACGCTCGTTGTCCGAGTACGCCCAGCGCACCTCCTTGCCGAGCTGCAAACGGTAGAGCGGCGGCTGTCCGATATAGATGCGGCCGTCCTCGATCAATGGACGGAAGTGCCGGTACAGCAGGGTCAGGAGAAGGGTGCGGATGTGCGAGCCGTCCACGTCCGCGTCGCAGAGCAGGATCGTCTGGCCGTAACGAAGCTTCTTGACGTCGAAGTAATCCCCGATGCCCGTGCCGAGGGCGGTGATGAGCGCCTTGATCTCCTCGTTGCCGAGCATCTTGTCGGCGCGCGCCTTCTCGACGTTCAGGATCTTGCCTTTGAGAGGGAGGATCGCCTGCGTGCGGCGGTCGCGCCCGGCCTTCGCGCTCCCGCCGGCCGACGGGCCCTCGACGATGAAGAGCTCGCACTTCTCGGGGTCGCGCTCGGAGCAGTCGGCGAGCTTCCCCGGAAGCGAAAACCCATCGAGCGCGCCCTTTCGCAGGACGAGGTCGCGCGCCTTCCGCGCCGCCTCGCGGGCGCGGAACGCGGTGAGGCATTTCTCGACGATCCGCCGCCCATCGGGCGGGTTCTCCTCGAGGTATTGCCCGAGCGCGTCATTGACCGCCGTCGCGACTTGCCCGGCGACCTCGGCGTTGCCGAGCCGTGTCTTCGTCTGACCTTCGAACTGCGGCTCGCGGATCTTCACACTGATCACCGCGGTGAGTCCCTCGCGCACGTCGTCCGAGGTGAGGTTGGGATCGGATTCCTTGAGCGCGCCGCTCTTGCGGGCGTAGGCGTTGATCGTTCGGGTGAGAGCGGTACGGAAACCGGTGAGGTGCGCGCCGCCATCGATGGTGTTGATGTTGTTCGCGAACGTGTAGACCTTCTCCGCGAAGCTGTCGTTGTACTGGAGCGCCACCTCGACGACCGTCGCGTTGTCGAAGGTCCGTTCAACGTAGACGGGCTTCGGGTGCAGGTTCTGGTGCGACCGATTAAGGTGGCGGACGAAGCTGATGACGCCGCCGTCGAAGTAGTAGTTCTCCTCCGCGCCGTTCCGCTCGTCGTGGAGCCCAAGCCAGAGGCTCTTGTTCAGGTATGCGGTCTCGCGCAACCACTGGGTGATGATCCCGGCGTCCCACTCGATGACCGGGAACATCTGGGGGTCCGGCGCGAACCGTGTGATCGTCCCCGTGGGGTGGCCGCGCTCGCGCCACGGCAGCACCGGCGGAAGCGGGAGCTGCGGCTTCGTCGTGATCGCGCGAACCGGCCCGGTCGGCTTCCCGCGCTCATACGACTGCGTGTAGATCTTGCCGTCGCGGTGGACCTCGACGGTCATGCTCGAGGCGAGCGCGTTCACCACCGACACGCCGACGCCATGAAGGCCGCCCGACACCTTGTAGCCGGCTCCGCCGAACTTCCCGCCGGCGTGCAGGATCGTCATCACGACGTCGAGTGCATCCATCGGCTTGCCGCGCGGATCCTTCTGTGTGGGGTGCGGGCCGACCGGTATACCGCGGCCGTTGTCGGCCACGATGATCTCGTTCGACCTCCCGATCCAGAGATCGATGCGGTCGCATGTGCCGTTCATCGCCTCGTCGATGGAGTTGTCGAGGACCTCGCGTACGAGGTGATGGAGGCCACGGATGTCGGTCGTCCCGATGTACATGCCGGGACGACGGCGCACGGCCTCGAGTCCCTCGAGGACCTGGATGTCATGCGCGCTGTACGAGCCGCGCTTCGCCTGCTTCGGCGGTTCTTTTCTGACGGCCACGCTCACGCCTTTCCGGCTCGGACGAGAAGCTCGTAGAGCCGCTCGAAGTCCTCGTCCGAATAAAACTGGATCGCGATCCGACCGCCTCTGCGGCCACGGAGTATCTCGACCTTCGTCCCCAGTGCCGTGCGCAGGTCGGCCGTGACCTGGGCGAGATCGGGGTCGCCCCCGCGGAGTCGAGCGCGTGCGCGCCCGCGGCGCGTCGGATGGACCATCTTGCGGGCGAGCGCTTCGGCTTCGCGAACGGAGAGGCCCTTGGCTACGACCGTCGCGAGGGCCTGGACTGCATCCGAAAGAGGTAGCGGAAGGAGAGCGCGCAAGTGCCCCTCCCCGATCCTGCCTTCCAGCACCGCGTCCTGGAGGGCCTGCGGTGCGGAGAGCGTTCGGAGGGTGTTGGCGACGGCCGAGCGCGACTTGCCCAGGCGCTCCGCGAGCTGTTCCTGCGTGAGCTGGTACGTGTCCATCAGGAGCTTGTAGGCGCGGGCGGTCTCGATCGCGTTCAGGTCGGTCCGCTGCAGGTTCTCGATCAGCGCGAGTTCGAGCCGGTCGCTCACATCCTCGCGGACAACCGCTGGGATGCTGCTCTTACCCGCGAGCCGCGCCGCGAGCACGCGGCGGTGGCCCGCGACGAGGTCATAGCCGTCGCGGCCGCGCGATACCACTATCGGTTGCAGAACGCCGTGCCGCCGGATGGAGGCGGCAAGCTCCGAAAGCCCTTCGGGGTCGAAAGAAGCTCGAGGCTGCTGGCGGTTTGGGGTGATCTTCTCGAGCGGGATCTCCGTCGCCGCGGCCGGCACGGTGACGGCGGCGGAGGGCGGCGCGCTCTGCCCGAGCAGCACGTCGAGCCCGCGACCGAGACCACTGCGCGCCATCAGGCGATCGCTCCGCCGAGCGGGATCGGAGCGCGCGCCTTCAGGCGGGTCGCGAGCTCGCGAGCGAGCTGCTCGTATGCCTCAGCCCCTGTCGACTTGGGGTCATAGACCGAAATCGGCAGACCATGGCTCGGCGCCTCGGCGAGGCGGACAGTCCTCGGGATGCGCGTATGCGCCACGAGCTTGGGGAAGTGTCGGCGCACCTCGTCGATCACCTGGAGCGAGAGGCGGTTACGACGATCTTCCATCGTCAGGACGATGGCCAGCACTTCCAGGTGGTCGTTCAGACGGTCACGGACTGCCTCAATAGTGTTCAGCAGCTGCGCGAGTCCTTCGAGGGCGTAGTACTCGCACTGGACCGGAATGAGGACGGCGTCACCCGCTGCCAGCGCGTTGACAGTAAGAAGGCCGAGCGACGGAGGGCAGTCAACTAGCACGGTGTCGTAGCCGTGGGCGCCGCGCAGGGCCTCACGTAGGCGGTATTCCCTGGCCATGATTGGGACGAGCTCGACCTCGGCCCCGGCCATGTCGGGCCCCGATGGGACAAGATCCAGACCGTCCAGGGCCGTCGGCACGATCGAGTCGCTCAGCGGTCGCTCCTTCAACAGGACTCCGTAGATTGCATTCGGCAGGTCCTTGCTCACTCCGAGACCGCTGGTCGCATTAGCTTGCGGGTCGAGATCGACTACAAGCACACGCTGACCGCGGCCCACGAAAGCTGCTCCGAGGCTGATCGCCGTGGTTGTCTTTCCTACCCCACCCTTCTGGTTGCTGACCACCAAGACCGTCACCGGGGGCCTCCTGTCACACGTGAAACATCGACCAGAACGGGCCGCGACAGTGGTTGCCGAAATGGGGTAAAAGTGGGAAGCGTATCGGCTGATTTCGTGATCACTATTCTAGCCGACGCGCCGGCCCAACGCGATGCCACGCCGTTCCAATTAGTGGGTGGACTCGCTACCTTTTCAGGTAGCACGGTCGCGACGGTTCCGACCTCGTCCTCCCCGACGATCGGGCTGATAATCCGAGGCGGACCATGGGAGCACGTTGGAGCGGCACGACCAAGCGGGTGGTCGTTGCCCTGTTCGCACTGGCCGCCCTCTACATCGTCTATCGCGCGGGCGACATCGTCCGCCCGTTCGTCTGGGCGGGCATCCTCGCGTATGTCCTGCTGCCCGTGGTGGCGCTCCTCGAACGGCGCTTCAGGATGCCACGGACGGTGGCCGCTCTCATCGTCTTCATCGCGTTGCTCGCCACCATAATCGGTGGCGGCCGGGTCCTCGTGCCGCTGGCCATCGACCAGCTGCGTGATCTGCAGCGCTCCCTTCCGTCGCTCGTCGCGAACGCACAGAACACCCTGGCGGAGACCGCGGATCAGCTCGGCCTCGAGGATCTCGATGCCCTCATCGTCAACTTCGCGGGCATCACGGACCTGAGCCAGATGATCGCGCGAGGCGCGGTCCCCTTCGTAGTCGGCTTCGGCCACTTTCTGCTCGAGCTGCTCGTCTTCTTGATCGCGACGTTCTTTCTCTTGCGGGATGCGCCCCGGCTCTTCCAGTGGCTGCGACGATTGTTGCCCCCAAGGCAGCGGAGCGAGCTGGTCCCGCTCTTCGCGCAGGTCAACACCCTGTTGGGCCGCTACGTACGCGGGCAGATGTTCCTCATCGGCGTGATGGCGACGGTGACCTTTGTGGGCCTTTCGGTGTTGCAGGTGCCGTTCGTTCTCCTGCTCGCGATCATGACGGGCGTTCTCGAGGTGATTCCGATCGTGGGTCCGATCACAGCGGGCGCGATCGCCTGCCTCGTGGCGCTCGGCCACCCGGCGCCGTGGGGCCTTTCGCAGATCTGGTACGTGGTGGTCGTGGCCGTTATGTACACGGTTCTCCGCCACGCTGAGGACTATCTGGTGATCCCGTTCGTCATCGGCCGGATCGTGAAGCTCCATCCGGCGATCGTGATCTTCTCTTTGCTCACGGGGGGCGCTCTCTTCGGTTTGCTGGGTGTTCTGGTCGCGGTGCCCGTCGCGGCGACGCTGCGTCTCATCCTCATCTACGTCGGCGCGAAACTGCGCGACGAGGATCCGTTCCCGGTATTGGAGGAGGAGCTCGAGGTCCCGCAGGCGGCCCCGGCCCACGCCCCCCCGCGTCCCGTCGGTCGTCGCGCGCATTCCTGATCGGACGAGCGGAACGGAGGAAGAGTGTCCACGACCGCTTGGTCCCGCGAAGGAGGGACCGTGCGCCTGGCGCTTGCGGTGGTGATCCCGCTGTCGGCCGCTTTGCTGCAGGGGACCGTGGCGCCGCTCATCGCGATCGGCGGGGCGCGCCCTTCGCTACCGATATTGGTCGCAGGCTCCTGGGCGGTGGCGGCGGGGGCGCGGGAGGCCGTCTGGTGGGCGTTCCTAGGGGGTCTGGTGTCTGACCTCCTGTCGGGCGGCCCCCTCGGCGCGTTCGCCCTCGCCTCGCTTCCGCCGGTTGCGGCGATCGGCGTCCAACAGCGGGGGAGCACCCGGACGACGCCGATCGTGGTGGCGGCGCTTCTGGTGGGTCTCGCCGCGCTCGTCGCGGCTCTCATTTACCTCGGGATCCTCGTCGCCATCGCCCAGCCGGTCGCGTCGGTCCCGCTTGCGGCCGGCACCGCCGTCGCCGGCGCGATCTACACCGGGCTCCTCGCGCTCGCGATCTATCCCGTCGCGAGACTCCTGCGCCGCGCCACCGAGAAGCAGGGGGCGTTAGGAGTGTGGTGAGAGAGGAGCCCCGCGCCTTCGTCCGCCCGCGGCGTTTCATCGCCTTCGGCGTTGCGATCGCCGTGGTCTTCTCGGCGCTCACCGCTCGCCTCTACGACCTCGAGATCGTGCACGGCGACTATTACCACGAGCTCTCCGAGCAGAACCGCATCCTGCGGCTGCCCGTGGCCGCCGAGCGCGGAGGAATCACCGACCGCCGCGGCTACGTCCTCGTGCGCAATGTTCCCGGATTCGCCGTGAGCGTCATCCCCGTCGACCTCCCCCGGTCACGCGAGACGGAGCTATTCCAGCGACTGGGGGCGCTCCTGGGGCTCCCGACCGACTCGGTGGGCGATGCCGTCCGGACGCAGCGGCAGCGCAACCCCTACGAGCCGGTACGCATCTCGAAGACCCCCGTACCGCGTGAGGTCGCGTTCGCGATCACCGAGCGCGCCGAGCTCTTCCCGGCCGTGCGCGTCGATCCCGAGAGCATCCGCCTTTATGTCGACGGGACGCTCTACTCGCCGGTCATCGGCTACACCGGCCCGATCACCGAGGACGAGCTTGGGAAGCTGCGCGATCAGGGTTATCTCGGCGACGACGACATCGGACGGACCGGCATCGAGAGCGTCTACGAGCGCTACCTGCGCGGAACGTATGGCTGGCGCGAGATCGAGCGCGATGCCGCGCAGCGCGAAATCAAAACGCTCGCGCTGCAACAGCCGACCGTGGGGAACACCGTCGTCCTGACCATCGACGATCGGCTGCAGAAGCTGCTCGACGCGGAGCTGCGCAAGGGGGTCGAGGAGGATCGTTTCACCCAGGCCGTCGGCATCGCGATGAACCCGCAGAACGGCGAGATCCTCGCGATGGTCTCCATCCCCGGGTACGACAACAACATGTTCGCTCGCGGGATCACGACGGCCGAGCTCGCGGCCTTGAACGCCGACGACCGCCATCCACTCGTCAACAAAGCGGTGGGGGACCAGTACCCGGCGGGCTCGACGTTCAAGATGGTGACCGGTCTTTCGGCCTTGTCCGAGGGAACCGCGACGCGGAGCACGACGGTCAACGTGTCCGCGATGTCGTTCAGCGTCTCGGGCACGACGTTCTACGACTGGCGCGCGCACGGCACGGTCGATTTCGTGACCGGCTTTGCCCACTCGAGCGACATCTACTTCTACACGCTCGCGGCGGGCACGCCGTTCGCGCCGAACGTGCGCGGGGTGGGCCCCGAGGCGATCGCGAAGTACGGCAAGATGCTCGGATTCGGATCCCCGACAGGCATCGATCTCCCGAACGAGGCCGCCGGGATCATGCCGGACCCCGTGTGGAAGCTCACCACGCAGGATGAGCCGTGGACCATCGGCAACACTTATCAGGAGGCGATCGGCCAGGGCTTCGTAGCGGTCACGCCGCTCCAGCTGCTGAACGCCTACGCCTCCGTTGCCAACGGCGGCACGCTCTGGCAGCCGCACCTCTTGAAGCAGGTCACGTCCTCGACCGGTGCCGCCGTTCCGATCCCGCAAGCGAAGCCGATCCGGAAGCTCGATATCTCGCAAGAGAACCTTCGGCTCCTGCGCGAATCGGCGCGCCGGGTCGTGACGATCGGCCACGCCTACATGCCGAAGGCGCGTCTCCCGATCGCGGGCAAGACCGGCACGGCCGAATTCGGCGCCGCGAACGGAAAGGACAGCGCCGGACGAAACAGGCTGGGCTTCCACAACTGGTTCGTCTCGTTCGTTCCGCAAGCCGACAACGCGGACCCCACGGCGCAGATCGCGATGGTGATCTTCACCTACGACTCGTCGAAGTCGCTCTGCGATAACTGCTTCAACCCGGCGGTCGGCATGTCGCAGCGGATCCTCGAGACGTACCTGCTGGACACGAAGTGAGCGTCCGTCCGCTCGCCATTCCGCGTCCGGCGACCCCGTTGCATGACAGGCCCGTCGCCAGGCGGTGGACCGAGATCGACCCGATCCTGCTGATCGTCACGCTGCTGCTCATCGCATACGGCCTGGTGATGACGTACTCGACCACCGCGGAGACGCGGACCTTCACCGGCGATCCCATGCAGTTCGTGATCCGCGGAGCGCTTTGGGCCGGCGTCGGCCTGGCGGCGATGTCCATTGTCGCGATGTTCGACTACGCCTGGCTCGGCACATTCGCGCCCGTGCTCTACGTGATCACGCTCGGTCTCCTGGCGATCGTGCTGCAGCTCGGCACGGCGACTTTAGGGGCGCAGCGTTCCGTGCAGATCGCTGGGCTCACGTTCCAGTTCAGCGAGGTGGCGAAGGTCCTGATGATCGTGGTGCTCGCGAAATACTTCGCCGACCGCCGGTCAAAGATCGGGTCGCCGCTCGTCATGCTCTTTGGGCTCGCGCTGCTCGCTCCGGCGGTGCTCCTCGTCTACCGGCAGCCGGATCTCGGCACGAGCCTCGTCTTCATCGCGATCTTCTTCGGCATCGCGTTCTTGGCGGGGGCGCGGATGTGGCAGCTCGTCGGGCTCGTGGCCATCGCCGGTGCGTCGTTCCCGGTCATGTGGGCCCTGCTCAAGGACTATCAGCGTGCGCGGCTCTCCGCGTTCCTCGATCCATATTCCGATCCACAGGGCGCAGGCTGGAACATCATCCAGTCGCTCATCGCCGTCGGCTCGGGCGGCGCGACGGGGAAGGGGCTCACCGCCGGCACGCAGTCGCCGCTGGGCTACCTACCAATCGCGGAATCGGACTTCGTCTTCGCCGGTCTCGCCGAGGACCTCGGGTTCGCGGGCGCGATCATCCTCTTCGCTCTTTACATGGTCCTGCTCTTCGCCGCGCTTCGCGTCGCGTTCCGCGCTCGCGATCCGTTCGGGATGCTCATCGGCGGGGGCGTCGCGACGATGCTGCTCTTCCAAATCCTCGTGAACGCAGGCATGGCCATCTCGCTCATGCCGGTCACCGGTATCCCGCTGCCCTTCATCTCGCACGGTGGCAGCTCGCTCGTGTCGATCTGTTTCGCGCTCGGCGTGCTGCAGTCGGTCTCGATGCGGCGCGAGCCCGAAGGGCCTTAGTCCGTATACTTTTCATCGAACGGCCACGAACGGGAGCAGTACGCGTATCTCTCGACCAAGAGAGCCGGCGTCGGGGTGCGAGCCGGTGTCGCGGGAGCGCTGAACTCGCCCGGGAGCCGCGGGAGCGAACGGCCTCGCCGCTAGCCCTCGCCGGAGTCACGCCCGTTACAAGCGTGCTCGAGCGGAGACCTACGGGGCTGTGGCGCAGTGGGAGCGCATCACACTGGCAGTGTGGGGGTCGCGGGTTCGAATCCCGCCAGCTCCACCAGTAGGTCTCAATTGAGGTGGTACCACGGAAGGTCTTTCCGTCCTCTGGACGGAGAGGCCTTTTGATTTGGAAAGGAGGTCGAGATGACGAGCGATGTGAAGAAGAAGACCGAACGCTATTCGCCGGAAGCCATCGAGGCGAAATGGCAGAGGCGCTGGGCCGCATCCGGCCTCCACCAGACGCCGGATGTCTCGGACAAGCCGAACTTCTATTTCCTGACGATGTTCCCGTACCCGTCGGGGGAGGTGCACGTCGGTCACTGGTACGCCTACGCGCCCGCCGACACGGCCGCGCGGTTCATGCGCATGCGCGGTCACAACGTGCTGTTTCCGATGGGCTTCGACGCCTTCGGCCTGCCAGCGGAGAACGCCGCGATCAGGCGGAAGATGCATCCGGCCGTCTGGACCGAAAAGAACATGGCCCACATGCGGGAGCAGTTCAACACCATGGGCGTGGCCATCGACTGGCGCCGCGAGGTCGTGACCTGCTATCCGGAGTACTACCGCTGGAACCAGTGGATGTTCCTGAAGTTCCTTGAAGATGGGCTCGCCTATCGCGCGATGGCCCCGGTGAACTGGTGTCCTAAGGACCAGACCGTGCTGGCGAACGAGCAGGTGATCGCGGGCCGCTGCGAGCGGTGCGAGACGCCGGTGATCAAGCGCGATCTCGAGCAGTGGTTCCTGCGCATTACGAAGTACGCGGACGAGCTGCTGCGCTTCGACGACATCGACTGGCCCGAGCGCGTCCGCATCATGCAGACGAACTGGATCGGTCGATCGGAGGGTGCGGAGATCGCCTTCGCCGTGGACGGCCATGCCGGCGAGACCATCCGCTTCTTCACCACGCGGCCGGACACGATCTACGGCGCCACCTTCATGGTGCTGGCGCCCGAGCATCCGCTGGTCGCGAAGGTCACAGCTTCGACGCGGCGGTCGGAGGTCGAGGCGTACGTCGCGCGCGCGCGACTGATGGAGGAGATCGAGCGCACCTCAACCGAGCGGGCGAAGACGGGCGTCGACACCGGCGCCTTCGCGCTGAACGCATTCACGGGGGACAAGGTCCCGATCTGGGTGGCCGACTACGTGCTCGCGACGTACGGGACCGGCGCGATCATGGCCGTCCCGGCGCACGACGAGCGGGACTTTGACTTCGCGAAGCGCTACAAGCTGCCGATCCGCGAGGTCATCTCGCCGGACGGCAGGGAGCACGCCGCGCTGGACGCCGCGTACCTGGGTGAGGGCGTCATGGTGCGCAGCGGCCGCTTCTCGGGGATGCGTAGCGAGGAGGGCAAGCGCGCGGTCGCCGAAGAGGCGGAGCGCCGCGGCATCGGAGGACCGTCGGTCACCTACCGGCTGCGCGATTGGCTGATCTCGCGGCAGCGCTATTGGGGCACGCCGATCCCGATCGTGTACTGCGACAGCTGCGGGATCGTCCCGGTGCCCGAAAGCGACCTGCCGGTGGTGCTCCCGCGTGATGCGCCGTTCACGGCGGAAGGCGGCAACCCGCTGGCGCGCGTCGAGTCGTTCGTCCGGACGACGTGCCCGCGGTGCGGGCAGCCCGCGCGCCGTGAGACCGACACGATGGATACCTTCGTCGACTCCGCCTGGTACATGTACCGCTACGTCGACCCGAAGATCGAGACGAGCTTCATGAACAAGGAGGTCGGCCGTCGCTGGCTTCCGGTCTCGCAGTACACGGGCGGCATCGAGCACGCCATCCTGCACCTGCTCTACATGCGGTTCGTGTGCAAGGCGCTACGCGACCTTGGCGAGCTGTGGTTCGACGAGCCGGCGCTGCGCCTGCAGAACCAAGGGATCATCGTCTTCGGCGGCAAGAAGATGTCGAAGTCGCGCGGGAACGTGGAGACCCCGGATGTGTACGTGGGCCAGTACGGCGCCGACACGCTCCGCCTCTTCATGATGTTCATGGGCCCGTGGACCGAGGGTTCCGACTGGGACGCGGCCGGCATCGAAGGCTCGCATCGGTTCCTGAGTCGACTCTGGACGCTCGGTGTCGACGAACCTAGCCCCGGTCCACGCGATCGTGAGATCGACCGAGCCATCCATCGCACCATCCGCAAGGTGACGGACGATCTCGAGGGCTACCGGTTCAACACCGCGATCGCGGCGATGATGGAGCTGACGAATGCGTTGCAGCACGCCCGCGGTCAGAGCCGCGACGATGGCATCGACGCGCTGGTCCTGCTGGTCTCGCCGTTCGCTCCCTACATCGCCGAGGAGCTCTGGGAGCGGCGGGGCGGGAAAGACTCCGTGCACCGGCAGGCCTGGCCGTCGTTCGACGCGGCGCTGGCGGCGGCGGACGAGGTGACGCTGGTCATCCAGGTCGACGGTCGCCTGCGCGACCGCGTGACCGCGCGAGTCGGCCTCTCCGAGCCTGCGGCGAAGGAGATCGCGCTGTCGAGCGAAAAGGCGCGCAAGGCAATCGACGGCCAAGAGATCGAGCGAGTGGTGGTGGTCCCGGACCGCCTGGTGAACATCGTGACGCGGCGACGCTCGTGACCGCGGAGATCCGGCTCGCCGCGCTCTGCGACCACGCGCTCGTCGGCCAGGACGGAAAGGTGAGCCTCATGGGGATCTTCCGCAACATCTCGGTGAGCGGCCTGCCGGCGCAGCACCCGCGGATGTTCGTCGTGGCCATCCTTGGGCTCGAGGTCGGCGCGCATACGGTCCGCGTTCGGCTGCTCCGCCCCGATGGCCAACAGGCGATGCCGAATCCGCCCGAGATCTCCGTGCACGCCGTGGCCGGGCAGGACGTCAACGTCATCGTGGAGCTGAACAACATGAGCTTCACGAGCTACGGCGTCCACAAGTTCGACCTTGAGGTCGACGGCAGCTCGATCGGTGGGTTGCCGGTCGCGATCGTGCAGATGCAACAGCAGCAACAGGGTCGACGCACGAATTGATGACAGGCTGTCGTCAAAAATGACGACAGCGCTGACACATTTAGCGGCTAGCCACGACAGCGCGTGCGGCTCACCCTCCCCGGCATGCCCCGACCGCTCCTCATCGGCATCGCGATCGCCGTGCTCGCCGGCGCGGGCCTCCTCGCCACCCGACTCCACGCGGGTGCGCAGCAGGAGATCGCCGTCGTCGAGGAGACGCCTGCGCCCACGCGGACGCCCGAACAGCATCTGGTCGTCGACGTCTCGGGTGCGGTCGCGCATCCTGGCGTGTACCGCCTTCCGGGCGGTTCGCGAGTCATCGATGCCCTGCTCGCCGCGGGAGGGATGACCGGGGAGGCCGATCTCGTCGCACTGAACAAGGCCGCGCCGGTACGCGACGGCCAGCGCATCTACGTCCCGCGGCCGGGCGAGACCGTGCCTGCCGGGGTCGCGAGCGCTGAGGGGCAGCTCAAGCTCGACATAAACCACGCGACCGCCGGCGAGCTCGAGAGCCTCCCCGGGATCGGGCCGACGACCGCGGCGCGCATCGTCCGCTCGCGCAACGCGCGGCCGTTAGCCAGGGTCGAGGAGCTCCAGACCCGCGGGCTCGTGTCGGCCCGCGTCTTCGCCGAGATCCGCGATCTCGTCGCAACGCGGTGACACCGGTCCTTCGCGCGCCGCTCGTGCCCGCGGCGGCATGCGCTGTGGCGGTGGCCCTGGTTACGCGGCTCTCGCCCCTCTGCGCGGTCGCGCTGGCGGCCGGACTCACACTCGTGTGCGCGGCGCTCGCGCTCACCAGCAGCGATCGTCCGAGGCGCCTCTGCTGGTGCGCCGCGTCGGTCTTCGCAGCGCTCGCCGGCGTCGCCGCCGTCATCGGGCCACTCCCCGGGTTCGATCTCCGGCATGCCGGCCCGCTCGACCGCGTGCGCGACACGCTCGCCGAACCACTGCGTCGGCTCATCCCCGAACCGGAGGGCGGCATCGTCCGCGGCATCGTCCTGGGTGAGCGCGCGAGCGTCGATGCCGATCTCGCGGCGGCGTTCGCGCGCAGCGGGACCACGCACCTGCTCGCCATTTCCGGCTTCAACATGACGCTCGTGGCGACCGGCGTCGCCCTCGTGATACGGCGTCGGGTGCCTCCGGTGGTGACGGCAGCGACGACGCTCGCGTGCGTCATCGCGTACAGCGTCCTCGTCGGTCTCGCGCCGAGCGTGATCCGAGCCGCGCTCATGGCCGCGGTCGCCGCCTGCGGCCTGGCGTTCGGTCGCCGCGGCGCCACGGTGAACGGGCTCGCGCTCGCGGTCGCCGCGATGGTCGCCGGCGATCCCGTGACGATCACCGATGTCGGTTTCCTGCTCTCGGCGACGGCCACCGGCGGCCTCCTCTTCCTTGGCGATCCGCTTTCGGAGCGCTTCGCTCTCCTTCCGCCGGCGATCCGCGAGGGGCTCGCCACGACCGCGGCCGCGACGCTTCCGACGTTGCCGATCATCGCCGCGGTCTTCGGTCGTGTCTCGCTCGTCTCGCCGCTCGCGAACCTCGCCGCCGTGCCGTTGTTCGCGCCGCTCATGCTCGCCGGCGCGGCGAGCGCCGCGATCGGTGTCGTGTCCGTCGACCTCGCGCGCGCCCCGGCTCTCGTCACGTACGCACTCGCGCTCGTGCTCCGGGTGGTCGTCGAGTCGTCGGCGTCGCTTCCTCTGGCTTCGCTCGCGGTGCCCGACGGTCCAGTCGCTGGTGTCCTGTATGCGGCCGTCGTAGCCGCCGCGCTTCGGTTCGGACCGGGTCTGGTCGGGCATCTCCGGAGAGTGGCCGCGGCGCGCGGCACCGGGTCACTCCGCGTCCCGCGCGTCGCGCACCCGCCGTTCGGCAGGCGTGCGCGGTGGGCCGCGGCATGCGTGGCAGCGGGGGCGCTCGTCGTCGTCGCGGCGACCCAGCTGTGGCCATCCCCCAGCGGTGTTCGCGTCCGCGCCCTCGACGTCGGTCAGGGCGATGCGTTCCTCGTCGAGGTGAGCGGCCGAACCCTGCTCATCGACGGCGGGCCCGACCCGGGCCGGCTCCTCGCGGAGCTCGGCGCGAGCCTTCCGCCCTGGACGCGGCGCATCGACCTCGTCGCGCTCACTCACGCGCACGCCGACCACGCGAATGGACTCATCGGCGTGCTCGAGCGGTACGAGGTCGGCCTCGCGATCGAGCCCGCCGGCCTCAATCCCGGTCCCGTGGCGACCGCCTGGAGCGACCGGATCGCACACGCGAACGTTCCGCGACGTGCCGTCGCCGCCGGTGCGCGCATGCGAATCGGCGATGCGACGCTCACGGTGCTTGCGCCGGATGGCGATCCGCGGGTTGACGTCCCATCGCTCGTCCTTCGCCTCGAACGCGGGACGTTCTCGATGCTCTTCATGGGCGACGCGACAGAGCAAGCGCAGGCGGATCTCCTGCTCTCGAAGGATTCGCTTGCGACACGCGTCTACGTGCCACCGCATCACGGCGCCGCGACGCCCTACGCGTCGGCCCTCGTGGAGGCGGTGCGGCCGTCGGCCGCGGTCATCTCCGTCGGCGCGCAGAACCGGTATGGTCATCCCACCCTCGAGACGCTCGCGGCGCTCGGCAGGGTCACGACGTACCGCACCGACCGCGACGGTACGGTGGAGCTCGATCAAAGTGGCAACCAGCTCTTCGCCCGGACCCACGCGAATGGTCTTCCTCCTCCACGGGGAGGATTCCTTCCGCACGCGCCTCCGGCTCGGTGAGCTCGTCGGCGCGCTGCTCGCCGGTCGACCGACAGCGTCGTCCGACCTCGCTTCACTGCTCGAGCCGCGCATTGGCACGCTTCTCGGCGTCTCGCGTCATGACGCGCGGACCGACCCGGGCGCCGCGATCACGCTCTCGGGGCAGGCGCAAGGCCTCTTCGACGCGATCGACGAGCGCCGCGTCGTCCTCGTCGAACACGCCGAGGCGCTCCGCGATCTCGACGTGATCGCCACGTTCCCGCCCGAGGCGGCGCTGGTGCTCGTCGCGGTCGAGCGCCTCCAATCAAGCCGCGCGCGCCGCGCGCCGCGGACCAAGGCGGCGGGCGCGCCCACGACCCTCATCGATGCGGTCGAAGCGGCGGGGGGCGTCATCGAGCGGATCGAGCGCCTCCCGCCGGGTGACCTCCCGCATTGGATCGCCGCGCGGGCGCG
Organism: Candidatus Limnocylindria bacterium; assembly: GCA_036003765.1. Taxonomy (GTDB): domain Bacteria; phylum Chloroflexota; class Limnocylindria; order P2-11E; family P2-11E; genus 3-1-20CM-2-70-9. The sequence continues at coordinate 28,785 of DASYSC010000204.1, forward strand.
GCTCCACCGCATCACGCTCGGCAGCGACGCGGTCTCCGCGCTCGCATCGGCGGTGGGCCCGGACACCGAGCGCATCGAGCAGGAGCTCGGAAAGCTCGGCGCGTACACCGCGGGAGCCGCGGTGACCGCGGCGGACGTTCGGATGCTGGTGACCGGCGCGATCGAGGCGGACGTGTTCGAGCTCACGCAGGCGGTGGTCCGCAAAGACGCGAAGACAGCGATCGCCACGCTCGAGCGGCTGCTCGCCGAAGGCAACGCGGTCCAGCAGATCCTCGCGCTCCTACTCTGGCAGTTCCGCGTATTGCTGTTCGCCTCGGCGATGCGCTCGAACGCCGACGCGGAGCGCATGGCGAAGGCGATCCGGTCCACCCCCTTCGCCATCGCGCGTGCGACGGCATTCGCTCGGCGCATCACCCGCGTCGACATCGTGCGGGCCTACGAGGCGATCTACGCGACCGATCAGGTGATCAAGACCGGGCGGGCGGAGTCGGACGTCGCCGCGCTCACCCTGTGCGTGCTCGATCTCTGTGGGATCGCGAACGCCGACCTGCGGGACATGCTCCTGGTCGAGCCGCCGCGCCGCTAACGCTTGGTCGCGGCCTCCCGCGCTGCGCTCGGCACCGGCTTCGCTTCTTGGGTCTTTCGATAATCCTCGAGGAAGCGCTTCTGGCCGGCCGCCGTCAGCGGGTGCTCGAAGAGCTGCTTCAGCACCGTGAAGGGGAGGGTCGAGATGTCCGCGCCGGCTAGCGCCGCCTGCGTGACGTGCATCGGATTGCGGATCGACGCGGCGAGCACCTTCGTCTTGATCTCCTGCTGGCGGTACGCGGACACGATGTCCGCGACGACCCGCATACCGTCCTCGTTGATGTCGTCGAGCCGTCCGGCGAACGGACTGACAATGTACGCACCGATCGCCGCGGCAAGGAGCGCCTGGTTGACCGAGAAGCAGAGCGTGACGTTGATCCGAATGCCCTCGCGCCCGAGCACCTTGCCGGCCGCGAGACCGTCGGGGGTCATCGGGACTTTCACGATGACGTTCTTGTGCCAGGACCCGATGCGCCGGCCCTCGACGATCATGTCGTCCGCCTTCTCGGTGACGCATTCGGCCGACACGTTCCCGATGATCTGGCAGATCCGCTTGACCTGTTCTTCGTGATCGTGACCGGCCTTCGCGATGAGCGTCGGGTTGGTCGTGACGCCGTCGATCACGCCCCAGCCGACGGCCTGCGCGATCTCCTCATAGACGGCGGTGTCGAGGTAGAGCTTCATGTGGGCATCTCCTGCAGTCGGGGTGCCGTGTCTTCCAGCGCGCGGCCGTTGGCGCGCGCGAACGCCAGGGCAGCCTCGATGAAGGCGGCGAAGAGCGGGTGCGGGCGGTTGGGCCGCGACTTGAACTCGGGGTGGTACTGCGTCCCCAGATAGAACGGGTGGTCCGGGATCTCCGAGATCTCGACGAGCCGTCCGTCGGGCGACAGACCGGTGAATCGCATGCCGTGGCTCTGCAAGAGCTCGCGGTACGCGTTGTTGAACTCGAAGCGGTGACGATGGCGCTCGAGCACGATCGGTTGCCCGTACGCGCGCGCGGCGGCCGAGCCAGGCTCGAGCACGCAGGGATAGCTCCCGAGCCGCATCGTCCCGCCCTTGTCGGCGACGTCGCGCTGCTCGGGGAGCAAGTCGATCACCGGGTGGGGCGTGAACGCGTCGAACTCCGTCGAGTTCGCGTCCTCCGTGCCCAGTGCGGTCCGCGCGAGCTCGATGACCATGCACTGCATGCCCATGCAAAGGCCGAGCGTGGGCACCCGACGCTCCCTGCCGAAGCGCGACGCCTTCACCTTGCCCTCAATACCGCGATAACCGAAACCGCCAGGGACGACGATGCCGTCGAGGCCGACGAGCGGTTCGACATCGTCGGAGCGCTCGAGGTGCTCGCTGTCGATCCACTGGAGCCGAATGTCGCAGCCCGCGGCCCACGCCGCGTGCTTCACCGCTTCAGCCACGGAGAGGTACGCGTCCGGAAGCTCGATGTACTTGCCGACGAGCCCGATCGCAAGCGGAATGCGCGCGCCCCGGATTCGGTCGGTGAGCGCCTTCCACTCCGCGAGATCCGGCTCTTGCGCGGCCGCGAGGCCGAGCTCCTCGACGACGATCTTCCCAAGTCCCGCCTCTTCGAGCATGAGCGGCACGCCGTAGATGGACCAGGCGTCGGGCTCGCTGATGACGTTGTCGGCCTTCACGTCGCAGAACAGCGCGATCTTCTCGCGCAGGTCGTCGTCGATCGCCTCGTCGGCGCGCGCGATGACCACGTCGGGCTGGATGCCGATCGCTCGAAGCTCGCGGACCGAGTGCTGCGTGGGCTTGGTCTTGAGCTCTCCGGTCGCGACCCGCGGCAGGAGGGTGAGGTGGATATAGAGGACGTTTTGCTTGCCGACGTCGTTGCGGAACTGGCGGATGGCCTCGAGGTAGGGGAGCGACTCGATGTCGCCGACCGTCCCGCCGACCTCCACCACGACGATCTCCGCCTGCTGCTCGCGCGCAACGCGGTGGATGCGTTCCTTGATCTCGTTCGTCACGTGGGGGATCACCTGGACCGTCGCGCCGAGGTAATCCCCGCGGCGCTCCTTGGCGATGACCGAGTTGTAGACCTGGCCGGTGGTCAGGTTCGACGCGCGGGTGACGTTCCGGTCGATGAAGCGCTCGTAGTGCCCAAGATCGAGATCGGTCTCGGCACCGTCCTCGGTCACGAAGACCTCTCCGTGCTGGTAGGGCGACATCGTCCCCGGATCGACGTTGAGGTACGGGTCCATCTTGAGCGATGCGACAGCGAGGCCTCGCGCGGCGAGGATGCGTCCGAGGGAAGCGGCGGTGATGCCCTTGCCAAGCGAGGAGGTGACCCCTCCGGTCACGAACACGAACTTCGGCACGACGTGGACCTCCGGGGTTTTTTCTATGTTACTCCGGTCGCACTCGCCGAAGAAGGCTCGCGAGGATCAAACCTCGCTCATTCAATCGGAAACGGCAGGCTATTCAGCACCACGAGTCGGGGCCGGTCCCGGCCGGTGTGCGGCGGATAGGACGGGACGTCGACCGGTTCGTCCCGCCGGCAGTCATCGAGCCGTCCGTCGAACCGCAGCGCGCGGAACCGCGCATCGCGAAGCTCTCCGTCCGAGAGGCCGGCGTGCTCGACGATCGCAACGAGCCGCGGCCGCATGAATCTGAGCCCAGGTCGGAGCGCGATGGGCGATGCGAACGACGATCCTTCGACGACGAAATCGCGCGTCGCTTCATCGAGCCACGCCCCCAGATATGGCGGCACGTAGGCCTCACCCGCGAAGATCAGCGCTCCATCGCCGCCTCGGAAACCACAGAGCAGCGCACGCGCCCCGCGCCGCTCTTCGACGATCAGCCCGCCGATCACCACGTCCGCGCGCGGCGTGACGTGACACTTTAGCCACTCCGCGGTCCGGGCCCCGGGGACGTACCTGGAGTCGCGCCGCTTGGCCACGATCCCCTCGAGCCCGTACTCGGCGACGACGTCGAGGAAGGGCTCGCCGTCATCGTCGAGGTGCTCGGGCACCGCGAGCATGCGCGAGCCGAGTCCCGCGCCGAGGAGACGCGCGCGCCGCTCGACGAGGGGACTCGCGAAGAGCGGGCGCCCATCCTGGTACAGCAGGTCGAACGCCACGAAGATCGGCCCGCGGCCGCGCTTGGCCGCCTTGGGGCCGAGGCGTCCGGCGAGCAGGTCGTAGCTCGGGCGGCCCCGCAAGTCGCACACCACGATCTCGCCGTCGATGAGCATGCCCTCAGGGATGCCCAGCTCGCGAAGCTCGGGCACGAGGCTCAGGAGGTCCCCGCCGGAGCGGTCACTGATGCGCAGGCCGTTCGCGTCACGCGCCGCGAGCGCCCGGATCCCGTCCCACTTCAGCTCGAACACGTATTCCGGCGAGTTGAACGCCTGACCCGCGAGGCGCGGGCGCATCGGAACGAGCGCGCGCGGGAGGGCGCTCGCCGCCTCGCGGACATCGATCAGCGTCGGATGCTGCCCGCCCTGCTCGCTCTCGCGCGGCATTCAGCGAGGATAGTTCCGCGAACGGCGGCGACCGCCGAAGGATCCGGTCCTAGGAGGCCTTCTTTCTCGCCGCGCGGGGCGGCGATGCCGCACGCTTCGTCTTCGCCTCGCCCTTCTTGGCCTTCTCGACGGACGCCTTGAGCGCGGACATGAGGTCGACGACCGTCGTCTCGGTCTCGGGCTCGGGGGCCTCGATGACCTCGCGCTTCTCGACCTTCGCCTCGACCAGCTTCATGACCGCTTCCTTGTATTCGTCCTTGTACTCCTCCGGCTCGAAATCGGTGGCCATCATGTTCACGAGGTTCTCGGCCATCTTGAGCTCGGCGGGGGAGACCTTCACGTCCTCCGGAACGTCGAGGTCTTCGGTGGAACGGATCTCGTCAGGCCAATGGAGTGTGTTCATGAGCAACGCCCCGTCCTGCGGGCGGACCGACACGAGCCGCTCGCGGTCGCGCAGGGCGAACTTCGCGATGGCGATGCGGCCGGTCTTCTGGAGCGTCTTGTTGAGGAGCGCGTACGGCTTCTCGGCCGACTTTTCGGGCTCGAGGTAGTACGCCGACTGGTAATAGAGGGCTCCGGGGAGCTCCTCGTCCTTCACGAACCCAGAGATATCGATCGCCTTGCTCGATCGGAGCGGCAGCTTCTCTAGATCCTCGTCGGTGAGCTCGACGTAGCTGCCCTTCTCGTACTCGTAGCCGCGCACGACGTCGCCCCACGCGACCTCGTGATCGCCCTCGACGCACCAGCGCTTGTTCTTGATGCGGCTCTTGTGTTCTGGGCAGAGCAGGTTGAACGACACCTTGCTCGAGCTCTCGGTCGCGAGGTAGAGCCGGATCGGGATCGCGACCATGCCGAAGCTCATCACACCGCGCCAGATCGAACGTGGCATTCCACACCTCGCCGGCCGCTCTTCCCGTTAGGACTTCCCGTCCTCGGTTTCCCCCGCGCGGCCTAGCCGCGCGAGTGTAACGGCTCGGTCAAGGCAGCGCCGGCGGCGGCGCACCGCGGCCGAAGCGGACCAGACGCAGGATCCGGTCGAGCGTCGCCGGATCGCCGCGCCAATGTTCGCGGACGACCCGCTCGTCCGTCGTGCCCAGCAGGATCCGAAGCGCGAGTCCCGCGACGATCGCGTCGTCGAAGGAACCCACGATGGGTATGAAATCCGGAATGAGGTCGATCGGCGAGGCGAGCCACAAACTGGCGAGCGCGAGAACGATCTTCGCGGGAAGCGGCACACGCCTATCGCGCATGAGGCCGGCGAAGAGCCGCACGAGGTTCGGCACAAGTAAGGCGAGCTCGCGCGCCAGAAGCCTCTGTCCGACTACCAGAAGGACGATGACGAGCAGCGTCCAGAGGACGACGAGGATGACCGCGAGCTGTACCCAGTCCCGGAGGTCCACGTGCTAGTTGGCGATCGCCCGCTCCGCGAGCGACGTGGGGATCGACCCGGTCGAGGTGATCGCGTCGTGAAAGGCGCGCAAGGCGCTGCGGTCGGCGGAGCCGTGCTTGGCGAGCCAGCGCGTGCGGATGTCGACGATCTCGAGCATCCCGGTGAGGTAGCTCGACGCCTGCGTCGGCCACGAGCAGTAGCGGCCGACCTCGGCCTTCGCGTTCGGCGGTGTGAGGTTGCCTTTCCTGACCATGAAATCGACGGCCTCGTCGAAGCTCATCTCGCCAAGGTGCAGCGAGGTGTCGACGACGATGCGTGCCGCCCGGAATAGCGTCGCTTCGTACTGGAACAGCAGGTGACGCGGATCGCTGAAGAATCCCTGCTCGCGCATGACGCGCTCGGCGTAGAGGCCCCAGCCCTCGGCGAAGTACGACGTGAAGTGCGTGCGGCGGACCGCCGAGCGGTTCTGCTTCGCCATCACGAGGTGCCAGTGGTGGCCCGGATACGCCTCGTGCACGGCCGTTGTGGGGATCCCGGCGCTGCAGTTTCCCTCGAGCCGCTTCTGCACCTCGTCGGGCGGTGTGTCGTCCGGGGGGTAGGGCACGAAGAAGTGTCCGTGCAGGGACTCGCTGAAGGCGGGCGGCTGGTTGTAGCTCGCGACAGCTTGGATCGGCCGCTGGAAGTGCGGTGACGGCTCGACCGTACAGCGCTCGCCGGGCGGAAGGGTCACGAGGCTGGTTTCCTTGAGGAATGACCGAGCGCGGTCGGTCCAGTCCTCGTACTCGGCCCGCATCGCATCCGGTGTCAGCGCGTGGATGTGGTTGAGGCGCTCGCAGGCCTGGACCCAATCACCTCCACCGTCGATCTGGCTCGCGATCTTGTTGGCTTCGTTCGCCAAGAGCTCGTACTGCTCGCGGCCGCGTTCGCGGAGCTCGCGCGCGCCGAAGGGCAGCAGCTCCTTTTCCTTAAGGAGCGCGGTGTAGAGCTCCTCGCCGATCGCGTACTCGCCCGAAGAGCGCTCTTTGTTCGCTTGGAGGAACGCGGCGAAGTCCTCGTACGCTCCCGCGGCGGTGGCCCCGGCTTCGGCGACCTTCTGCCGGATGGTTGCGTCCTTGACCTCCGCGGGCACGAGCTCTCGTGCATAACGCGCTGCGGCCTTCGCCTGGCCGATGGCTCGGTCGGTGTACACGCGCGGCACGAGCGCGAAATCCAGGTTCGCCTTGCCGTCGGCGACGTGGCGAGTGACAGCGAGCAACCGCGCCCGCGCCGCGTCGGCGAGATCGCGCTCCGGCCTCAGGCGATGCAAGAAGAGGGTGAACACTCCGCCGAGCGAAGGATTCAGATAGGTGTTGGGCTGGCGCTTCCAATCGAGACGCGGCTGGGTGAGCTCGCGTCCGCGAAGCGACGAGAGCACGACGTCGCGGTCGATGTGCTCGTCGGCCGAGAGCAGAGCGTCGGGGACCGCGCGGAAACGCTCGGTCCACTCGAGGACTCGGGCCTCACGCCGGCGGAAGGCCTCGGCGGACAGATCCTCGGACCGCTCGTCATACGCCGTGAGCCCGAGCATGCTCGCCCACGAGGGCGATTCGTCGTACCGCTCAGTGAGGTAGTCCTCGACCAGACTCGCGAACGACGCGGACGCCACGAAGCGACCTCCACGACAATGGCGAAGGTCACAGATTGAGCCTCACCGACTACCAGCGCAAACGCGACTTCCGCCGCACGCCCGAACCGAAGGGCAAGCAGCCGAAGACCGAAGAGACGCGTCGCTATGTGGTCCATCGCCATCATGCGACGCGCCTTCACTGGGACGTGCGTCTCGAGATGCGGGGCATCCTCGCATCGTGGGCGGTGCCGAACGGTCCGCCGCTCGAGGCCGGGAAGAAGCGACTCGCGGTGCACACCGAAGACCATCCGATCGAATACCTCACCTTTCACGGCGTGATCCCGGACGGCTACGGCGCGGGATCGATGACGATCTGGGATAGCGGCACGTACGAGCTCCTCGAGGAGAAGGACGACGAGCTCAAGCTTCGATTCGCGGGCAAACGCCTCCAGGGCGAGTGGGTCCTGGTGAAGACGCGCCAGAACGAAGGGCGTGACTGGCTGATGATCAAACACGGCACGCCGCCCAAGAACGATCCTCTTCTCGGGAAGATCGCGCCGATGCTCGCGGCGGCGGCGGACGAGCCGTTCGACTCGCCGGAGTTCACGTACGAGGCCAAGTGGGACGGCGTGCGCACGATCGCTTTCGTCGACGGAGGCGAAGTGCGCCTGCAGACGCGCAACCTCCTCGATTGCACGCGGCAGTACCCCGAAGGCACGCAGATCGCGGAGGCGCTCACCGGCGCCTATCAGGCGATCGTCGATGGCGAGATCGTCGCGCTCGACGAGAAGGGCGTCCCGAGCTTCCAGCGGCTGCAGCCGCGGATGCACGTGAGCGACGAGGCCACCGTTCGCAAGCTGCGGCGATCGACGCCGGTGATCTATCAGGTGTTCGATCTTTTGTACGCGGATGGCGAAGACTTGACGCGTAAGCCGCTGCGCGAGCGACTTCGCAGACTGGACGAGGCGATCACCCCGATGGGCGCGATCCGCCGCAGCGAGGGGTTTGTCGGGACCGGCGTCGCGCTGTTCGAGGCGGCGAAGGAGCAGGGGATCGAAGGGATCATCGCCAAGCGCCTGGACTCGATCTATCAGCCCGGCGCGCGCTCGCCCGCGTGGGTGAAGGTGAAGGCGATGCGCACTATGGACTGCGTCATCGGCGGGTGGACGGCGGGGCAAGGCGGCCGCGCGAGCACCCTCGGCGCGCTGCTTCTCGGCGTCTATCGCGACGGCAAGCTCGAGCCGGTCGGACACGTCGGGACGGGATTCGACGAGCGAACGCTGCGCGATCTTCTCGCCACGCTCCAGCGGCACGAGTCACCGACCTCGCCATTCGCCTCGGTGCCGCGCACGAATCAACCGGCGCGGTGGTGCATGCCCGAGCTCGTATGCGAGGTCGAGTACACCGAGATCACGCGCGACGGGACGCTGCGGCACCCGACCTATCGCGGGCTTCGACCGGACGTCGATCCTCGCGAGTGCACGGGCGAGGAGCGGCGCGAGTCGGCCAAGCGCGCGCAGGAAGCCGCGAAGAAGGCCGCCGCCACGCGGCCCGAGTCCGGAAACGGCGAGGGCCCGGAACGCGTGCCCTCGGTGCTCGAAGTCGAGGGTCACCGCATCAAGCTGACCAACCTCGAGAAGGTGCTCTGGCCCGAGGACGGATACACCAAGGCCGACCTCATCCGCTACTACGCGGAGGTATCGCCGTATCTGGTCCCGTGGCTGCGCGACCGGCCGCTCACGATGAAACCCTTCCCGGACGGCATCGCCGGCCAGAGCTTCTACCAGAAGGACAAGCCCGACTTCACCCCGCGCTGGATCAAGAGCTGGACCGATCCCCACGAGCCGGAGAACGACTACGTGCTCGCGAACGACATGGCCACGCTCGTCTGGCTCGCGAACTACACGGCGATCGAGCTGCACCCGCGCCTCGCGCGCATCGATCTCCCGGACAACCCGGACAACGTCATGATTGACCTCGATCCTGCGGAGGGCGCGACGTGGGACGACGTGAAGGAAGTCGCGCACGCCGTGAAGGGCGTGCTCGACGACCTCGTGCTCGTCGGATTCCCGAAGACCACCGGCTCGCGTGGCATGCACGTGCTCGTGCCCGTCGCTCGTCGATACACCTTCGAGGAGACGCGCGCGTTCGCGCTCCGCGTCGGACAGCTGGCCCGCGAGCGCCTGCCGAAGCTCGTGACGCTCGAGTTCTCGAAGGCCCGCCGACGTGGCATCTACATCGACTATCTGCAGAACGTGCGCATGAAGTCGACCGCGGGGCCGTACAGCGTGCGTCCGATCCGCCGAGCCCCGGTCTCCGCGCCGCTGCGCTGGGAGGAGATCGCCGCGCTCGGCCGGCCCGACGCGTTCACCATCGCCAACATGGCGACGCGCCTGGAGTCTGTCGGGGACCTCCTCACGCCATCGCTCGAGCTCGCGCAGAAGCTGCCGAAGCTTCCCTCTTGAAGCGCAGCGCCGTCCTGGCGCCGGGCTACGGCGGCACCGCCGAGCAGCCGATCCTGCGCGCGATCGCCTCGGCCCTCGCGTCGTTTGGCATCGAGTCGCGATCCGTGACATTCCGCACGCGCGGATCGCGGCCGAGCAAGGAGTACGCGCTCGAGCTCGAGGATCTTCGCGAGGCGCGCGATGCCCTGCGCAAGGGAGGCGCCGAACGCATCGCGCTCGTCGGACGCTCGTTCGGCGGCCGCATGTGCGCGTTCCTCGCCGAACGGGAGCCGCCCGATGCGCTCGTGATCCTCGGCCATCCGATCGCGCCGCCAAGACGGCCGCGGCCCCAGGACGAGGCGGCGCTTGCCGCGATCACGTGTCCGACCCTCGTCGTCCAGGGAGAGCGCGACGAGCTCGGGCCGCTCGCAGTCCTCGAGCGCATCGCCGGCCGCAACCCGCGGATCGACCTCGTGCCGATCCCGGGAGCCGGCCACGACTTCGGACCAGCCGAGCCGGAGGCCGTGGCGACCGCGGCACGCTGGCTCGACAGCCTTTTGCGCTAGACAGGTCTCCGCACCGCCTTCACACCCAGTTCACGAGCGCAGGCGACGATCCGATCGACAACAAACACAAAGGAGCAATCACATGCGAGGCATCGGCATCTTCGTCACGCTTCTCATCGCCGCGATCGTCGGCGTTGGCGCCTATCAGCTGGGGGTCGCACAGGGTCTCGCGACCACTGGGACGGCGGTCGCGCCCGCCGTCTACTACCACCCCTACTTCTTCGGCGGGTTCGGGTTCCTCTTTCCGCTTCTGTTCCTCTTCTTGATCTTCTTCCTGATCCGCGGCGCGTTCTGGGGCGGCGGTTGGGGAAGGCGCTACGGCGGCGGTCCGGGCGGCGGGTACTGGGGCGATCCGCGTTCGCGTCTCGAGGAATGGCACAAAGAGATGCACGGCGAAAAGCCGCAGGGCGGCGGGTCGACGTCCCCGACGCCACCCAGCGGACGCTGAGCCCTCCCTTCACAGCGAAGACGCCGGACCGCGGTCCGGCGTCTTCGTTACCTAGCATTGGCCAGCGATGAGAACGATCCTCGTCGTGGACGACGAACCCAAGATCGTTCAGCTCGCCCGTGACTATCTCGAGCACGCCGGGTTCGCGGTCGTGACCGCGCACGACGGGAGGGCCGCGCTGGCGTCCGCCAGAGGGCAGCGCCCTGACCTCGTCGTCCTCGACCTCGGCCTCCCGGAGATCGACGGCCTGGACGTCGCGCGGACGCTGCGAGCCGAGTCGAACGTTCCGATCGTGATGCTCACCGGCCGCAGCGAGGAGTCCGACAAGCTCGTCGGGCTCGAGCTTGGCGCGGACGACTACGTGACCAAGCCGTTCAGTCCGAAGGAGCTCGTCGCGCGCGTGCGCGCGGTGCTGCGTCGTCTCGAGCGGCCTAAGCTCTCCGGCGAGGTCATTCAGGTCGGCGACGTTCGCCTCGATGTCCCACGGATGCGTGTCACGAGCTCCGACCGCGCCGTCGATCTGACGCCGACCGAGTTCCAGCTCCTCGCGACGCTCGCCCGAGAGCCGGGTCGCGTGTTCACGCGTGCCCAGCTGCTCGATGCGGTGCACGGCGTCGCGTTCGAGTCGTACGAGCGCGCGATCGACGCGCACGTGAAGAACATCCGGCGCAAGCTCGAGGCCGATCCGTCGGCGCCGCGCTACGTGCTGACCGTCTACGGGGTCGGTTATCGCTTTGCGGAGCTCGACGAGTGAGAGACGGTGGGTGGCGTCACTCCCGCGGACGACCGCCCTGGTGGCCGGAGAATGAGCCGTTCCCTCCGCGGCGTGGATGGGGCGGCGGTGGATCGTGGCCTATGCGCGGCGGCTTCGTGCGCCGGATGGCGCTCTTCTTCGTTGCCGGAGCCATTCTCTGGATCTTCGCTGCGACCTTCCTCTTCTGGACGCTCGCGACCGCGCTCGGGTCTCCCGACTTGCCGGGCGCCATCGCGCGCGGTGCCGCGCTTCTGCTGGTGCTGCTTCTGATCGCATTCACCGGCCGGGCCCTGCGCCGACTCACCGCGCCGATCGGTGACGTGATCGATGCGGTTGGGAGAGTCGCTGACGGCGACCTTTCCGCTCAGGTCCACGAGCGCGGTCCGCGCGAAGCGCGTGCTCTCGCGCGTGCCTTCAACGCGATGACGAGCAGGCTGCGTGCGAGCGAGGATCAGCGACGGCGCCTCCTCGCCGACGTCAGCCACGAGCTCCGCACCCCGCTCTCGGTCGTGCAGGGAAACCTCGAGGCGCTCGTCGACGGCGTCCATCCCGCCGACGAGGAGCATCTCCTCGCGATCCTCGACGAGACCAAGGTGCTCTCGCGTCTCGTCGAGGATCTGCGAACGCTCTCGCTCGCTGAATCCGGGGCGCTCGCGCTTCACCGCGAGCCGACGGACCTTGGCGCGCTCGCGAAGGAAGCGATCGCGTCGTTCGAGCCGCAGGCCGAGCAGGCCGGGATCGCAATCGACGCCTCCGCGCCGGCGGACCTGCCGCTCGCGAACACCGACCCGGTGCGCGCTCGGGAGATCCTCGCAAACCTCGTCGCGAACGCCCTCCGCTATACCCCGCGGGGCGGTCGAGTGCGCGTCGACGCGAGCGCGGACGACGGCAAAGTCGCGGTGGTCGTATCCGACACCGGCGCGGGGATCCCGCCGGACGCGCTCGGCCGCATCTTCGACCGCTTCTACAAATCGGCCGAGTCGCGAGGCGCCGGGCTCGGGCTCGCGATCGCCAAGCAGCTGGTCGAGGCGCATGGCGGCACGATCGCCGCGACGAGCGTCGTCGGCCGCGGCACCGAGATCCGGTTCACGCTGCCGGTCGAGGAATGAAGCCCGTCCGCACCTGGCCCGCCGCCGTCGCGCTCTTCGTGCTCGCGCCGGTCTGCGGGGAGCTCCTCTCGGGCTCGACCCCGCTCCGTGCATTCGTGAATCCCTTCACCTTTCTCTATCTCTCGGGCCTGTACGGGTCGGGCGCCCTGCTCGTCCGCGAGATCGTGCGACGGCGCGGGCTCGGCTGGAGAAACGTGCTGCTGCTGGGTGCCGCGTACGGCGTGCTCGAGGAGGGTCTCGTGGTGACGAGCTGGACCAACCCGTACTGGCCGGATGCGGCGAGCCTCGGGGGGTACGGCCGGCTCCTCGACATCAACTGGGTCTGGGCGCTCCATCTGACGCTCTTTCACGCGGTCGTCAGCATCGCCGCGCCGATCGTGCTCGCGGAGGCGGCGTTCCCCCGGATCGCGCATCAGCCGTGGCTGGCGACCGCGCAATGCGCGCGGTCGCGATCTGGCTCGCGCTGCTCTCCCTCACCGGGCTGGTCGGGTTCGGCTTCCTGGCGTTCCGCGACCGTGGATACGACCACCCGCCCGCCTCCTACCTGGTCGCGCTGCTGATCGCGGTGGCCCTTGTGCGTCTGGGCCTGCGCCTGCGCCCGGGTCTCATGCCTTCCGACGTGCCGCCCCCCTCGCTCTGGCGACTGCGCGGATTCGCGTTCGCGACGACGGTCGCCGCGTTCGCGCTCGCGTGGATCGGGCCGCACGTCATCCCGGTCGCGCTCCTTGTGGTCGTTGCGCTTGGCGCGGTCACGGCCTACGCACTGCAAAGGATCAGCCGTTGGTCCGCGCGTTCGGGCTGCGGCGCGGAGCACCGGCTGGCGCTCGCGAGCGGCGCACTGGGCTTCCTCATCGCGCTCGCGCCGTTCGTCGAGCTCGGGCCGCACTCTCCCGAGAAGGACCCGGCCGGTCAGACGCTGGTCGCGCTCGCAGCTTTGGCTGGCCTCTGGCTTATCGCTCGTCGCCCGCCGCATCGGACGCCGCTCCCCATTCCGGCCTGAGCGGCCGCTGCGCCGATCGCGTCGTTAGCTCGCGGTCACGGCGCGATCTTGGCGCCCTCCGCGTCGTCGATCTGCGCGCGTTGCAGTTTCCCTGAGTAATCGACGTAGATCGACTTCCACTCGGAGTACACGTCGAGCGCCGCGCGGCCGGCCTCGCGATGGCCGTTGCCGGTCGCCTTCATGCCGCCGAAGGGCAATTGGATCTCCGCGCCGATCGTGCCGGCGTTCACGTACACGATCCCGGTCTCCGCGTCGCGCATGAAGCGGAATGCGTTGTTGACGTTGCGCGTATAGATCGAGCTCGAGAGCCCGTACTTGGTCGAGTTCAAGACTTTGATCGCCTCATCGACGCTCGAGACCTCGATGACCGCCGTGACCGGCCCGAAGATCTCCTCCTGCGCGACACGCATGTTCGGTTTCACGTCGACGAGCACGGTCGGCTCGTGAAAAAAGCCCTTCGCGAGAGGGCCCTCTTTGGGGATCCGACCGCCGGTGGCGACGGTGGCTCCCTCCTTCTCGGCGACGGGAATGAAGGAGTGCACACGCTCGAGTTGCGATAACGACACAACCGGCCCGACATCCGTCGACGCATCCAGGCCGTTGCCCAGGCGAAGCCTCTTCGCCCTACCGACGAGCTTGTCGACGAGGTCCTTTGCCACACCCTTGTGGGCGATCACGCGCGAGGCGGCGGTGCAGCGCTGGCCCGACGTGCCGAATGCCGACCAAACGATCCCGTCGAGCGAAAGGTCGATGTCCGCGTCGTCGAGCACGACGATCGCGTTCTTCCCGCCGAGTTCGCACGAGACCCGCTTCAGCAGGCGCCCGGCGATCTCGCTGATGTGCGACCCCGTGTCGGATGACCCGGTGAACGAGATGAGATCCACGCCGGGATGCGAGACGAGGTGATCCCCGAGCTCTCCGCCGGACCCGAGGACGAGATTGAGGACGCCCTTGGGCAGGCCGGCTTCCTCAAGTATTTCGACGAGTCGCACCGCAAGGAGCGGCGTGTACGACGCGGGCTTAAAGACGATGGTGTTCCCCAGGATGAGCGCCGGCATGATCTTCCAGGTGGGGATCGCGAACGGGAAGTTCCACGGCGTGATCGCAGCGACCACGCCGACGGGGTGCCGCATGGCCATCGCCCACTTGTTCGGGAGCTCCGCGGGAACGACGTCGCCGAACTGGCGACGGCCCTCGCCCGCGATGTAGTAGGTCATGTCGATGCCTTCTTGGACGTCGCCACGGGATTCGGCGAGGACCTTGCCCATCTCGCGCGTCATCTCGCGCGCGAGCTCGTCCTTCCGCCGGAGCATGATCTCGCCGGCGCGGTACAGGATCTCGCCGCGCTTCGGCGCGGGGTAGAGCCGCCAGCTGTCGAGCGCGCGCCGCGCGGCTTCGACCGCGCGGTCGACGTCAGCGGTAGCCGACTTCGCGACGTTCGCGATCGTCTCGCCGGTGGCGGGGTCGATGTCCTCGAACGCGCTTTGAGTCGATGCATCGACCCAGCGCCCGTCGACGTAGTTGCGAAGCTGCGGCATGGTGGCCATCGGGACTCCCCCTTCAATGGGGATGGTAGGCGGGTAGGAAGCGCTAGAAAGATGCTCCGTAGAACAGCCAGATCGTCAGCGCGCCGACCGCGATGATGCCGAGAAAGATCAGAGCGAACGCGATATTCGCGGCGCGCTCGGGGTCGTTCTGAGAAAAACGGTCCATCAGTTGGTCTCAGGATACGAGGACCGGCGCAGAGTTGAGAACCGCGGTATCGGCGACGAAGTCCGGAGCTTGAACTACGCCGTCTGGGGGATGCCGCGGATGCGGCGGCGGCCTAGCGTCCTCTCACCTATGGCCACCCCGCGACGCGAGAGCCACCAGCGTGCACTCGTCACGGCGCTCGCCGCATTGGTCATCGCCACCGTGGCGTGCGCGCCCGGGCGCGATCCCTACGCCGGCGTCTACCCCGTGAAGGGCGGCGGTGCGCCGGCCGAGGTCTTCCGGGCGCTGAGCGCGGAGTTCTCGGCACGGCATCCTGGAGTCCGCTTCGACTTCGAGGACGTCGGGTCACGCTCAGGCATGGCCCTGCTCGCGGGCGGTCACATCGACCTCGCCACGAGCAGCACGGAGCCCGACGCGACCGTGCGCGAAAGCGTGCGACTCCTTTCGGTGGGCGTAAGCGGGACGGCCGTGATCGTCAGCTCGGGCAATCCGGTCACCGGGCTGACCCGCGCTCAGGTACGGGACATCTTCTCCGGGACGATCACCGATTGGGCCGCGTTAGGCGGGGCACCCGGCCGCATCTTCGTCATGACACGCAATCCGAACTCGGCGATCCGCGCGAACTTCGACTCGTACTTCTTCGAGACGAAGCCCACCTATGGGAAGGATGTCGCCGAGCTCAACGACACGGAAGAGATGCTCTCGGCCGTCGGCGCCCGGCGTGACGTGATCGGCATCGCCACGATCAACGGCCGGACCCTGGCGGAGCCGAAGATCAAGATGCTCGCGATCGACGGCGTCCAGGCGAGCAAGGAAACCGTCGCCTCCGGCGCCTACCCCGTCCGGCG
>DASYSC010000205.1:0-21541 GCA_036003765.1 Candidatus Limnocylindria bacterium
AACGACCGTCGTCGATCTACGCCTTGAGCTCCAGAGCGGCAACCGCGGCACGCTTTCGCAGGTACTGCGCACGGCGCTTCAGCGCACGGTCGCGCGTGGCGAGCAGGCGATCCTGTACTTGAACCGCCGTGGGTTCGCAACCGTGGTGCTCTGCCGCGACTGCGGGTACGTCGCGAAGTGCCCCGCGTGCGACATTCCGTACGCCTATCACCTCGATGGATCCCTCCTGTGCCATCGCTGCGGCCGGCGCGAAGCGCGTGCTCCCGACCGGTGCCCGGCCTGCGGTAGTCCGCGCATCAAGCAGCTCGGGGTCGGGACGCAGCGGGTCGAAGAAGAGGTGCGTGCGGCCGTGCCGCGCGCCAAGGTGATCCGGCTGGATCGCGACGCCGTGCGCGCGAAGGGATCGCACGCCGCCGCCTATGAGCGTATGCGATCGGGAGATGCGCAGGTGATCGTCGGCACGCAAATGCTCGCGAAGGGGTTCGACCTCCCGCGAGTGACCCTCGTCGGCGTCGTCAACGCCGACACGGTGCTGAACCTCCCGGACTTCACCGCGGCGGAGCGCACTTTCCAATTGCTCACGCAGGTCCTCGGACGATCCGGGCGCGGCCCCGCGGGCGGTCGCGGCATCCTCCAGACGTATCTTCCGGAGCACTACGCGATCCGCGCCGCCGCGAAGCATGACTACCTCACGTTCGTTGAGGCCGAGCTCGAAGGTCGCCGGCGCTTCGGGTATCCGCCCTTCGGACGGCTCGTGCTGCTGTCGACCCAAGCGAAAAAGCTCGAGACCGTCGAGCGCCGTACGCACGAGCTCGCAGAGTGGCTGCGGGAGGCTGCTGGTAGCGACGCCGAGGTACTCGGGCCCGCGCCCGCCTTCGCGGCGAAGCGAGCGGGGACATATCGCGCTCAGATCGTCCTTCGCGGTGCGCATCCCGAAGAGGTTCTGGCTCGCGTCACGCTGAGCGACGAGTGGACGGTCGACGTTGACCCGATGACACTTCTCGGGTGACCGAGGAGACGAAGGAGACCGAGCCAAAGGCGCCACCGCCACCCCGGCTTACGGTGACCAAGGGGACGCCGTGGCGCATCGACGCCGGGCGCCGCGCGAAGTGGTCCGCACCGGAGTTCGTCTCAGCCAACGCGGTCGAGGTCCGCCAGATCGGCGATCCGATCCTCCACGCGCCCGCCAAGAAGCCGCGTCTTCCACGAACGGAGCTCGAGGCGATCGTGGCTCGGATGTTCGCGTCGATGGTCGTGGCGCGCGGCATCGGGATCGCCGCACCGCAGATCGGCGTCCCCCTGCGCATCGCGATCATCGACGTGGACGAGGCGGGCATCATCGCCGTCGAGCCCAAGATCGAATGGACGAGCGATGAACAGGAAGAGACGAGCGAAGGGTGCCTGTCGATCCGGGGTATGTACGGGGTGCTCGATCGACCGCTGGCGGCGCGCCTGGTGGCGAACGACATCACCGGCAAGCGCTTCACACTGGTCGGCGACGAATTCGGCGCTCAATGCATGCTCCATGAGACCGACCATCTCGACGGACTGCTCTACGTCGACCGCCTGAAGTCGCGCGAAGATCTGCACCAGGTCGAGCCTGAAGAGGAGGAACCGGTTTCCGCCTAGCACAGCGCGCGTTGTTCCTCGGCACGCCCGAGTTCGCGGTCCCCTCGCTCGAGGCACTCGCACGCCTACGCGAAAACGGAACGGTCCGGATCGTCGGCGTCGTGACGCAGCCCGATCGTCCCGCTTCACGCGGTGTCGTGCGCGAGCCCGCCGTCAAAAAGAGCGCTCGCGACATGGGACTGACGGTGCTGCAACCCGAGCGCCTCGATCCGAAGGAGGTCGCCGCATTGCTCGCGCTCCGTCCGGAGCTGCTCGTGTGGGCGGCGTACGGCAACCGGATCCCGAAGTCATTGCTCGACGCGGTCACCGGCCACGCCGTCAACGTTCACGCCTCCCTGCTCCCGCGCTGGCGCGGCGCCGCGCCGATCGCGCACGCGATCCTGGCGGGCGATCCTGAGACGGGCGCCACGCTGATGGAGGCGACCGCGGAGCTTGACGCCGGCCCGATCCTCGCGCAGACGCGGACGAAGATCAGCGTGAGCGAGAATCGCGGCGAGCTCGAGACCCGGGTCGCGGACCTCGGCGCCGAGCTGCTCGAGCGCGAGCTGCCGCGCTACCTCGACGGCAAGCTCGTCCGCCGTCCCCAGGACGTTCGCCAGGTGACCCTCGCTCCGAAGCTCGATCCGCGAAAGGGAGAGCTCGATCCTGCGCGTCTCGCCGAGGAGCTTGTGCGCGTCGTGCGTGCGTACACACCCGACCCCGGCGCATTCACGATGTTCCGAGGCCAGCGAATTGGCGTGCTTCGGGCGTCGGTCGTCGGGGGCCGGGGCGTCGATCACGGGACACTCCAGCTCCGCGACGGCGTTCCGCACATCGCGGCCGGGGCGGGCTGGTTGCGCCTGGATGAGGTGAAGCCCGCGGGGAAGCGGGCCATGAGTGGTGCGGAGTGGGCCCGGGGGTTGCGAGACCTCACTGGAGACCGGCTACCTTCGTAGTGGACGAATGAAGACCGCGATGCCCGCGATCAGCGATGTCAGCGGCAGCGAGCTCGTCGCGTGGCTCGCCAAGCGCGGCGCGCCTGCGTACCGCGCAAAGCAGATCCGCCGTCATGCGACACGCGGGACGGAGCGCGGCTTCGACGAGCTCACCGATCTGCCCAAGGCGCTCCGCGATGCACTCGCGGTGTCTTTCCGCTGGACCTCCGTCGAGCCGGTGCGCGAGGAGGCGAGCGCGGACGGCGAGACGCGCAAGGCGCTGCTGCGGCTTGCGGATGGCCATCACATCGAGAGCGTTCTCATGCCGCACCACGGCGCGCGCAACGCGGTGTGCGTGTCGACGCAGGCGGGCTGCCCGATGGCCTGCGCGTTCTGCGCGACGGGCGAGATGGGGCTTGTCCGGAATCTGACGGCTGGCGAAATCGTCGACCAGATCCGCCACTGGCAGCGTGAGCTGGGCGAGCGGGGCGAGCGTGTTTCACACGTCGTGTACATGGGTATGGGGGAGCCGTTCAACAATTACGACGCGACGCTTGCGTCGACCCGAACACTGATCGACCCCGGGTCCTTTGGCATCAGCCCGCGCCGCTTGACGATCTCGACATGTGGCATCGTGCCGGGCATCGACCAGCTCGCCGAGGAAGGTCTCCCGATCAACCTCGCGGTCTCGCTCCATGCCCCTGACGATCCGACGCGCGCGCGCATCATGCCGATCAACCGGAAGTGGGGCGTCGAGGAGGTTCTCGCGGCGGCGGCGCGTTATGTGAAGCGAACAAGGCGCCGCGTGACGTTCGAGTATGTGCTGCTCGCCGGCGTCAACGACTCGACCGATACCGCTCGCGAGCTTGGCGCGCTGATCATGCGCCACGGCCCGACGAAGGACGCTCACGTCAACCTGATTCCGTACAACCCCGGTGCAGGCGGGTTTCGGCGGCCGTCGGTCGAGCGAATGGAACGGTTCGCCGAGGTCTTGCAGGAGCAGGGGATCGCGGCGACGCTGCGGATCAGCAAGGGACAGGACATCGCAGCCGGGTGCGGTCAGCTAAAGGTCGCGGAGGGTAAGGCGGCGGCCGCGCGGGCCTGATGCGCGAGATCCAGCGCATGGCATATCGCGCGGCGGGTCGGCTTCCTTCGCCACTCAAGCGGATGATCGTGCGTATGCACGAGGCGAGGTTCCTCGTGGGCATCCTCGGGGTGGTCACCGACGCACAGGGTCGCGTGCTTCTGTTCAGGCACACGTATCGCCCGTTCGCCCCGTGGGGACTGCCGAGCGGGTTGCTCAAGCCGGACGAATCGCCGGGCGCGGCGATCATCAGAGAGGTCCGCGAAGAGACCGGTCTTGCGTTGGGAAGAGGCTGCGTTCTTCGAGCTCGACGCGCTGCCGCCATTGATCGCGGAGCAGGAGCGTTTCCTCCGCGAGCATCGCTCGCGGTTCGGGTCCTAACGTGAGGCACGCTCCCGTGTCTTCGACGGCCAGGACCGTGTTGCTTCCGATCTGATAGCGGTCGCCTGAAATCGAGAAGATAGCGTTGCGCGGGATGTCGTCTGAAGCGACCAAGCGCGGACTGACATCGCAGATGGCCGTGATCTTCTTCGTCTCGGCCGGCGCCCTTCTCTTCCAGGTAGCGCAGACGCGGCTGTTCAGTGCCGTATTCGGCTACCACCTTACGTATCTGGTCATCAGCGTCTCTTTGCTCGGGGTCGGTTGGGGCGCGACCCTGAGCGCGGTCTTCGACGCGCGGTCGCGGCGACCCTCACTCGGCCAGCTCGCTGTCGGCGCGATGGCGAGCATTCTTCTGGCGCTGTTCGTTCAGGCGCATGTCGATCCGTCGTCGATCCTGTGGCTCTCCGTTACGGCGGCCTATGTCCTCGGGTTCCCTCCGTTCGCTTTCGCGAGCTGGATAGTCGTCCGCAGTCTGCGGGAACGTTCCGGAAAGACGGGGACCCTCTACGCAGCGGATCTTGCCGGGGCCGGCACTGGCAGCGTGCTTGCGTTCCTCGGCCTCCCGCTCCTCGGCGCGCCAGGCCTTTATGGGCTCGCGGCGCTCCTCGCGGCACTCGGTGCCGCGACGTCCTTTAGCGGTCGGTCGCGCGTTCTTCCGGTCGTGGCGTGCGTCGGGCTCACCACGGCGCTCGCGGGATGGGGTGACCTCCTGACCCCGCCGCAGGTCGGACCGGACAAGAGCCCGGTCTACGGCGCGGGGATCGAGCATCTCGCCACGCGTTGGGATCCGTATGCCCGCGTCGACGTCGTTCAGTACCCGGAGGAACCGAGCGGCGAGCGCTACCGGTATCTGGTGAACCCGGCGTACGCGAAGCCGCGTCCGGATGCGCACTTCATGTCCCTCGACCTCGGAGCGGCGACGCCGATCCTCGACGGCAGCGGCGACATGAGCGTGCTCCGGGAGACGATCATTGCCGCGCCGTACGAGCTCGTCACCGAGCCGGCCGTTCTCGTCATCGGCCCGGGCGGCGGGATCGATATCCAAAACGCGCTCGTCCATGGGGCGCGGGCCGTGGAGGCGATCGAGGTCAATCGCGCCGTGGTGGGACTCATGCGTGGCGAGTTCGCAAGCTACAGCGGTCACCTCTATGCGGCGCCGAGAGTCCGTGTCGTCGAAGATGAGGCTCGAAGCTACGTCCGCCGCTCGAACGAGCGCTACGACCTCATCGTCATGACGGTCGTCGACAGCTGGGCCGCACTCGCGAGCGGTTCGTATGCGCTCACCGAGAGCTATCTGTATACGGCGGAGGCATTCGAGGACTACCTCTCTCACCTGAGCGGTCGGGGCGCCCTCGCCGTCGGCCGTTGGTACCGCGACCCGCCGGTGGAGATGGTTCACACCGCTCAACTGGCCGCCACGGCATTGCGGGCGCACGGCCTCTCCCGCGTCTCCGACCACCTGATCGTCCTTCGCTATCTGAACTTCGGTCTGCTGATCGCGAGCCCGATGCCGTTCGATCGCGACTCGGTCGAGAGGATCCGCGCCTTCGCGGAGGCGCGCAGCTTCGTTGTCGAATACGACCCGCTCAATTCATCCGGCCCCTTCGCAACGGCCGTGCGGGAGGATCAGGGGATCCCTGCGACCGACGACCGTCCCTTCTTCTTCGCCGCCGACCTGCAGGACGGTCGCTTTCCGGTGGCCTACGGCATCCTGTTCGTCGCGCTTGTGCCGGCGGTCTTCCTGTCCTACCTGCTCCTCCTCGCGCCCCTCCGACGCCGGCTCGGTCCGCTGCTTCGAACGGAGGTCGGCCTCGCAACGACGCTCCGCTCGCTTGCCGTCGGGCTCGGTTTCATCGGGGCGGAGATCGTCCTCCTCCAGCGACTCACCCTCTACCTCGGTCAACCCGCGCTCGCCTTGTCCCTCGGCCTCGCCGCTCTGCTAATTGGCGCCGCCATCGGATCGGGTTGGTCTTCGCGACTGCCGACCGATCCGGATAAAGCGTCGGCGCTCTGCGCGATCGCCCTGCCGGTTCTCCTGTTCGCGCTGACCTGGGTTGCGACGATCACGCTTGCCTGGCCGCTGGCCGCACGCGCCGCGGCCGCGGCGACGGCGTCTCTGGCGCTCGGGATTCCGCTCGGCGCGGTTTTTCCCAAGGTCGTGGCGGTCGCTAGCGCGACCGATCCGAGGCTTGTGAGCTGGTCCTGGGCCATCAACGGTGCCGCGTCGGTGATCGGCTCGATACTCGCCGTCGGCCTCACGATCAGCGCCGGATTCACGCTCCTCGGCTTCGTCGCTGCGGGGTGTTATGCGCTGCCGGTCCTGGTCGGACGTTTGCGGATCGGGCGGCTCCGAGTGGAACGGGTCGAACGCACCTCTCCCGCGGCGCCCTGAACCCGCGGCGCGTCTAGCGGCGAGCGCGCTCCCGCTTCTTCGCCATGCGGGCGTCTTTCGTCTGAGTACGGCGACAACGCGTGCACACGAGGAGCTTCACACCGTCGATAACCGCGGGGTGCAGGTTCGCGTCGAATCGGCGGTGCGTGTGCACCTTCGAGTGACTGACGTTGTATCCGTATGCGGCGGTCTTGCCACAGATCGCGCAGGCGCGTGGCATCGCAGGCAGGTCTCCTTCGGGAATGTGATCAGGGCGACGTTATGTCAATGTTACAGTCGCGCGCATCGTTACGCAATTCGACGGCGCGGCTCTGCTGCGTGCGCTCGAGGCCTCGACGGCACGCCTCGAGGCGCGCGTAGACGAGGTCAACGCCCTCAACGTCTATCCGGTGCCTGACGGCGACACCGGCACGAACATGCTTCACACGATGCGCTCCGCGCTGAAATACGCGCGAGTCGCGGAGCCGACGCTGCCCGCGATCAGCGCCGCGGCCGCGCAGGGCGCGCTCATGGGGGCGCGGGGCAACAGCGGCGTGATCCTGTCGCAGGTCTTCCGGGGCGTCAAGGAGGCCTTCGCGCAGAGCGACCACGCCGGAGTCCGCGAGATGCGTCGTGCGGTCGAGCTTTCGCGCCGCTACACCCACGAAGCGGTCAGCGCCCCCGCGCCGGGGACGATGCTGACGCTTACCGTCGCGATGGAGGACGCCGCGGCCCGCGAGGGCAGTGACGTCCTCGAGCTCCTGACGCACATCGTCGCCGAATCCGGTCCCGCTCTGGGGCGGACACGGCAGGAGAACCCGACCAACCGTGCCGCGGGTGTCGTCGACGCGGGTGCGCGCGGCCTGCAGCTCGTGCTCGAGGGCGTCCTCTCGGGCTTTACGGGCGAGCAGATCCCGCTGAGCCACATCGAGACCGTCGCGACCAACGCGCCCGCGACGTCGGCGGCGCCGTCGTGGGAAGGCGCGTACGACGTGCAGTTCCTCGTCCAGGGACCCTCGCGGCCGATCGCGCAGATCAGAGACGAGATGATGAAGTTCGGCGCGGATTGCGTCCTGGTGGTCGGCGACGAATCGCTGATGAAGGTCCATGTCCACACGCTGCAGCCCGATGAGATCGTCCGCATCGGTCTCACGGCCGGGCGGATTGCGGACGTCGTCGTCGAGGATCTCGACGCGATGACCGCCGAGCATGAGCGGACGACTGGCATCGTTGTGTCGCCTTCCTCGCGCGGGCCGGCGGCCATCGTCGGCGTCGTCGCCGTCGTCCCGGGAGAGGGATTCGCGGCCGTAGCGCGCTCGCTGGGAGCGTTGCCGCTACGTGGCGGGCCGACCATGAATCCCTCGACCGAGGAGCTCGTCGACGCGATCAACGCCGCGAACGCGAGGACGGTGGTGGTCTTGCCGAATGATAAGAACGTGATCCTCGCCGCGGAGCAGGCCGCGAAGGTCGCGGGCGTACGGGTTCGCGTGGTCCCGACGAGGAACGTCGCGCAAGGCATGGCCGCCCTCGTGGCGTTCGATCCGAAGAAGGACCCGGACGAGGTCGCGCGGGACATGGCCGATGTCGCCGAGCGAGCGCATGGCATCGAGGTGACGCGCGCGATCCGCGACGCGACGGTCGACGGCGAGCGCGTGCGGCAGGGCGAGGCGATGGCGCTCCTCGACGGCCGGGTCGTAGCGCACGGGGAGGATGAGGTAGCGGTGCTCTGTGACGCCGCGCGCCGGTTGACCGACGCCGAGATCCTCACGCTCTACAGCGGAGCGGATGTCGACGAGGTACGTGTGCAGCACGCCGTCCAGCGGCTCCGCGCGGCGTGTCCCCAGGTGTCCGTCGAGGTGGCGCATGGGGGTCAGCCGCACTACGCCTTCATAGTCGCGGCCGAATAGTCCTTTCGGGTCTCTTGACGAGATTAGCGAATTAGCTAAATACTGATTGCGTGCGCAACGCCGCCCGCGTCTTTCGTGCCCTGGCTGACCCGACGCGTCGGCAGATCCTCGAGGAGCTGAAGCCTGGAGAGCTTGCGGCAGGTGATATCGGCGCACGCTTCGCCATCTCTGCGCCCTCGATCTCCCGGCATCTTGCGATCCTCAAAGCGGCGGACCTGGTGAGCGAACGTCGTGACGCGAATCGCATCCTCTACCGCCTCGAGCCCGAGACCCTCATCTCCAGCCTGAACGGATACCTGAGCGCGGTCTGTCCGACGCAGGTGCGGCAGCGGCGGCGGATCGCGGCGCGCCGGGCATCAAGATGAAGATCGCCATCACGGGCGGCACCGGCTTCGTCGGCCGCCACCTCGCGGTCACCCTGCTCGCCGACGGCCACGAAGTCGTTCTCGTCGCACGCGGGGTCGATCGGCGCGCCCCCTCGATCCTGGGGAGGGGGGCGCGATTTGTTGCGGCTTCGACGGACGACGTCGATTCTCTTCACCGGGCCTTCGCCGGATGCGACGCCGTCGCGCACTTCGCCGGCATCAATCGGGAGATCGGCGCTCAGACGTACCAGCGCGTCCACGTGCATGGGACGCAAGCGGTCGTGTCCGCGGCGGGGGCGACGGGGGTTCGCAAGATCGTCTATCTCAGCTTTCTGCGGGCCCGACCCGCCTGCGGCTCGCCGTACCACGAGTCGAAGTGGGCCGCCGAGGAGCTCGTGCGCAGCTCCGGCATCGATCACACCATCCTGAAGTCGGGCGTGATCTACGGCCGCGGCGACCATCTGCTCGACCATGTGAGTCGCGCGCTCTACACGTTCCCGTTCTTTCCGCTCGTCGGCCTCCGCCCCACGCGGCTGCGACCGGCCTACGTGGGCGACGTCGTCCGGATCGCGCGGTCGGCGTTGACGGATGGGCGGCTTTCGCGACGCACCGTCGAGGTGCTCGGACCGGAGGAACTGGGCGCCGGAGATGCGATCCGGCGGATCGCGGCGGCCGTGGGGCGAGAGGTGCGCGTCGTGCCCGCGCCGGTCTGGGTCCATCGGATCCTCGCCTGGGTCTTCGAGCGCACGATGACCATCCCGCTCGTCGCCGCCGCGCAGGTGCGCATCCTCTCGGAAAGCGTCGTCGAGCCCTTGCCGTTCGCCGACCCGCTACCCGAGGACCTGACGCCGCCGACCATGTTCTCGGTCGAACGGATCCGGGCGGAGCTCCCGCCGGCCGGTCCCTTCGGCCTTCGCGACCTGCGCCTTTTCCAACATTGATCCGTGCGGAGCACCATGTCTCCATCGTGACGTCGACCGCGCCGCCCGCACGCACGACGAGCGAGCCGCCCGCGACCTCGCTGGATCTTCCGGTCACGCGCATCCCCGGTATCGGCCGCGAGTCGGCGAAGCTGCTCGACCGGATGAAGATCCACACCATCGGCGATCTGCTCTGGCACCTTCCGACGCGGTTCGACGACTTCTCCAAGTTCGTTCCCTTGCGCCGGCTCGTGCCGAACGCGAGCCAGACCGCGCTCGCCGTGCTTGGCCACATCTCCCAGCGGCGAACGGCGACCGGCAAGCTCATGACCGAGGCGGAGCTCCACGAAGAGGACGGAACTCCGACCCAGGTCCGCGCGACATGGTTCGGGCGGGCCTTCGTCAAGGAGACGCATCCGGAAGGCGAGCGCGTCCGCATCTCGGGAAAGGTCAGGTTCTTCGGGCGATCGCTGCAGTTCAGCCAGCCGACGCTCGAGCGGGCCGACGCCGAGGCCGTGCACACCGGTCGGCTGGTGCCGATCTATCCGCTGACCGAGGGCATCAAGCCGGGGCAGATGCGCCGCTGGCTGCATACGGCGATCGAAGGCGGTCCGCGGCGTACCGGCGTTGTCGGTGAGGTGCCCGATCCGCTGCCGTTGCCGGTGCGCGGGCGGCACGCGCTCCCCGACATCGCATCCGCTCTGCGCCAGGTGCACTTCCCCGACGATGACGAGCGGCTCCTCTCGGCGCGCCGGCGCCTCGCGTTCGACGAGCTCCTGGTCCTGCAGCTCGCGCTCGCGCAGCGCCGCGCGCGCTGGACCGCCCAGGCCTCGGCGATACCGCTGCTCGTGCCCGACGCCGAGCTCGCGACGTGGATCGGGGCGCTGCCGTTCACTCTGACCGGCGCGCAGGAACGATCGCTTGCCCAGATCCGCGAAGACCTCGCGCGCCGCGTGCCGATGTCGCGTTTGCTCGAGGGCGACGTCGGGTCCGGCAAGACCGTGGTCGCCGCACTCGCCGCGCGGATTGCCGCGACATCCGGCGCGCAGACCGCGCTCATGGCACCCACGGAACTCCTCGCCGAGCAGCACGCCCGTTCGCTCGCGGTCCTTTTCAAAGACGGCGGGCCCAGCCACGCGCTCTTGACGTCGAGTGTCACCGGCGAGCCGCGTCGGACGATCCTCGCGGGACTGGCGGACGGCTCGCTTGACGTCGTCGTGGGAACGCATGCCCTCGTCGAAGAGCACGTCGGATTCAAGCGTCTCGGCCTCGCAGTGGTGGACGAGCAGCACCGCTTCGGCGTGAGGCAGCGAGCGACGTTCCGCGAGAAAGGCAGCGGGAACGATCCACATCTCCTGCTCACGACGGCGACACCGATCCCGCAGACCCTCAGTCAGACGGTCTACCGGGACCTGGACATCTCCGTGATCGACGAGCTGCCGCTGGGTCGCAAGGAGATCACGACGCATCTCCGCACGCCCGATCAGCTGCCGAAGGTGTGGGAGGGCATGCGGCTGGCCGCCGAGCGCGGCCAGCAGGCGTTCGTCGTCACGCCGCGGATCGATCCCGCCGATGATGGCGACGACGAATCGGGAGGCTCTGCCCCCCGACCCCCGAGCGCGGTGGAGACCGAAAAAGAGCTCCGCCAGGGCGAGCTCCGAGGCCTACGGCTCGCGCTGATGCATGGCCGGATGCCGGCGAAGGAGCGCGACGCGATCATGCGCCGTTTCTTTGATCGCGAGATCGATGTGCTCGTCGCGACCACCGTCGTGGAGGTCGGCATCGACATACCGAATGCGACGGTGATGGTCGTCCTTGGAGCCGAACGATTCGGTCTGGCGCAGCTTCATCAGCTTCGCGGGCGTGTCGGTCGCGGAACAGAGAAGGCGTATTGCGTGCTGGTCTCCGAGGCATCGGACTCCGAGCGCCTCGCGGCCATGGTGGCGCGGAAGCCAAGTGGGATCGAGGGAAACACAGTCCCCCTCGACGGCTTCGATCTTGCCAAGCGCGATCTCGAGATCCGCGGGGCCGGCGAGTTCCTCGGCGAGCGGCAGCACGGCGTTCCCGAACTGCGCATCGTCGACCTCGCGGACGTCGACCCGCGGCTCATCAGCGAGACCGCCGACGAGGCCGACCGCATCCTCGCGGGCGACGCGACGCTGGAACGGCCCGAGCACGGCGCGCTCGCTCGTGCCGTGGACCAGCTCTGGCGCCGCTACGCGCTGGCATGATGCGGGTCATCGCGGGGGAGGCGAAGGGAAGGACACTCGTCGTGCCACGCGGGGGCGGGACGCGTGCCGCGACTGACCGGATCCGCGAGGCGCTGTTCGCGATCCTCGAGCCCGAGCTTCCCGATGCGAAGGTGCTCGATCTCTTCGCGGGAGCGGGAACCCTCGGCATCGAAGCGCTTTCGCGCGGGGCGCGCTCCGCGACGTTCGTGGAGCGCGACGCGCAGGCGATCAAGGCCCTGCGGCGAAACCTCGAGACGACGCGCGTGGCCGGTCGCGCGCATGTGGTCCCGGCGAGCGTCGTCGCGTTCCTCGATGCGCGGCCGGAGGGACCTTTCGACATCGCGTTCGTGGACCCGCCCTTCGTGGATGTCGCGGGCGCCACGGCCACCCTCGGTCATGACGCGCTGCGCGCCGCGCTCGCGCCCGACGGGCTCGTGGTCGTGCGCTCCCTGCGCAAGCACGCGCCTGCGCCGCCGGCGAGCGCGCGCGTCGTGCGCACGAAGAACATCGGCGAGGAGACGCTGTTATTCCTGAGGTACTCTCAGTTTGCTGCGGGAGGCTGACTTGGACATACAGTTCTTGGTCGAACGGCTCGAGGCGCTCGTCGTCAACGCGCGCAAAGTCCCGATGACGAGCCAGATCATCCTCGAGCAGGCCGCGGTCCTCGATCTGATCGATCAGTTGCGCGTCGCGATACCCGAAGAGGTCAAGCAGGCTCGTCGTATCAACCAGGAGAGCGACCGTGTCATCTCGAAAGCCCGCGAGGAAGCGGAGGGGATCATCGGCGCAGCGCAGGAGCAGGCGGCGCTCCTGCTACAGGACCAGTCGATCCTGCGCGAGGCCGAGTCGCGGGCGCAGGACCTGCTGGATAGGACGCAGACGAAGGCCGAGGAGACGATGCATGGGGCCGATCAGTACGCGGCCGACGTCCTGGTGCGGCTCGAGAGCGACCTTGTGAAGACGCTCTCGGTCATCAAGAAGAGCCTCGAGGTACTGGAAGAGAGACGAGCCCAGCCCACGGAGGGCGAGACACGTGAAGGTGAACGTCGCGCCGTTACTTAAGCAGCCGATCGGCGCGCGAGCGGACTACGAAGTGACCGAGTCGCCCATCGACCCGCACGGCGAGAACTCCGGGTTGATCGAGGCCGGGGTCTCGAGTATCGACGCGGACATCGTCGCGACCCACACCAACCCTGGCGCATACCTCGAAGGCGATGCGCGCGCGAGCGTGGCGCTGCAATGCAGCCGCTGCCTCAAGCCGATCGAGACGCCCGTGGACGCCCACTTCGCGGAGCAGTACTACGCAACGATCGACGTCGTCAGCGGCGACGCCAAGGATCAGGCGCCGCGCGACGCGAAGACGATCGGGAGCGACTTCCGGATCGACCTCACGCCTCTCCTGCGCGAGGAGCTCATCCTCGCGACGCCGCTCGCACCGCTCTGTACACCGGACTGCAAGGGACTCTGCGAAGTGTGCGGGCGAGACCTGAACATCGAGCCGCACAAGCACGAGATGGTCGACGAGCGCTGGACCAAGCTGCAGGAGCTCAAGAAGTTCCGCCCCGACAGATAGAATCGTTCCAACCCCCCGCGCTAGGAGATCGCTTTGGCAGGCCAGCCTAAGAAACGCATTCCGCGCGCGGCGCAGGGCGAACGCCGCAGTCATCTCGCGCTGCGTGCCATGACGCTCGTCCCCTGCCCGCAGTGCAAGAGCCCGAAGCCGCCGCATCAGGCGTGCCCGCACTGCGGCACGTTCCGCGGCCGACAGGTCATACCGATCAAGGCCAAGCGGACGACCGCATAACACGGCGGTGCTCTGGTAAAGATCGCCGTCGACGCAATGGGCGGCGACCACGCCCCGGACGAGATCGTCCGGGGCGCGCTGTTGTATCGAGCCGGCGGCGGCGATGCCGATCTCGTCCTGGTGGGCCGCGAACAGGAGTTGCGACGCATCATCGACTCCTCGCTGCCGCCGGGCATCACCATCCGGAACGCGAGCGATGTCGTCGCGATGGACGAGCACCCGGCCACCGCTATTCGGCGGCGCGGTGACACATCGATCGGTATCGCGACGGAGCTGGTCAAGCACGGCGAGGCGGACGCGGTCGCCTCCGCAGGCAACACCGGCGCCACGATGGCCGCGGCGCTCCTCGTGCTTGGCCGCATCCGGGGGATCGATCGCCCAGCGCTCTGCGGGCTGTTCCCCACCACGAAGGGGAAGCCGGCATGCCTCCTCGATGCCGGCGCGACCATGGACGCGAGCGAGCACAACATCCTCCAGTTCGCGCGCATGGCCTCCCGCTTCATGGAACGGCTGCACGGCGTGGAACGGCCGAGCGTCGGGCTCATCAACGTTGGCGAAGAGCCCGAGAAGGGTGGCCGCATGCAGCTGGCGGCGCACGCGCTTCTCGCGGGCGCCGAAGACCTGAACTTCTACGGGAACATCGAGGGCAAGGACGTCCTCAAAGGCGTGACCGATATCTGCGTGACCGACGGATTCACCGGTAACGTGCTCGCGAAGGGGATGGAGGGGGTCATCGACGTCTTCGTGGATGGGATCCGCAACGACATATTCGGCGGAGCATGGGGCAAGGTGGCAGGGCTGGTCGCGTTTCCCGGCCTGCGCAAGTTCAGAAGTCGGATGGACTACGACCCCTATGCGTCCGCGCCGCTCCTCGGCGTCGCGGGCGTGTCCGTCGTCACGCACGGGCGCGCGCGGGCGAACATGATGCGCCGCGCGATCGAGGTCGCCGAGCGCGCCGTCGCGACCCGGCTCATCGAGGCGATCGGCCAGGGCGTGTCGACGACCGCCGCGTGAGCACGAGACCGCCGCGCGGCGGCCGCCACCCCGCGAGGCGGCTCGCTCTTCAGACCCTGTTCGAGATCGACTTCAATCGTGCCGACCCGCGCGAGACCTGGGAGCGTGGGGCGTTCCGCGCGGGCCTCACGGAGGAGGCCGCCGGATTCGCCTGGGACCTGGTCCAGGGAGTCCTGGCGCACCGCAAGGTGCTCGACGCGGAGATCGCGACCCTCGCGCCCGAATTCCCGATCGACCAGATGGCGCGGATCGACCGCAACGTGCTCCGGATCGCGCTCTATGAGCTGCGGGTCTCGGGCGACGCGCCCGCGGGTGTGGTCATCGACGAGGCGGTGGAGCTCGCGAAGATGTTCGGCTCGGAGGCCTCGCCGAAGTTCGTCAACGGGGTGCTCGCGACCGCGGTGGGCGGCCGCGAACAACCTTCCGCCTAAGAGACCGTGAGCGGGATTTTCACCATCCCCCGATCGCTGCCGTCCTGGGGGCTCACCTCGTAGACCTCGAGCGTGATACTCCCGTGAAGGCCCGGGGGGATCGCGATTGAGGCTTCGAACGTTCCCCAGAGCTGGCTTGTCCCAAGACTCGCGTTGAAGTGGCCGTTCGCGACGGCCTTCTCGTTCGCATCCCGGAGCCGCCAGCTCACGTTTGCTTCAAAGACGCGCGCCGAGCCGGTCGCGCGGACGATGTCACCGGCGAAGCGGTCCCCGGGCTTCGGAGCGGTGACCGCTATGCGATCGCTCACGGTCCGCGGGTCGCCGCCGATCTCGATGATGAGCAGAGTCGGGTCCGGCATGTACGCGCGCCACGGGCGCGCGTCATCGAGGCCAAGCTGGTAGCTCGTGTTGCTGTCTCCAGCGATCAAGCGGAGCGGCGCCCGGTCGACCCTCTCGACGTGTCCGACGCCACCGCTCGATCCGGTTCCGTTCCACTGGAAACCGATCGCGAGGAGGTATGCCGGTGGCGCGCCATCCGCCCGGTTATGCGGAACGCTGCCGTCGTTCCGCTGGAACGAGATCGTGAACGACGGGAGCGATGCCTTCGCGTTCGTCGAACGATTCCGTCCCTCGAACGTGAGGCGCACGAGGGTCCCGTCCTGGATGTCCCGCGTGACGAGGTCGGCCCCGACAAACGGGGTCTTGTCGTCGCCTCCGAAGGATATGCTGCCGGTCGCGGCCCGGACGGTGTAGCCGAACACATCTTCGCGCGAGAGTGGCTTGTCGACGACGAGGCCGTCGATGACGGCGTTGGCTTTGCCCTGTTCGGTGATCCGCGCGTAGCGGACGCCCGCTTCCTCGGTGATGACGTAGACGAGCTGCTGCAGAAGCGCGCGCGATTGCGTGGCACCATGGATGCCCCAGCCCGTCGGAATCTCGAACTCGACGCTTGCGGTCTCGCCGTCAATGCGAGCCCCGACCCCGAACGTGCTGCTGCCGTTCTGGACTGGCGCGACGAGGGCTAAGGGATTCGAAGCGCCTGCGGGGACCGGCGTAATACGCGAGCCCCTTAGGAGCGACAAGCGAGACGCGATCCGCACCTCTCGCGAGCCGTCCGTGAAGACGCCGCGGACGTATGCGCCAAGCGGTGGCAACGAGTCGCGGGTGAAATACACCCAGACGTTGTCGCGGTCGGGCGCGGCGGACGAGACCGGGATCGCCAGCTGGGGGCTCGCCGTCGCCGTGGGCGCGGGTTTCAGCGACCCGGCCGCGGGTTCCTGTGTGTCGTTCGGCCGCGTGAGCCACAAGCCGAACGCGAGCGCAAGGATGACTGCCGCAGCGCCGCTCGCGAGCTGCCACAGCCCGAACAATCGTCGGCTCGGAGCGCTCACGAATCGCGAGCGCTCATACGCCGTTTCGTTCACCTCGATCGTCTCGATCGCTCGCGCGAGCGCGCGGCCGAGGATCTCGTCGTCCTGCCGCTCGTCAATCATCGCATCGCTCCTCGCGCGAGACGGCCGGCCAGGTGGATCTGCCGAAGGCGCTCGATGGCCTGGTGCAGGGTTGCGCCGACCGTCCCGCTCTTGATGTCGAAGTGCTCGGCGATCTCGTCGTAGGAAAGGCCGTAGAAGTACCTCGCGACGACGATCCCCCGCTGTCGCCCGGGCAGTTCGCCGAGCGCAGCCAGGAGGTCCGCCCGATCGGTCGCCGTGTCGAATCCGTCGTTACGTGCGGGCAACGAGGCCCAGAGCTCCCGCTCGCGCGTCGACCAGCGGCCCTTCCGGAAAACCTCGCGGACGCCGACCACAAGGAGCCACGCCGGCAGCTTTTCGATGTTGTCCAGGCCGGTCCGGTGCGCCTTGACGAACGCCTCCTGCGCCGCGTCTTCGGCCGCCGCCGGGTCGCGGCCGATCGCGAGCAGCGCCCGGAGGAGGCGCGGATACTCGCGTTCGTAGACCTCGCGCCAGCGGTCGATCATCGGTCTTCACCATAAAGAGGCTTGCCGGCCGCTTTTTCTTTAGTCCCCGATTGACAGGCCAGACGGCTCGCCGTGACACTTGCGCGGACCTGCCGCCGCGGGCGGGCGGGGGAGGGGTCGCACTCGACCCGGAGGAGGACATTGTTGGCGCAGGGAAACACCTACGAGCGCCTCAAGAAGATCATCGTCGAGCAGCTCGGCGTGGACGAGGGCGACGTGAAACCCGAGGCGTCGTTCGTGGACGATCTCAACGCTGACTCGCTGGACCTGGTCGAGCTCATCATGAGCCTCGAGGAGGAGTTCGGGATGGAGATCTCGGACGAAGAGGCGGAGAAGATCAAGACCGTGGGCGACGCGCAGGAGTACATCGAGGAGCACGTCGCTTAGCGCGCACAATCACACAGTACGCAAGGCATAGGGGAGGCAGGGGCGTCGGAGCCCCTGCCTTTTCTTCGCTTACGAAGGAGACGACCGAGATCGAGATCGCCGGATACCGCTTCAAGGATGAAGCGCTCTTGCAGAACGCGCTCACGCATAGCTCGTATCTCCACGAGCATGTCGAGGAGGCCGCGCTGGATTTCGAGCGCTTGGAGTTCCTCGGCGACGCCGTCGTCGATCTCGTCGTCGGTGAAGAGCTCTTCCGCAGATTCCCCGACGCGACCGAGGGAGAGCTCACGGCGCTGCGCGCATCGCTCGTCTCCTCAGCCGCGCTGGCCGAGGTTGGGCGGCGTCTCGGGTTGCCCGAGCGCGCTCGTCTCGGTCGTGGTGAGGAGGACACCGGCGGACGCGCGCGGATCGGGCTTGCGGCGAGCTTGTACGAGTCGGTCGTCGGTGCGATCTACATGGAGAGCGGCCTCGAAGAAGCGAGCGCGCTCGTGCGCCGCACGATGGGTGAGGCGATCGCCGCGACGGTCACCGCGCCGCGCAAATCCCCGAAGACGCTTTTGCAGGAGTGGGCGCAGGCCGGCCATCACCCGCTACCGATCTACCGGACCCTCGATGTGAGCGGGCCAGAGCACCGCCGCGATTTCGTCGTGCAAGTGGAGGTCGCGGGGAACGTCGCGCAGGGAAGCGGACCTTCGAAGCGCGTG
Organism: Candidatus Limnocylindria bacterium; assembly: GCA_036003765.1. Classification (GTDB taxonomy): domain Bacteria; phylum Chloroflexota; class Limnocylindria; order P2-11E; family P2-11E; genus 3-1-20CM-2-70-9. Next base: position 18,121 of record DASYSC010000205.1, read on the forward strand.
GCGGAGGAAGCGGCCGCGGCGAAGCTCATGGAGGTCGTCACGCAGTGAGCGACGAGCTGAAGGTGATCGAGGGCGGCGCATCGGCCCCGAACGCGGTACTGAAGACGCTCACATTGACGGGTTTCAAGTCGTTCGTACACAAAGTGCATCTGGAATTCGCACCGGGGATCACCGCGATCATCGGTCCGAATGGCAGTGGCAAGACCAACATTGTTGACGGGATTCGTTGGGCGCTTGGCGAGAACAACGCACGCGTGCTGCGCGCGAAACGAAATGAGGAGCTGATCTTCGGCGGTTCAGAGTCGCGCAAGGCGCTCGGCTTCGCTGAAGCGTTGATGCAGCTTGACAACTCGTCCCGACGCCTACCCGTCGCCTTCACCGAAGTGGAAGTGGGACGGCGTCTCTACAGGAACGGCGAGGCCGAGTACCTCGTGAATCGCAGCCGCGTACGACTGCGCGATATGCAAGAGCTTCTCGCCGGCGCAAATCTCGCGGACAACGCTTTCGTTGTCGTTGGGCAGGGTCTGACGGATCAGATCCTCGCCTTGCGGCCGGCGGATAGACGCACCGTGATCGAAGAAGCCTCGGGGACACGGCGGCTCCAACTGCGTCGCGAAGAGGCACTGCAACGTATGAAGCTCTCGGACGCGGAGCTGGTCCGCGTGAACGACATTCTTCGCGAGATAGGACCGCGCGTCGACGCGCTGCGAGATCAGGCCGCGAAGTGGACCGAGTACGAGACGATCCGGAACGAGCTCCGGCGCCGCGCGCTGCGCTGGTACAAGGCCTCGTTCGGCACGACCGCGGAGCAGCGCGCCGAGCTCGCCGCGAAGATCCTGGGCGTCGACCGGGAGATCGAACGTCTCATCGACTTCGTCGCGGAAGGGGAATCCGCGACTGCCGGCAGTGATGAAGAGCTGCGCGCGGCGCGCCAGGAGGAGGAGCTGCGCCGCATGGCCGCAAGCGACGCGTCGGCGACCCTGGCGTCGGCACGCGAGCGCGTCGCCGGTCTCGAAGCAAGTCTTGCCGCGATCGGCGCGGAGCGCGAGCGGACCGGTGCATCGCTTGCCGCGCTGCCCGCGGAGCTCGCGAGCCTTCGCGAACGCCGGACGAGAGTCGACGACGAAGCCGCGGACGCGGCGCGCCGCGCTCGCGAGTCCGCCGATCTGGCGCGCAGTGCCGAGGAGGATGCGTCGCGAACTCGTGTCGCCCTCGCTGAGGCGCGGGCCGCGCGAGTCGAGACGGAGCGCGCGCATCTGCTGCGGGAGAGCGACGAGCTCCGGCTGGGCGACGAGGAGCGCTCCCTACTCGCGCGCGATGAGGACCTCGCGGCGAACGCCGCGAGCCTCGCGCGCCAGCGCGCGGAGCACGAGCGCGAGCGCGGCCGGATCGCCGCCGAGCTCGAGCGCGCGCGGGAGACCGTCGCGGAGACCGCGCGCGGCGCGGAGAGTGCGGCGGAGCGCGCAGGTGCGGCGCGCAACGAGCTGCAACGGATCGACGGCGACCTGGCACTTGTGCGCGGCCAGACCGCCGCGCTGCGCGAAGCCGTCGAACGCGCAGACGCCGAGCTCACGACTCGCGAGGCGGCGAACGACCTACCTGCGCTGCCGAAGGGCTTCGCATGGCTTCATGAGCGGATCGCGTCGCCGGACGCGCTGCGCATCGCTCTCGGGGGGGCGGTCGCGACCACGCCATCGTCGGCCGCGGCGGACGCCGCGGTGCCAAAGGGTTGCCGGCGCGTCGCGGACGGCGTCGCCGTCTTCCTCGCGCCGGACGAGGCCACAGCCCTCGCGGCGGCGTCCACGTTGCGCAGCGGCGCGGTGATAGCGCCGAGCGGACTCCTCGTCCTCCCCGGCCTCGCGCGTCTGGTGGAGCCGCGGGCGCGTGTCGACCGCGACGCCACGGCACAGCTCCGTGCGATGGCGGCTCGCCTTCACGAAGAGCTCCTCGCGGCCGAGAAAGCGCAGCGCGAGGTCCTTGCGCAGCGGGCCGACGCTGAGCGCCGTCGCCATGAAGCCGAAGGGCGCCTGGCGGCCGCGCAGCGTTCGCGCGGCGATGCCGAGCGTGTCGCTGACGATCTTGCTACCGCCGAAGCGGACGTGCGCGATTTCGTGCGGGCTCGCGAAGCGAACGCGTCAGCGATCGAGCGCGAACGCACCGAGCTCCTCGACCGGCGCGAGAAACTTGCCCAGGACCGGGGCGTGGCTGCGACGGCGCGCGCCGCCGCGTCCGAGATCTTCGAAGCGTCGGAACGAGACGAGCAGGTCGCCGTCGACGCTCACAACGCGGCATCACGGCGCGCGGAGGAGGCACGGCTCGAGGCGGCGACGATGGAAGAACGCCGCAGCGCGTCGGTCCGCCTGCGCGACGCGCTGAGCGAGCAGGTCAGCGCCACCGAGAGGCGCGTCGCCGACGAGGAGGAACGGCTTCGAGCGCTCGCAACGCAAGAGCGGGACGCCCGCAATCGACTCGAGTCGGCTCAGCAGGACCTCGGGCGCGCGACCGCCGATGCGCGTGAGGCGTCGCGGTCCGGTGAGCTGGCGCGAGAGCGCGCGCTAGCGGCAGAGGGCTCGCGCCGCGAGTCGGAGCAGCGTCTCGCCCGCGCACGGGAGCGTCTCGCCGAGATCCGTGGCGAGCGCGGAAAGCTCGCGGTGGAGGAGGAGCGCGCTGCCGGCGCGATGCGCCTCCTGGAGGAGCAAGTCCGCGCCGAGCTCGGGCTTCCGGAGGACGAGCCGCTTCCCGATCCGGCCAGCATCGCGCTCGAGGACGAACCTGATGAAAAGGAGCGCTCGAGCACTGTGGCCGCGCTGCAGCGCCTCCGGCGTCGCCTGAGCGCGCTCGAGCCGGTGAACCCGCTCGCCGCCACCGAATTAGCGGAGATCGGGCAGCGCCACGACTTCCTCTCGACCCAGAAGACGGACCTCGAACGCGCGATGGCCGATATGCGCACCTTGGCCGACGAGCTCGCGACCACGATCGCCGAGCAGTTCAGCGCGACATTGCAAGCCGTCGACCGCGAGTTCGGTCTTTTCTTCCAGCGGCTCTTCAACGGGGGGCAGGCCTCGCTGCGCACGAGCGATGCGGGGGAAGGGGCCCCCGGGCGCGATAGCGACGAAGAGCCGGGCATCGACATCTACGCCCGGCCGCCAGGGAAGCGGATCGGGAGCCTCAACCAGCTGTCAGGCGGCGAGCGCGCGCTGACCGCGACCGCGCTGCTGCTCGCGATCCTGCGCGTGCGGCCGGCGCCCTTCTGCGTCCTCGACGAGGTCGACGCTGCGCTCGACGAGCGCAACGTCGGTCGTTTCACGCAGGCGTTGCGCGAGCTTACCGACCGGACGCAGTTCGTGGTGATCACGCACAACCGCGGCACCATCGAGGCCGCGGACATGCTCTACGGGGTCTCGATGGATGACGCTGGCGT
>DASYSC010000206.1:0-14059 GCA_036003765.1 Candidatus Limnocylindria bacterium
CCGCCGGACGCTTTCACACCCATGTCCGGCCCCACGACCTGGCGCAGCAGGCGCACGTCCTCGACGGTCGCACCCTCCGGACCGAATCCGGTCGAGGTCTTCACGTAATCCGCGCCGGCCGCCGCCGCGATCTGCGCGGCGATCGCCTTCTGGGCGTCGTCGAGGTAGCCGGTCTCGAGGATGACCTTGACCTGCGCCTCGCTCGCGTGCGCGAGTCCAACCACGAGCGCGACCTCGCGCTCGATCGTCGCGTAGTCCTTGTCGATGAGCGCGCCGATGTTGATGACCATGTCGAGCTCGGTCGCGCCGTCATGGAGCGCTGTGGTCGCAGTCGCGACCTTCACCTCCGGCGACTGGCCACCGTGCGGGAATCCGATGACCGTCGACGTCAACACACCCGAGTCCTTCAAGAGGCGCGCGGTCACCGGAACATAGAAAGGCTTCACGCATACCGACGCGATGTGCCAGCGCCGCGCGAGCGTGCACGCATCGACGACGTCGCGTTCGGTTTGTGTGGGCTTGAGCACCGCGTGGTCGATCATGCTCGCGAGCTCGGGAACGGTCGGCAGCCCCACGGGTCGACCAGTATGCTCGGAAGATGCCGGGCTCGATACGTGTCGCCCGTATCTTCGGGATCGACATTCGCATCCACGTCTCGTGGCTCCTCATCTTCTTCCTCGTCGTGTTGAACCTGTCGGATCAGGTGTTCCCGCGCCAATTCCCGCGATGGTCGGATCAGAAGAACCTGGTCGTGGCCGCCGTCACCGCCGCGCTCTTCTTTGGATCGGTGCTGGCACACGAGCTCGCGCATTCGCTTGTCGCGAGGAGATTCCAGATGTCGGTCTCATCGATCACGCTCTTCCTTCTTGGAGGCGTGGCGAACTTGACCAAGGAGCCACCCTCCGCGAAGGCCGAATTCTTCATGGCGGCCGCGGGTCCTGCGACGAGCGTCGTGATCGGCATTCTTTCGCTCGGCATCCGTCAACTCGCGCTCGCTTCCGCGGATGCGACGACCTGGCTCGAACCGGTCGTGGCCGTTGCGAGCTACCTCGGAGAGATCAATCTGATCGTGGCCGTCTTCAACCTCATCCCCGGCTTCCCGCTTGATGGCGGCCGTGTTCTTCGCTCGGTGATCTGGGGGATCAGCAGAAACCGCCTTCTGGCAACGCGGATCGCCGCCCGAGGCGGACAGGCCGTCGCCGGGCTTCTCCTGCTGCTTGCTGCCTCATTCGTGTTGGGCCCTCTGGGCGAAGGCGATTGGACGCCAGCGTTCTGGTACGGGCTCATCGCATACTTCCTCTTCAACGCCGCCTCGGCCAGCCTTCAACAGGAGCGCATCTCGTCGGTGGTCGGCACCGTCCGTGTGGGCCAGCTCATGAGCCCCGACTTCCACTCGGTGCAGCCGGGCACGACGGTCGGCTCGCTCATCCGGGATCTCGTCCTGCCGCTGAACCTACGCGCGATCCCGGTCGTCTCCGGCGATCGGATGCTCGGGATTGTCACGATCGGCGACCTGCGCAAGGTGGAGCAGGAACGCTGGTCGGTCACGCCGGTCGACCAAGTGATGACCCGAATCGAGGATCTACCTGCGGTGACGCCCGAGGATCCGCTCACCACGGCGCTCGAACGCTTCAGCGCGACCGAGCTCCCGCTCCTTCCGGTGATGACCGGCAGATCGCTCGCGGGACTCCTGTTCAAAGAATCGGTGATCGGGTACGTGCGCATGCGCGAGATGCTCGGGCTCGAGGGTCGCCGCTGACGGAGAAGCGCCTCGGCGTCGGCGTCATCGGCGCTGGTCTCATGGGGCGTCGCCACGCCGAGAACGTTCAGAAGCTCGTTCCCGAAACGCATCTTGCCGCCGTCGCCGATCCGGACGCACGCGCACGCGAGCGCGCCGCCGCCGACCTGGACGCGGCGGCGTGCGCCACAGTCGACGCGCTCTTGGCGCGCGACGATGTCAGCGTGGTCGTCGTCGCATCGCCGGCCCGCTTCCACGAGGAGCACGCGGTCGCAGCGGTACGCGCCGGCAAGGACGTCTTCGTTGAGAAGCCGATCGCGACCAGCCTCGAAGGGGCGGACCGGGTGCTCGCGGCGGCTCGCGAGGCAGGCGTCCGGCTCCAGATCGGCTTCCAGCGGAGATACGACGCCCCGTACGCCAAGGCGCGCGAGCTGGTGTCGAGCGGAGCGCTCGGACGGCCGCTCTTCTATCGCGGCATCAACCGCGATCTCGATGCCCCTGTCGGCCGCCCAGGATCGATGGCGTCGAGCGACATCCTGACCGAATCCGCGATACACGATCTCGACGGCGCTCGCTGGATGATGGCCGACGAGGTCGCGGGAGTCCGCGCGAGCCTCACGACGATCGGTGATCACGCCACGGCGCCGGCTCCGAACCTGACGATGGTCGAGCTTCGGTTCGTGCGTGGGGCGATCGCGCACGTCGAAGCTCTGCGCGGCGCGCGCTATGCGTACGACATCCGCAGCGAGATCCTCTGCGAAGAGGGCGCCGTCCTTGTCGGGGGCTTCGCGCAGACGATGCTCACGGTGCTGCGGGGCGACAAGCGTCGCGACGATCTCTACCCGGGCTTCCTCGAACGCTATGCGGAGGCGTACGCCGCCGAGCTGCGCGACTTCGTCGCGGGCGTGCGCGACCGGCGTCCGCCCGCGGTCACCGGAGAGGACGGCCGAGCCGCTCTCGCCATCGCGCTCGCGGCCACCCGTGCGGCCGCGACATCAGTGGAGGTACCGGTGCCGTGACGCTGGAACGACTGCGCCGATCGCTTGAGGAGCATCAGACCGTCGCCCGCGATCTCGCCGCCGTGCTGCCGGCGGTCGAGAAGCTCGGCGCGGCGCTCCGCGCGGCCCTCGCGGGCGGCGGCCGTGTCCTCGCGTTCGGGAATGGCGGGAGCGCCGCCGAGGCGCAGCACCTCGCCGCGGAGCTCATCGGGCGCGCTGAGCGTGACCGCGCGCCACTGCCGGCGATCGCGCTCGTGGCGGATAGCGCGTCGATGACCGCGATAGCGAACGACTACGGCTTCGCCGACGTCTTCGCGCGACAGGTGCGCGCGCTCGCGACACGCAGGGACCTCGTCGTCGGGATCAGCACGTCGGGACGCTCAGAAAACGTGCTTCGGGGTCTCGAGGCAGCCCGCGACGCTGGCGCAAAGACGGCGCTCCTCACCGGTGCGGATGGGGCCCGAGCCGCGGCGCTCGTGGACCACCCCGTCGTCGTCCCATCGGCGGAGACCTCACGCGTTCAGGAGATGCACGTCCTGATCGTCCATCTGCTCTGCGAGATCGTCGACGAGTGGGCCGTCGAGCAGGGCGGCGCCCGGCCTCAGGCCTGAGCGCGGAGCGCCAAGGCCGCCGCGCCGATCAGGCCCGCGGTCGCGCCGAGCGAGGCGCGATGCACCCTGAGGCCGCGGGCGAAGTCGATGCGCATCGACCGCGCGAGTTCCGACTCGATCGCCGGCGAGAGCAGGTCCCATGCGCCGAGCGCGACGCCTCCGCCGGCCACCACCCGATCGAGATCGCATAGCACTGCGGCGGCGACGATCCCTCGCGCGAGCGCCGCCCCGGCCTCGGCGAAGAGCGAGTGGGCGCGCTGGTCGCCCTGGCGCGCACGGGTGGCGACACCCGCAGCGTCGATTCCTGCGCCGTAGCGATGCGCGATCGCGTGCCCCGAGGCGATCGCCTCGACGCACCCGTCGGCCCCGCATTCGCAGCGCGGCCCGCCAGGTGAGGCGATCACGTGTCCCACATGTCCCGCGTTTCCGTGGGCGCCGTGAAGCAGCCGACCCTCGATCACGATCCCTCCGCCGACACCGGTGGACACGACCAGGCCGAGGAGCGAACGCGCGCCCTGGCCCGAGCCGCGCCACCACTCACCGAGGGCCATCGCCTTGGCGTCGTTGTCTACCGCGCACGGCAGCGCGAAGCGTTCCTCGAGCCGCGCCCGCAATGGGAAGGCGCGCCACGCCGGGATATGCAGCGGCGAGACCACGCCCTCGGGCCAACGCATCGGGCCACCGCAGCCTGCGCCGATCGCTGTCACCCGCTCGGTGCCGGCGAGTACGCCGCGGCCGAGCGCCGCCACCACATCGAAGAGCCCCTCGGCATCGACCGCCGTCGGCGTGGCGATGTGTCGCTCGGCGAGGAGCGTGCCATCCGCATCGACGACCGCGGCGCCGCACTGCGTGCCGCCGATGTCGATCGCGAGGACGGCCGTCGTCTTCTCGCTTACGCGGTACCGTGCTCGGCGGCGATCATGTCGAGAACGAGCGTCGTCCAGCCGAAATCACGTGCGCCCTGCCCCTCGCCGGTCCGCGGGTCGTAAAACTCCCGGATACCGCTCTTGGAAATCATCCGGATGGTCCGTTCCGCCAGCTCGCGCGCGACCTCGGCGCGGCCGTGCAAGCGCAGCGCGTGGTAGAGGTACCAGTTCACATTCACCCAGGTAGGTCCGCGCCAGGTCGTGTTCGTTCGCCACCCAGGATCGAAGCTCGGCTCGGTCGCCGCGACGCTCGGGACAGGGTAGGGGAGCCAGAACTCGCGCTCGTTCAGGAGATGGTCGTCGATGAGGCGCTTCGCTTTGGATGGATCGAGGTCCCCAAGGATGAGTGGGAAGAGGCAGGAGAAGGTGAGCGTCTTCGCGGGGACCTCATCCCACCCGGCCAGGTCCCAGAAGACGCCCGCGCGGCCGTCCCAGCACTTTTCTTCGAGCGCGCGGCGCACCCGCGCCGCCCGTGCCTCGAACTCGAAGGCTTCGCGCGGCGCGTCACCGGCGATCGCGACGAGCTTCGCGAGACAGCGGAGCCCATCGGCGTAGATCGCGTTCACCATGACGTCTTCCCAGGTGAAGACGTCGAGCGCCGGGATGCGCGCCGGGTCCGCGCGAAGCGGCGCGTACGCGTCGAACAGCTGCTGCATCGATCGCCGCAGCTGCGTGAGGGTCTCCTCAGGCGGGCCGTCCACTATCCCCATGAGCCTGTCGTACTTCGGGCTGGCGTCGAGGCCGGACTCGTCGGGCTGGATGATCGCCACGAGCGCGTCGTCGTCGGGATCGCGATACGCCTTGAGCCAACGGAAGAATCGGCGGATCGGAGGCAGGACCTCTCGCACGAAGTCCGCGTCCCCTGTCGCCTCGTGGATGCGCAGCACGGCGCGCGCGACCACCGGAGGCTGGATCGTCGCCGTAAAGAAGGTGTGCGCGAGGGTGATCGAGTACTCGCGCAACGCGGCGTCGTGGGCGCTCTTCTCCCAGAGCAGCATGTGCGGAACGAATCCATCGGGCTGCGCGCCCTGCATCAAGCAGCGGATCTCCTGTTTGGCCAGCGCAGGGTCGACATGCAGGAGTGCGATCGCGTGGAACGCGCTGTCCCAGAACCACTGGAAGGGATACCTCGTCGGTGAAGGACAGACGAAGTCGTAACGCTTGCCCTCCCAAGCGGAGACGCCGCGCTGCCGATTACCCGCAAGGACACGCCGCGCGTCGGCCGCGACGCGCTCCCATTCGGCGGGCACGAGCGGGCATTATCGGGACTTCGGGGGTTCGAGGGACAGGGGCCTCTGGGTGCGCAGCGACAGCCCCCTGGCCCTGCGTATGATTCGAAAAGTCGCCGGCGCGATCCTCGCGCGCGGCTGGGAGGTGTTCGTGGAAGACAGAAAGACCCCTGTTTTCTCGCGTCGCGCATTCTTGCGGACGATGGCCGCCACGGGTGTCGTCGTCGCCTGCGGCGGACCTCAAGGAACGACCGGCTCGAAACCCGCGACGATCTCTGGAACGATCACGGTCTCGTATCCCGACGAGCTCGGGCTCAAGCCCAAGTACGTCGACCAGGCGGCGACCGCACTCAAGTCGAGGTACTCCGGGCTCGACGTAAAGGTCGACCTGCAGAAGATCTCGAGCGGTGATTACTACACGAAGCTGCTCCTCGCACTCTCCGGTGGCGGCGATGTGCCTGACGTCATCCACGTCGGCGGCGACCGCATCGGCGAGCTCGCGGACGCGGGCTACATCGAGCCGCTGGACCGGTACGTCTCGCAGTGGGAGGACTGGAAGAACTACCCCGACTCGGTGAAGGGCGGTGTCACCTATCAAGGCAAGGTGTGGGCGATCCCATACGGGCTCGACATGCGCTGGCTGTACATCCGGCGCGACGTGGTCCAGAAGGCTGGTATGAGTCCGGACTGGGCCCCGAAGACCGTCGACGAGATCCTCGACGCCGCCAGGCTGGTGAAGGAAAGAGTCCCGAACGTGATCCCCTACGCCCTCTACGCGGGAACGGCGGGCGACACCGGGACCGCCAACCACAGCTTCGTACCGCTGGTGTGGGCGTACGGCGGCGAGATCATCGACAAGAGCGGCAAGTGGATCGGCGACAGCTCGGGGGTCCGCAACGCGCTCGCCTATTACGAGCGTGCCTACAGCAACGCCTTCACGCCGAAAGAGCTGCTGACGACGACGAAGCCTTGGACCTCGATGCGTGAGAAGGAGGGTAAGGGCGAGCTCGCCCTGCTCTTCGAGGGCGGCTGGGTGTACGGCGGATGGCAGAGCGCGCCGTTCGACAAGGCGGCCACGCAGAAGAACGTGCATTACGTGCTGCACCCGACCTCGCAGGGCGGCCCGTCGTTCACCATCGGAGGGCCGGGCACGGTCTGGTACATAACGGCCAAGAGCAAGAACAAGGACGCCGCGTGGGCCTTCATCGCACAGTGGAACAACAAGGACACCGTCGCGAAGCTGAATATCGAAGACCCGCACCCCGTCGCTCGTACAGACTCCGCCGACGTCGCCGAGTTCAAGGCGCAGCAGTACCTGGTCGATTCGACCGAAGCCCTCAAGAAAGCCAAGTTCATCCCGACGGATTCGAATTACGGAAAGGTGATCGGCGCCATTCAGAAGGCCACTGGTCGGGTCGCCGCCGGCGAGATGGGCTGGGCCGAAGCCGCGAAACGGTACACCGATGACCTGAAGCAGGCCATCGGCGCCGACAAGGTGATCACGCAATAGGTGAAGGCGCTCTAAGCACGGCAGCCGGAGCGGGGGCTCTTCGCCCTCGCTCCCCGGCCGCGATCGTCACACTCCGCCGGAACGGCGCGTATCTCGCGGGTCTGACGCCGGCGGCGCTCCTCCTCGCGCTCTTCTTCGTCGGGCCCTCGCTCTGGGCTCTCTACACGAGCTTCACCAACAAGGCGCTCGTCGGGCTCGACGCCGCGCGCCCGCGCTTCGTCGGGCTCGACAACTACCAGCGCCTCCTGAGCGACCCCGACTTCGCCACCGTCGTGATCAACTCGATCGTCTTCGTCGTGGGTTCGGCGATCGTCGGGCAGTTCGTCCTCGGCCTGCTCCTGGCGCTCCTCCTCGACCACGCCGAGCGCCGCCGCTATCGCTTCGCCACCGTGGCCTACGCGGCGGTGCTCCTTGCATGGGTGAACCCCACGGTCATCGCGGGCTTCCTCTGGGTCGCCATGTACGACTTCTATTACGGCTCGCTCAACACCGGCCTGCAGGCGCTCGGATTCGGACCTGTGGATTGGCTTGGGCGATTCCCGATGCTCGCGGTGATCATCGGGAACATCTGGCGCGGCACTGCCTTCACGATGCTCATCTTCCTCGGTGCCCTCAAGACGATCCCGACCGATATCTACGAAGCGGCCCGTGTGGACGGCGCGAACACCTGGCGCCGCTTCTGGGACCACACCTTGCCTTCGCTCAAGCCGATCGCCGCGCTCGCGCTCCTCTCGATCACGATGTCGACGTTCGGCACGTTCATCCTGATCCAAACGCTGACCAACGGGGGACCCGGCAGCCAGACCGAGACCATCGCGCTCTACGCCTTCCACGAGGCTTTCCGGTCGTACGCCATCGGGTACGGGTCGACGATTGCGGTCGTGATGCTCGCACTGAACGTCGCGTTCGCGATCGTCTACCTGCGCTGGTCGAGGGCGCGCGCATGAGCATCATCGGACCGCAGGCCCAGGCGCAGGTCGCGGTCCCGCCGCGGGTCCGGCCGCTCGAAGGCGGCTCGCGCCTCGAGTGGGTGCTCATGCATCTCGCGTTCCTCGTGGTGACCGTGTTCTTCCTCGCGCCGTTCGTCTGGCTCTTCACCGCGGCGTTCGACGCGCAGTCGCAGGCCTACATCCGCTGGCCCGCCCAGCCGACCTTCGGGAACTTCGTCGCGATATTCGAGCGCTACGCCTTCGCGACCGCGCTCGGCAACAGCGTGTTCGTCGCCGTCTCGACGATGCTGCTCACGGTAGTGGTCGTCTCGCTCGCCGGTTATTCGCTCTCGCGCATCGAGCTGCGTCAGAAGACCTGGATCACGTACGCGATCCTGCTGCTGCAGACCATGCCGCTCTCCGCGACCATGGTCCCGATCTACGGCCTCGCGAGAGAGCTCGGCCTCCGCAACTCGTACCTCGGGCTCATCCTGGTGCACTCCGCCATCGAGCTGCCCTTCCTGGTATGGCTGATGAAGGGCTTCTTCGATTCGGTGCCGCGCCATCTTGAGGAGGCCTCGTGGCTCGATGGCCGCGGCAAGTTCCGCGCGCTCTTCGAGATCGTGCTGCCGGTCGCACGTCCGGGCATCGCGGTCGCCGCCGGATTGTCGTTCCTCTCCGCGTGGGCCGAGGTCCTGATGGTGCTCATCCTCGTCGACCAGCAGGCCATGAAGACGATCCCGCTCGCCTTCTACGAGACGTTCCGCACCGCGGGCGGGTACACCGAGGTCCAGTACGGACTCGTCGCGGCGATGGGCGTGCTCTACGTCCTTCCGGTGATGGCGGTCTTCTTCGCGACGCGCCGCCTCATGGTCCGCGGTCTGATGGGCAGCACCCGGGGGCTTTGATGGGGAAGGTCGAGTACGACGACGTTTGGAAGCAGTTCGCGACGCGCGACGCGCCCGCCGTGCGCGGGCTCACGCTGGACATTGCGGACGGCGAGTTCCTCGTGCTGCTCGGGCCGTCCGGCTGCGGGAAGACCACCGCGCTCCGAATGCTCGCCGGCCTCGAGCATCCCGATCGCGGGGACATCCGCATCGACGGCCGGAGCGTCATCGGCCTCGAGCCGAAGGACCGTGACGTCGCGCTCGTCTTCCAAAGCTACGCGCTGTACCCCCACATGTCGGTGCGGGACAACATCGAATACCCCCTGCGCGTGCACCACCTCGCAGCCGAGGAGCGTCTACGGAAGGTCGAGCGAGTCGCGGAGCTTCTGCGGATCCGGCATCTCCTTCCGCGCCGTCCCGCCCAGCTTTCAGGCGGCGAGCAGCAGCGCGTGGCGCTCGCCCGCGCGATCGTCCGCGAGCCGCGCGTCTTCCTGATGGACGAGCCGCTGTCGAACCTCGACGCGAAGCTGCGCACGCATACCCGCACCGAGCTCAAGGCGCTGCAGCGGCAGCTCGGCGTCACGACGATCTTCGTGACGCACGACCAGGCCGAAGCGATGACTATGGCCGACCGCATCGCGGTGCTCGACGCGGGCCAGCTTCAGCAGCTGGGAACCGCGGACACCGTCTATCAGCGGCCGGCGAACCTCTTCGTGGCGCAGTTCATCGGCAGCCCGCCGATGAACATCGTCGATGCCACTCGCGATCGCGACGTTCTCGTGCTGGCGGGCGGTTGGCGCGTCGACGCACCGCGCGGGCTTGACGGCCGGGCCGGGCTCAAGGTCGGGTTGCGGCCGGAGGCGATCGAGCTCGACCTCGCGGCCGTCTCCGGCGCGCAGCCCGCGGAGGTGCTCGTCTCCGAGCCGCTCGGCAGCGAGGTGATCGTGAACGTGATGCTCGGCGATTCGCTCCTCAAGGTACGCACCGCGCCAGAGGTGCGGCCCGATCCCGGGACGCGCGTCTATTTGAAGACGCAGCCTGAATCGGTGCGCGTCTTCGACGCGTCGAGCGGCGCCGCGCTCAATTGACCGCGGCCGAGCTCGGCGCCGCTGCCGACCGCATCCTCGTCGGGCGGTTCGAGAAAGATCACGAGCGCCGGTACGCGCACGTCCCCTTCGAGGTCCCCGCCGGCCTCAAGCAGCTGCACCTCCGCTACTCGTACAGCGATCAGATCGACTCCGATCCCTTGATCAGCGGCGGCAATACGCTCGACATCGGGCTGTTCGACGAGCGCGGGATCGCCGAAGGCAGTCCAGGTTTTCGCGGCTGGAGTGGCAGCAACAAGATGGAGTTCACAATCGACGAGACCTGGGCGACCCCGCCCTATCGCAAGGGAAAGATCGGGAGCGGCACCTGGCACCTGCTCCTCGGCCCGTACAAAGTTGGACCGCGCGGTTGCGACTGGAAGGTCGAGCTCTGGTTCGACCCGGGATTCCGCTCGCCTTGGAGGATGACCGGCTTCGCGCGCCGCGCCGATCCCGACCCCCTGCCCGAATCGCGGGCCGGGTGGCTGCGCGGCGACCTGCATTGCCACACGCTCTATTCCGACGGCGACGCGTGGCCCCAGGAGATGCTGATGACCGCGTCCGAGGCGGGGCTCGAGTTCCTTGGTACGACCGATCACAACAACGTGGCGCATCAGCTTGCGTACGGACCCGGCGGGAACGGGCTCCCGATCGTGATCCCGGGAGTCGAGGTCACGACGTACGGCGGGCACTGGAACGCCTGGGGGACGGACCGCTGGTGGGACTTCCGCGAGCCTGAATCGAAGGCCGTGGAGCGGACGATGCGGGCGGCCGCCGAAAGCGGCGCGGTCGTGAGCGTGTGCCATCCGAAGCCGTTCGGCCCGCCGTGGGAGTACGAGGGCATATCCGGGTTTCACGCGGTGGAGGTCTGGAACAACGTCTGGCCGCATCTCAACACGGCTTCAGTGACGTTCTGGGAGCGGCGCCTGCAGCAGGGTGAGCGCGTCGTCGCGCTCGGCGGGAGCGACACCCACTACCTGCACCGCCGCGATCCCGATCCTCGTCATGCGCAGACGCTGGGCACACCCACGACGTGGGTGAACGCAGGCGCGTCACCCTCGGTCGCGACGATCCTCGCGGCGCTCCGCAAGGGCCGTTCATTCATTTCCGAGTCGCCGCGCGGGCCGCAGATCTATCTGGAGACAGATCGCGGGCGTGCCGGCCGGGTGGCGGTCGAGATCCGCGACGCGGACGGTGCCATCCTGCAGCTCGTGAGCGACGTCGGCGGCGTCGGATCGGTCGAGATCACGCACCCGTCATGGGATGCGACCTTTGAGGTGCCGGCGAAGGCGCGCTACGTGCGCGCGCAGCTACTCGGCGCGACCGGCGACGTCCGCGCGCTCACCAACCCCATCTGGGCCGAGGATCTCTAGCCGCGACTAGGGATCGAAGTGCCAGTTGAACGTGATGGTTCCAGCAGGGCCGACGGCGTGGAACGTTCCCACGCCGTGCAAGTCTGCGAGCCCACCGGTCCCGTTCTGGGCCACGAACTGACCATCAAACGGACTCGCCGCGGTGCCCGCGCCGGTCCCCTCAAAAGGGAGTTCCACGGTGCCGGTGCGTCCGCCGACGCTGCACGTGCAGGTCACGGCGCCATTGATGTTCGACTCGCCGCTCGAATGGATGACCTGCGTGAACCGCTGACTGAACGCGCCAGAGATGGCTCCAGTGATTGTCCCGGTGGCCTTGAAGCTGAGGAACGTGTTCCCTCCAGCCGTCCGTGGAACGCTCGTCAGAAGTGGAGGTCCGGCGAATGCGAACGTGCCGGTGCCCTGCACCGGAGTGCTGCCCAGCGCTGGCTGAGCCAGCAGAGCCATCGCCAGGAGAAGCGCGACGAACGTCACCGCGGTGTGGCCTGCGATAGGACCGAAACGCGATCCGCTCATGGTCATCATCGAGCTGCCTCCCCTCCGTCGTCTCGACGCACGGCCGAACATTAGGCGGGCCCGCATCGAAGTCAAGCGACTCCGGACGATAGGGTCGTCACGTGCCGATCCGCGCGAGAACGCGCGGGTCGTCGGTCGCCAGGACGTCAATGCCTATCTCGGCGAAATAACGGGCTTCCTGCTCGTCGTTCGTGTGAGGCGCCATCACGAGCAGGCCCGCACCGTGAAGTGCGTCGACGACCGTCGCATCGAGCGGCCGGAAACAGGGGTGGGCGTAGCGTGCTCCGACCGAGGCGCAGGCCGCGATCATCTGGGCGTTGGTCGAGCGCCGAAACAGCAGGCTCCGCGGGATCTGCGGCGCCGCATCGCGCAGCTCCACTACCAGTGCCGGCTCGAACGAGCCCGAGATCAGCTCAACCCCCTCGCTCGCCCCGGAGCGGACCAGCGCACCCAGCCCCGAGCCGGTATGCGCTCCCTTGAGCTCCACATAGACGCCGATCCGCTGCCGCGCCAGGTCCAGGAGCTCGTCGAGTCGCGGGATGCCTTGCCCCTGGCCGAGATCGACCCGCCCCAGCTCAGCGGCTGTGAGATCGGCGACGGCCTCGGACCGTCCGGCGAGCCGGCGCAGATCCTCGTCGTGGATCACCACGAGCTGGCTGTCCCGGCTGAGATAGACGTCCACCTCGACGAGCTCCAGACCGAACTCGATCGCGAGCTGGATGGACCGGAGCGTGTTCTCGGGCGCGAGCGCGCTCGCTCCGCGGTGGCCGACCGTTCGCGGTCGCGACCGCGCACCTTTCACGACGCGCTCACCCGCTGTTCACCCAGCGTTACACCCCGGGCGTAGTCCTCGGCGCTCTCGCGCCTGCGGTCTGCTGCTCCCGCAGTAGACTCGCCCCGAATTTGTAGGTGGAGGCGTGCCCATGGGCAAGCGCACCGTGGAGGGACGCACCGAGGTGGATTTCGCGTACCGCATCTCGCGGCGTCACTTCCTTATCACCACCGGCGCACTGATCGCGGCGTCGGCTTGCAGCACCGCGCCGGTCCAGCCGGCGAAACAGAACCTTCCGGAGGGAACGGTAAAGCTCACGGCCTGGACGATCGGGCCGGACGCCCCGTCGTACTACCGGCGCGACAACCTCATTGCTGCGGGCGAGACCCTGAACAAGGAGATCTCCGCGCAGAGCGCGAAGACATCGGTGCAGGTCGACGCGACGTTCGAGAGCGGCGGCAGCTGGGACGACTACAAGCAGAAGTTCGTGCTCGCCGCCGAAGCGAAGCAGGGCCCCGACATCATCCTCGCGGGCCACGAGGACATGGCGCCGTGGGCCGCGGCGGGCTACGTCATCACGCTCGACCAATTTTTGAAGACCTATGAGAGCAAGTTCAAGGACGTGATCCCCGCGCTCTGGGACGCGATGAAGCTCAAGGGCCAGACCTATGCCATCCCGCAGGACACCGAAGCGCGTCCGATGTACTACCGCAAGGACCTGCTCGCGAAGATGGGCTGGTCGAAGGACAAGATCGATGGCCTGCCCGACGCCGTGAAGAAGGGCGACTGGACGTGGTCCGACTTCATGGCCACCGCGAAAGAGGCGGTCAGCAAGGGCATCGTCGAGCCAGGCAACGGGTGGTACCACCGCTCGACTCGCGGACACGACTTCTACATGTTCTATTACCAGCAGGGCGGCGAGATGCAGGAAAAGTCGTCGGGCAAGCTCGTCGTCGTGCCGGGCGCGCTCGAGAAGTACTACCAGCTGCACTACAACGCGGTCAAAGTCGACAAGATCACGCCCGAGAACTTCATCGGTCTCCCGGGCAAGAACTGGCACGAGACGGTCACCTCGGGGAAGGTCCTCTTCTACAACGCCGGCACGTGGACCTGGAAGGACTGGCAGGCGACGTACAAGGTGCCGGAGCAGGACCTCTGGAACAACGTCGGCTTCATGCTCATCCCGACGGCGCAGAAGGGCGGGAAGCCGGTCACCCTCTCGCACCCGCTCGTGTACATGATCACCGCAGGCAGCGCACAGCAGGAGCTCGCGCTCCGGCTCGTCGCGAACGCCACCACGCCCGAGCTCAACTCGAAGCACTCCGTGACCAGCGCGCACCTCGCGATCCTCACCACGCAGAAGGACGACCCGACGTACAAGTCGGACAAGTTCCTCCTCGCGACGCAGTACATGCTCGATTACACGACGTTCATCCCGAATCATCCGAAGTTCGGAACGTACGACGAGGTCATCTTCCGTTACCTCAC
>DASYSC010000207.1:0-2696 GCA_036003765.1 Candidatus Limnocylindria bacterium
CGCGCCTCGGCCACGAGGATGCGGTAGCAGACCCGCGGGTTCGTCTGGAGGAACTGCTGCAGGAGCTCGCCCGGAAGCACGAGGCAGCGGAGCGGCCGCGCCGCGATGATGTCGGCAACCGGAGCCTCCCCCAGAAGCACCGAGAGCTCCCCGAAGAAATCGCCACGCGCCAGGGTATTGACGCGTTTACCTCCCGCGACCACCGCGGCCTCGCCCTCGAGGATGATGTAGAACGCCGACCCCGAGAGACCCTCGCGCAGGACGCGCTCGTCCTGGGCGAAATAGCGCTCCTCGAGGGTATGGGCGACGCGCTCCAGCTCCGGGCGCGAGAGATCGGCGAAGATCGCGAGGCTGGCGAGGGTTTCGGTAACGTCGTCGGGGGCCGATCGCACGGTGCTTGTCTAGGGCGTACAGCAGGTCTTGGCAAACGCGGGATGAGCGACAATGCGAGCAGGATGAGTGCGGGGAGAGGGTTGCCGGCGGGTACCCTCACGTTCCTCTTCACCGACATCGAGGGCTCCACCAAGCTCCAGACGGGGCTCGGCACGGATCGGTACCACGAGGTCCTCGAGACGCACACGCGTCTGTTGCGTGACGCCTTCAAGGATGGCGGATTCGAGGTGCGCGTCGATGGCGATGCGCTGTTCGTCGTATTCGCAGTCGCCGCCAAGGCGGTGCACGCCGTCGCGGCGGCCCAGCGCGCGCTTGCCAAGGCGAGCTTCCCGGGTGGCGCGACGGTCCGCGTGCGCATGGGCCTCCACACCGGCGAAGGCCGTCCCGCCAGCGCCGACGCCGGCGCGGACTACGTCGGCATCGACGTGAACCGCGCCGCGCGCGTCGCCGCGGCCGGTCATGGTGGGCAGGTCCTGCTCACCGATGCGACTGCGACGCTCGCGCGAGCCGATCTCGGCGATGGGCTCTCGCTGCGCGACCTGGGGGAGTTCCGGCTCAAGGACCTCGCGCATCCGGAACATCTCTATCAGCTCGTCATTGACGGATGTCCGGCGGACTTTCCGCCGCTCCGGAGCCTTGACCGCACGCCGACGAACCTGCCGCCCCAGCCATCGACGTTCGTGGGGCGCGCACGCGAGATCGTGGAGGGCCAGCGGCTCCTCGAGAGCGCCCGCCTGATCACGCTCACCGGACCCGGCGGCACAGGGAAGACGCGGCTCTCGCTGCGCATCGCTGAGGAATCGGCGCAGGAATTCGCGGACGGGACCTACTTCGTGCCGCTCGCACCGATCACTGACCCCGAGTTGGTCCCCTCGACGATCGCACACACCCTGGGGGTGCAGGTCGGCGGCGCCGAGATGCCGCTCACACGGGTGCTCGACCACGTCCGCGGCAAGCAGATGCTCCTCGTGCTCGACAACTTCGAGCAGATCCTTCCGGCGGCGCCGATCGTTGGGCAGCTGCTCGGCGCGAGCCCCGCGCTGAAAGTGATCGCGTCCAGTCGCGCACCGCTCCGCATCGCCGGCGAGCAGGAGTTCCCGGTCCCGCCGCTCGATGTCCCGGATCCGGAGCACCTTCCGACGCTGGAGGTGCTCGCGCAGTCCGATGCAGTGCGCTTGTTCATCGAACGCGCGGGCGCCGTTCGCCCGGACTTCAAGGTGACGCCCGAGAACGCCGTCGCGGTCGCCGAGATCTGCAACCGCCTCGACGGGCTGCCCCTCGCCATCGAGCTCGCCGCGGCGCGAGTGAAGGTGCTGACGCCCCAAGCGATGCTGCCGAAGCTCCGCGAGGGGCTCGATGTCCTCGCTTCGACCGCACGAGATCTGCCAGAGCGCCAGCGCACGCTGCGCGGGGCGATCGCCTGGAGCTGGGACCTGCTGAATCCCGCCGAGTGCAAGCTCTTCTCGCGCCTGGCGGTCTTCGTGAGCGGCGGGATGCTCCCCCAGGTCGAAACCGTCTGCGGACCTTCGAAGGAGCTCGGCGGCGATCTGCTCGACGCCCTGACGAGCCTCGTCGAGCACAGCCTTATCCGGCAGTCGGAGATCGCCGGCGAGCCGCGATTCCGGATGCTCGTCACGATCCGCGAGTTCGCGCTCGAGCGCCTCGAGGAGAGCGATGAGCGCGATGAGATCCGTATGCGTCACGCGCGGGCGTATCTCGCACTCGCGGAGGAGGCCCGTCCGTACGTTCAGCAGCGCGATCAGAAGCGGTGGCTCGACCTTCTGGAGGTCGAGCACGACAACCTTCGCGCCGCGCTCGAGTCGTCGATCGCGGACGGACGTGGCGAGGACGCCTGCCGCCTCGTGTTCGCGCTCTGGCGGTTTTGGCAAGTACGCGGCCATCTTGCGGAGGGTGCGCACTGGTGCGAGCGGGTCCTGGCACTCCCGACGAAGACGACCCCGCCGCTGGTGCTGATGCGTGCGCTCGAAGCGTCGGCTGGCATCGCCTACTGGCGCGGCGACATCCCGACCGCGACCGACGGGTACACGAAGGCCGCCGAGATCGCGCGCGAGCAGGGGGACGATGCGGAGCAGGCGAATGCCGAGTACAACCTCTCCTTTGTCTATGGCATCCCCGGGTCCGATCTTCCGCGGGCGCTCGATCTTCTCCGGAGCGCGCGTCAGAGGTGGGCTCGCGTCGGTGATCGGGCCGGCGTCGCGCGCGCGGCTTGGGGCTTCGCTTCGTACGCGCAGTTCGGGAGACGTGGCACGGTCGATCCGTCGCGTCTCGAGGAGGCGCACGCC
>DASYSC010000208.1:0-4084 GCA_036003765.1 Candidatus Limnocylindria bacterium
CAGATGCTGGCGACGGCCCCGGTCGCACGCCGCGTGTTCGACCGCCCGGCCTACGCGCACCGCGGCTTCCGGTACTGGCGGCAGCGCGCCGACGGGCGGCTTCTCATCGGCGGCTGGCGCGACACCGCGGTCGACGAAGAGGTCGGCGAAGACGAACGCACGACGGCGCGCGTGCAAGATCAGCTCGGGCGCTTCCTGCGCGAGCGGGCGCCCGAGGCCGCGGTCACCCACCGGTGGGCCGGCATCATGGGGTTCTCGCACGACGCGCTCCCCTACGCCGGTCGGCTCGCGAGCGGCGTCTTCGTCAACGCGGGGTTCACCGGGCACGGGATGGCGTTCGCGACGGCGACCGGCGAGCTCGTCGCCGACCTCGTTCGCGGCGCGCCGCGGAATGAGACCGATCTGTATGCGCCGGAGCGACCCTAGAGCGAGCAGCCAAGCGAGATTCCCCGCGGGTGCGAAGCGTTTGACACTCATAGATGCATGCGTCGCTCGTGCCGACCGCGACCGATCTCGCCGGGCTATTCGGTTACGTCCTCGGCAACCCGTTCCTGTTCATCAGCTCGAGCACCGTGATGACGACGGGCCTCGTCGTCGGCGCGGTCGCCATGTCCCTGGTTCCCCGAGGAGGGCTCGCGCTACGGGTCGCCGCTCCGCCCCTCGCGATGGTGCTCGTGTACTTGGGGCTCGGGAGCATGGTGCTCGCCACCGAGATCCTGGTCCGATTTCACGCGGCGATCCCCGATGCGACCGAGACGCAGTTCGCCTCCGGCATCGGCCATCTCATGGAGGCCGCGGTGGGAATCGCGATCCTGTTCCCGCGCCTTCGCCGCCGCTCGCGGCGCGTCTGGATCGTGGCAAACCTGGTCGCGGTGACGTACTGGGTCGCGCAGGTCCTGATCCTTACGCCGCCCTGGTTCGCGTTCCAGGGTCAGCTCGAGCTGATCCGCCTGCTCGCGCTCGCGGCGCTCGCGGCAGGCGCGCTGGTCAGCGTCCTCCTGTGGCGTGCCGCTCCACGGCCGCGATGAGGGCGTCGATCTCGAACGGCTTCGACAGGTAGCCGTCGGCGCCGATCTCCTCCGCCCAGCGCCGGGCGTTCTCGGCGGCGGTCATGACGACGATCGGTGAGCGCTTCCCCGCGGCTCTGAACTCGCGTGCGAAGCCCCAGCCGTCGAGCACCGGCATACGCATGTCGAGCAGCACGAGGCTTTCGCCGTTCGCCTTGCCGAGCGCCTCGGCGCCGTTCTCGGCGGAGACGACCTCATGCCCTTCGGCGGTAAGGATCTCCGCCACGACGGCGACGATGGACGGGTCATCGTCCACGACGAGGATGCGGCTCAGCCTCTTCCTCCGACCGGAAGGGCGACATGGAACGTGCTCCCGGCGCCGACCGTGCTGTCCACCCAGATCCGCCCACCATGCTGCTCGACAATGCCCCGGCAGATATAGAGGCCGAGTCCCATGCCCGCGTACCGCCGATCGTCGACGTTCCCGGCGCGATGGAAGCGATCGAAGACGAGCGGGACGTCCTGTGGCGGGATGCCGATGCCTTCGTCGCTGACATCGATGGTCGCCTCCCCGTTCTGCTGCGCGACGCCCACGCGCACCTGGCTCGCCTCGGGGCTGTACTTCACCGCGTTCTCGACGAGGTTCTCGATGACCTGTCCGATGCGCCGCGGGTCGTAGCTCCCGACCACCGGAGCGTCGGCGGCGACGCTGACGCGATGGCTGCGATACGCGTCACGGCCTGCCACCTCCCGAGCGAGCTCGACCAGATCGATCGGCTCTCGTTCGCCGACGAGGCGCCCTTGCTCGAGGCGTGAGGCATCGAGTAGCTCCATGACGAGGGCGGACAGCCGCCTCGCCTCGCGCACGATGCGCTTGATGCCCGAGACGTCGGCCGGCGCCGAGGGCTCCGCCTCCGCGCGGCGCTCCAGGAACTGCGCTTGGGCGACGAGCGTCGTGAGCGGTGTCTTGAGGTCGTGCGCCGCGGCCGAGATGAAGTCCTCCTTCAAGCGCGCGGCCTCCTCGTGCGCTCGCACGCGGGCCGCTTCGTCGATCAGCGCGCGGCTCTCCAGAATCACGGCCGCCTGATCCGCGAAAAGCTGGGTCAGGCTCAGATCGTCCTCGCTGAACACCAGCGGCCGGTCGGTGTACACCTCGAGCGCGCCGAGGCGCTGGCCGCCGGCTGAGATCGGCGCGATCAGAAGCGAAGCGACGCCCCGCTCGCGATATGCCGAGGCGAGCTCGGGATTCGCGCGCGCCGCGTCCGGAAAGTATTCCGCGCGCTGCGCGTCGAAGACACGCCACACCAGGAAGCGGCTCGGCCCGACCTCGTCGGGAAGGACGCTGTGCGGGTCCTGGAAACGAAGGACGTGGAGCGTCGCGTCGTACAAGCCGATCGCCGCCCGCGCGCCGATCGTCGCGGCGGCGCCGTCTTGCAGCGCCCTCACGATCGCCGTCGTATCCGGAAGCCGCGGGAGGCTTGCCGCGCTCCGGAGAAAAGCGCGAAGCTCCGGCTCTTGCCACGCACGGCGAAGGATTCGCGGCGGAGCGAATCCGATGAAGTAGGCGACGGCCGAGAGCAGCCCGAGCAGCTGTCCTATCGCGAAGGCGATTGGAAGCTCGGCTGGAGCGAGCAGTGCTTGGAATCCTGCGGTGAGGACGTCGGCGCCGAGGAAGACCGTGCCCGCGGCGACCGCCTCCATGCGCCTCCGGGTGACGCCGCTCGAGACCCGCGCCGCGCGGATGAACGCGATGGCGCAGTACGCCGCGAGGACGACGAAGTACGCGACCAGCGCGAGCACGACGGGGAGCGGCGTCGGCGCATCGGCGACGAAGAGGGCCGTCGCGATCAGCAGGAGTCCGGCCTCGGCCGCGCGCATCAGGATCCCTGGCACGTACGAGAAGTCCGCGACGAGCCGCAGCAGCAGGTAGGGAAGCGCGAGCGCGAGGGTGCCGACGATCGCCGTCAGGAGCGGGCCAGTGGCGCCGGTGAGAGCCACGAACTGCAGCTCGAGGACGATCAGCGCGCTCACGCCGAAGAAGAGGGCGATGTCCCAGCTCGCGCGCTGCGGGCGGCGCAGCGCCTGCGCGCCGACGATCAGGAACAGGAGGATGTAGATCGCCTGGCTCGCGAGAGAGATGAGCTCTAGGGCGGTCACGCCGCGCCGATTTTAGGTAGCCCGCCTACCGACGGTGAGGGGCGACGAGCCCTAGCTAGCTCGCTCGCTTGGACGGCCGCCTCCGACCCGACGGCGGATAGCGCTCAGCGTGTGTATGCGGCGCAGAGCATGCCGAAATAGGTCGGGGCCTCGTACGAGAGGAGCTCGCCTTTCCATCCGTCCCGCCCCAGCGCGCCTTGCAGCATCAGCATCTGCCAGTAGCTGTCGGCCTTCGCTTCACGGGCGAATGCCGAGCCAAGATGCGAGAACCCCGCGATGTCATCGCGTTTGATGAGCTCGATGACCGCCTCGTCGAACTCCTTCGATCTGGGCGTGAATCCGTAGGGCCCGTTCGCGTCGTGGCCGTGCCCGTGATCACAGCTCGCCACGAGCGCGACGCGCTTCGGCGAGACCTTTGCCGCGCGCGCGATCGCCTCGCCGGCGCGGACGTGCACCTCGTCGGGGAGATCGCGCGCGGGCGCGACGACGACCACCGGTACCTGGGGATCGGCGCGGCCGCCCATGAAATGCGCGGGAATGAGAACCGCCCAGTCCATCGGAGCGACCGACGCGGCCGGATCGTTCGCGCCGTAGCTCACGGCGACCACCGGGATGCCGGCCGCGCGGATGGCGTCTCGGACCGCCATCGCGAGCTCGCGGTCGACGGGCACGCGCATCGCGATCGGGCTCCCCCACTGGCCGAGGTCACCGGCGACGGCACCGGCGTCGATGACCGCCATCGCGCCCTGGACATGGACGTTGTGCGGCGTCAGCACGATCGACACCTCGGGGCGCGCCGCCGCAAAACGCCGTCCGAGCTCCTTCATTCCCTCGGTCGTCGCGGCGGCGAGCGTCGGACGATCGGCGGGTTTGGCTTCGGGGATCGCGATGGATCCGTGCGGCGCGATGCACGCGAACAC
>DASYSC010000209.1:0-20436 GCA_036003765.1 Candidatus Limnocylindria bacterium
CCGAGCACGTTGAACACGGTACGGATACCGATCTCGCGGCGCACCGGCGCGGCGTGGCGCATCGCCGGGTGGTAGCGCGGCGCGAACATGAATCCGACGCAGGTTTCCTCGACGCAGCGCGCGACCCCCTCGGGCCCGAGATCGATCCGGACACCGAGCGCCTCGAGCACATCGGCGCTGCCGCAGGCGCTCGATGCGGCCCGGTTCCCGTGCTTGGCGACAGGACCACCGGCCGCGGCCACGACGAGCGAGCTGACTGTCGAGATGTTGAAGCTGTTCGAGCGATCCCCGCCCGTGCCCACGATGTCCATCGCGTCACCGCTCACCGTCACGCGGACCGCGACCTCGCGCAGCGCCGTCGCGAAGCCGGCGATCTCGTCGACGCTCTCGCCGCGAATATGGAGCGCCGCCAGGAGCGCGGCGAGCTGCGCCGCCGTCGCCTCGCCCGCCATGACCGAGGCCATCGCCGAGCGGGCTTCGTTTCGCGTCAACGTCCGGCCGCCGGCGACGATGACCAGTGCCTCACGCGCGTCCACAGAAGTTCTCCAGCATGCGCATTCCGTCGACGGTCATCACCGACTCCGGGTGGAACTGCACCGCCTCGAGCGGCAGAGTGCGGTGGCGGAGCGCCATAACGACCCCGTCGTCGCTGCGCGCGGTCACGACGAGGTCCGGAGGAAGCGTCCGCTCGTCGACCATCAGAGAGTGATAGCGCGTCGCCTCGGTCGGATCGGGTATGCCCGCGAAGATGCCGCGGCCGTCGTGGCGCACGAACGAGGTCTTCCCGTGACGCGGCTCCGGCGCCCGCACCACGCTCGCTCCGAACGCAACGGCGGCGCACTGCAAGCCGAGGCACACGCCGAGGGTGCGGATGCCGCGCTCGGGAGCCTCACGGATGAGCACGGGGGACCGTCCCGCGACCTCCGGCCGTCCCGGGCCGGGTGAGATCACCAGCCGGTCGGGCTTCCGATCGAGCGCGCCGTCGAGCGCGCGATCGTCAGCGCGGACCACGGTCACGTCCGCGCCGAGCGCCCCGAACGCCTGCGCGAGGTTGTAGGTGAACGAGTCGTAGTTGTCGATGAGCAGCACCTTCGTCACGGCCGCGCCTCCCCTCCGTCGACGAGCTCGATCGCCCGCAGCAGCGCGCGCGCTTTCGCCCGTGTCTCGAGCTCTTCGGCCGCAGGGTCCGAGTCGGCGACGATGCCCGCACCGGCCTGGATCCGGCAGACGCCGTCCGCGATGACGGCGGTGCGGATCGCGATGCAGGTGTCGAGGCGGCCGTCGAATCCGAGGTAACCGACCGCGCCGGCGTAGGGACCGCGCCGGTCGGGCTCGAGCTCGGCGATGCGTTCCATGGCCCGGATCTTGGGCGCGCCGGAGACCGTTCCCGCCGGAAAGCACGCTCGGAAGGCGTCGAGAGCGTCGAGCTCGGCCGCGAGCTCCCCGTCCACGACCGAGGTGAGATGCATCACGTGCGAGAAACGGTCGACACGCATGAGCTCTCGCACACGCACCGTTCCCGCGCGCGAGACCCGCCCGATATCGTTGCGCGCGAGGTCGACGAGCATCACATGCTCGGCGCGCTCCTTCTCCGACGCGCGCAGCTCCTCCTCGTTCGCGGCATCCTCTCGCTCGTCGCGGCCACGCGGGCGCGTCCCGGCGATCGGATGCATGACCACGCGGCCCGCTTCGACACGGACGAACGGCTCGGGCGAGGCTCCGACCAGCGTGGCGCCGCCGGTGCCGAGAAGGAACATGTAGGGCGACGGATTGACGTGCCGGAGGGCGCGGTAGAGCGCGAGCGGGTCGGGCGCGGGGCGGACATCGAAGCGCTGCGAGACGACGATCTGGATGCAGTCGCCTTCCAGGATGAGCTCGCGTGCGCGGGCGACGCGGGCGTGGAATTCATCCGGCGTCCCGTTCGCGGTCACGCTGCGGACCACTCGCTCGGGCGTCTGCGGAAGCTTGAGCGGAGCATCGAGTGCGGCGAAGACGCGCGCGATGCGATCCTGCGCCGACTCGCGCTCAGCCGCGACGTCGTGGGCGAGCACGACGAGCGAGTGCCGAACGTGATCGAAGCAGACGACGGTGTCATAGATCGCGAACGCGGCTTCCGGGAGGCGCAGCACGTCGCGCGATGCCGCCGGCAATCGTTCGAAGCGCCGCGCAGCCTCGTATCCGACATAACCCACCGCGCCGCCGGAGAACCGCGGCAGGTCGTGCCCGTCGTCGCGCCGGTAGCGACCGAGCTCGTCGCGGAGAAGGTCGAGCGGATCGGCGTAGTCGATGGTGCGGGCGCCGCCGTCTTCGACGATCGTCGCCGTGCCGTCACGGAAGACCAGCGTCGCACGGGGGAGCACGCCGATGAACGAGTACCGGCCCATGCGCTCGCCGCCCTCGACGCTTTCGAGGAGGAACGCCCCGCCGAGCGCCCGCAGCTTCGCGAACGCCGAGACCGGCGTCTCAAGGTCCGCGAGACGCTCGCGGACCACAGGGACCAGCGTTCGCGTGCTTATCTTCGTCGTCAGCACCGCCATGTGTCGCCTCCTTCGTCGGCGCCCAGGGGCCCCTCCCCCTGCCTCCCGTCGCAAAACAAAAACCCTCGCCCGATCACGGGACGAGGGCTCGTGGTGCCACCCGATCTCGGCCCGCCCTCGCTGGCGGACCCTCAGCCTCCGCTATCACGGAGCGCCCCTTCTAACGGTG
This sequence comes from Candidatus Limnocylindria bacterium, assembly GCA_036003765.1. Classification (GTDB taxonomy): domain Bacteria; phylum Chloroflexota; class Limnocylindria; order P2-11E; family P2-11E; genus 3-1-20CM-2-70-9. Next base: position 2,707 of record DASYSC010000209.1, read on the forward strand.
GGCTTCCGGGTGTCGCTAGTGCGGAGCTCCGCTTCGCGACACCGTCTCGCGGGACCCATTCGCGCCGTATTGGCCGTCCCGGGCTCACACCTCGCCCCGGTTCTCTTGCCGGCTGCCGCGGCCTAATCGCTCCCGCTCGAGCGACGTTCGCACGAATCGTAGCAGCAGTCGAGGGGGCTTCGCTGCCCTCGGACTCCTCAGGGCCCGGGGGTGCAACCCCCCGCCGCTAGATTGAGGGAGTGAGACGCTTCCGCCCGGCTGGCCGCCCACTCGGGCCGATGGCCGTGCGCTCGACCTTGCGGACCCATTCGGCCGTGGACATCCGCGATGTCCTGCGGGGCCTGCCCACGGCGACCGGCTATCGGGTAACCGTGAAGCCGCTCCGGTATCGCACGGCGCCGCACCTCCAGGCCTTCACGTTCTGGGACGAGCCCGAGATGGTCCTACAGGTGCCGGAGCCCTTCCGGCCGTTCCGCGAGATCGTCGACCTCGGCGCTGACGGTACCCCGATCGTGCTGTTCCGCACGAGGCGCGAGGTCATCCGCTTCCTCTACCTCCACGAGTTCTGCCATTGGTGGCTGTACCTCACGCACGGCTGGGGGTCGAGCGCCGAGATCGCGTGCGATCGGTATGCGTTCGCGAACTACCGCCGCCGCGGACCGGTCCGCCCGCCCGCCCAGCGCGGACGAGGTGAGCGCGCGGCCTAGGCGGAGCTTAGTCGCGCCCCGCCCCGAGCAGCCCTTCGAGCGTCACCATTTGAAGATGAAGCGTGGGGCTCGGGACCAGCAGGTTGTGCTGCCGGACGCGCGCATTGACCTCGTCGACCGCGATGTTCAGCTCGTTCCGCACGCGCTCGTCGGCTGCTCGGGTCGCCGCGACCTCGAGCAAGATCCGCTCGGCCGGGAAACGATCAAGCTGCGCACCGCGCCGCTCGAGCCAGGCGCGATGTGCGCGCACGCGGGCCGCGATCCGCGAACGCAGCTCACCCACGTCCTGACGGAGCTGGACCCACTCCGGCCGCGCCCGGGACGTTCGGACAAGATGCCGCGCGGCCCACGCCTCGCCCGCGTCGGCGTCGGGATCGACCGGCAGCGGAGCCCCTTCGCCGGGCAGACCGCTCAGCTCGCCTGAGTCACGCATCTGGCGAATGCGCTCTTCGATCGCGGGTAGGGTCACGCGAGACGCTCGATGACCGCGCCGCCCGGCGCGACCGCGACTGCCATCGGCACGAGCGCGACGCCGTACTTGCGCGCGAGCTCCGGACGGCGGGAGACGTCCACGGTCACCACGGTGCGTCCGGCCGCTCGAAGCTCGTCTTCCAGCGTGCGGCAATCGGTGCATAGCGGGTGTGTGAACTCGACCACGATCTGGCCGCTGGCCACGGGCGCGCCCAGCTCGACCAGATCCACGGTGTCGATCCGCCTCGCACGGACGCCGCGAATCCGGGCCGCAAAGCGGTAGATCTCGCACCCCACACACAGCCCGGTTGTCGCCGCGAGGAGCGCGAGCGCCGCGACGATCAGCCCAAGGGCCTGGCCGACGATCGTGACGCCGGCGAAGTACGCGACGGTCGCGGCGCCGAGGAAGACCGCGCCGACGATATTCGCGAATCGCGGCGGGCGACTGTCCTCGATCGGGCCTTCGCCCATTCGCGGCTGAATGACCTCGAAGTACAGGAGGCAGGGCACGCAGTAGCGGCGTCCGAAGATCAGGCCGATCCCGAGCTGGCCGGCGAGCACGCCGAGGATCGGCCACCACCCGGTGAGGACGGCGAGAAGCGAGAGAGTGCCCACGATGGCCTGGTTCGTCCGCGGCGCGCGCGCGTCGATGACATCGGTGTCGCGATACGGATCGGCCTTGCGGATCATCGAAGGACCTCCTCGAAGGCACGGTCTGAAGAGCGGGACGCGCGCTCGACGAGCCACCGGGCGAACCGAGCGTGCGGATCAAAACCGACGAGCGCCAGCGCGTCGGTGACGAAGTTCGAGAGGGCGTTGATGTCGTAGACGTACGGAAGGCCGTCGCGTGCCGCCACGAGGTACTCCACGCCGCCGACGTCGAGCTTCCCGGCGCGCGCGATACGCAGGACCGCGTCGATCATCTCGCCAGGCGGATCGAAGGCCTCGATCCGGAGCGGCTTCTTCGCCGGCGCGTCCAGCGGATTGTTGTCGAACTCCGCAAGCGGATCGGGTACCTGGCAGATGTCCGCCGGGCAGAGGTTGAAATCCTCTCGATGCGCGCGGTCGTCGGTGATCTTGATTGCGTAGAGGAACTCGCCGTCGAGGAACTCGATGCGCACGATCGCGCCGTCCGCGGGCTCGAGGTACTCCTGGACGATCCCACTGCCATCGGGCCCGAGCTCCCAAGACGCCGCCGCAGTGAGCTCCGCCGGCTCGTCGAACCGGCGCATCAGGGCGCCGGATCCGCCTACATTGGGCTTCACGATGACCGGGAAGCGCAGGCCCGTGGCGGCCTCACCGATCCGCGTGTGGCTGGTCACGACTCGCGCTCGCGGCCCGCGAATCCCGAGCGAGTGGAGGAGAAGCAGCTGCTGCGCCTTCGAAGTCTCGAGTCTGAACGCGGCGCTGCCGTTCACGACAGGCACGCCACGCCCCTCGAGGAAGGGCAGGAACGACCGCGCGAACGGGATCGCCGCCGCGTGGTCGCGCAGGTAGCTCGACGGCGAGACCTTGTTCACCGCCAACGACCACCGCGGCCCGGGACCGGCTGGGTCGAAAGTGACGTCCACGGCGTACAGCCGCTCGTAGGGCGCCCGAACGGCGTCGAGGGCCCGGAAGAGCGGCTCTAGCCAGCCCTCGTTCTCGTAGATCACGCCGATCGGTCGCATCTGGGGACCCATCCAATTTCCGAGTTTACCGCTCGGAAATATGGAACGACAGCGTTTGGGGCGCGATTCCCGATGATGTGTGCATAGCGCTCTCGCTAACCTGCGGGCCGTGTCCGGTCCGCTCGACTTCGGTCCGTTGCTCGTCCTGGAACCGGAGGAGCGGGCGCGCCTCGCGGCGGCGAGCACCGCCGTGCGGTTCTCCCCCGGAGCAACGATCGTTCGGGAAGGCGAGAGCGCCGATGCGGCCTACGCGCTCACCAGTGGTCGGGTACGCGTCGCCACCGGTCCGAGCGGGCGCACGCTGCGCACACTCGCCGCGCCCGTGCTCGTCGGAGAGATGGCCATCCTTTCGGGACAGCCGCGGAACGCCGCCGTCACGGCTCTCGTCCCCTGCCGCGGCCTGCGGATTCCGGCCGTCGCGCTGCGCGCGGCGATCGGTGCTTCGGCCGCCTTCGCGTCGACCCTGGATGCCTTCGCGCTCGTGCGCGAAGGCACCCACTTTCTGGGCAGCTCGAGCCCCTTCGCCGACCTGCCGTCGGGCGCGATCGATGAGCTCGCGGCCAGGCTCGAGCCGGTCCGGTTCGCCGAAGGCGACGAGCTCTTGCGCCAGGGCGACGAGGGCGACGACACCTACCTGATCCGCACTGGCGAAGTCGAGATCGTGCGCGGCGGATCCGGCGGGCGGGTGCTGAATACGCTTGGTAGCGGCGCGTTCGTGGGCGAAGTCGCCGCACTTACGGGTGTGATCAGGACGGCAACTGTCCGAGCGAAGACGCCAGTCGAGGCCTTCCGCCTGTTGGGTTCCGACGTCCGCCCGGTCCTGACGAAGCATCGCCATTTGGTCGACCGCCTCGAAGCCGCCATGCAGGCGCGGCACGCGCCGCGGCGGGCCGGCATACCGACCATCGCGCCGGCACCGGACGACCCGACCGCGACGATCCTCGGCGACAGCGCCACGGGGACCTATTTGAGATTGACGCGCGATGCCCTCGCTATCTACCGAGACCTCGACGGCGAGCGCACGCTTCGTGATCTGGCGTTCCGCCACTTCGAACGCACCGGAGCTCTCGATCCGCAGGCTGTGTTCGCGACCGTCGCGAGCCTGCAGTCAGCCGGTCTGGCCAGCGCGCCGCGCATCGCGGCGGAGGACACCAACAGCCGACTCGCGCGCGTGACCGACCTCGTGCTCGCGCCGCGTCTCGAGATGCGCGACGCCGACCGAGTTGCGACGCACCTTTTCCGCTTCCTCGGGTTCGCGTTCACTCCTGGCGGCGCCGCGGGTGCGGTCGGGTTCGGGATCGTCGGGCTCGGTGCGCTTGCGTCCGTTATCCGGGAGGCCTCGCCCAACGACTTCGGGCTCGGCGGGATCCTCGTCGCCTTTGCCGGCTTGCTCGTCGCCGGCATCGGGCACGAGGCGGCACATGCGCTCGCCACGAAGGCCGGCGGCCGCAGGGTTGGACGCGCGGGATTGGGGCTCTTCTGGTTCACGCCGGTGATCTACGTCGACACCTCGGACGCCTGGCTCATCGACCGGCACCGTCGCGCGCTCGTAAACGCCGCGGGCCCCCTCTTCAACTTCGGTCTCGCGGGCCTGCTCGGACTCGTCGCGGCGTGGACCGACGGCCCTCTGCAGCTCATCGCTATCTGGTTGGCCGTCGCGAACCTCGCGAGCGTCGTGTTCAACTTCTCTCCGCTCCTCGAGTTCGACGGCTACTACGTGCTCGAAGACCTCGCGAACGTCAACGCGCTTCGCCACAAAGCGCTCCGCTTCGTGTTCGCCGATCTGCTGGAGCATCCAAGGCGTCCGCGCAGCCGCCTCGAGGCCGGCTTTCTCGCATACGCCGCGGCGGCGCTTGCCTATGTGATCGGCGTGACGGCGCTCGTCCTCGTGGGCGTCCCCAGCCTGGTGGAGGGCGTGCTCGCGGACCGGGTCGACGCCTCACTTCGGGATCTGCTGGGGATCCTCGTGGCACTCGCGCTCGCGGCTCTCAATTTCGGGCCCTTCGTCAGCGAGATCCTCGCGGCCCGCGCCGACGAAGCGCATTAGCGGCGGCGCGTCTTTGTAGGCGTCCGGAGGTTCGGGGTTGACGTCTTAGCGCCGAACGCGGCCGAAAGGTCGGTCTTGGACATGCGTTCTTCCAGGCGCTCCGCCTGCGCTGTGCCGGCTGTGAAGCGCGAGCGCTCGTCGTCGGTGAGGTCGTAGCCCGCCAGCGCCGACGCCGGGTCCGCCGCGAGCTTCGCGCGAAACGTGGCGTCGTTCATGGCACGGTCGAGGACCGCGTTCAGCGCCTCGGTGCTCATACGTGATCCCTCCCCACCCCTTCCAGCGGAGCCGTCGCGCGGGCAGTGTATCGCGGGCCCTTCGACGAAAGGACGCTCTGAACGACGGCGATCTCGCGCACGTCGACCAAAAGGCTCGGGACTTCGAGCGTATCGATCGTCGCGGCGACGGTGCGCGACTCCGCCGCGGTCGCCTCGTCCCGGACGCGTGCGAGCGTGAGGTGCGGCGAGAGCGGACGATCCTCGAAGTCGAGCGCGCTCTCGCGCAGCGCACGGAAGACGGCCTCACCGAGCCGCTCCACGCTCGAGCGTCCCTGGGCCATGCCGAGCCAGACGACCCGCGGCCGGCCGCGCTCGGGGAATCTTCCGGCCCTGTCGAATCCGAGCGTGAACCGGCGCACAGCGCGGGCAGCGTCCTCCGCGGCTGCCGCGACATCGGGGAGGCGCGACTCGGGCGTCTCACCAAGGAAGGCAAGAGTCACGTGGAGGTTGTCCGGCTGAACGCGGCGAAGACCGGGGAGGGTCTGGGGGAGGACCGCGAACGCGCGTTGGGCGACGTCAGACGGAAGCGGGATCGCGATGAACAGCCGCACGCGCGGACGCTACCGCGTTGGGGCTCCTTAGAAGGTGGCGGCTTGGACCTGGTCGCCGACGAGCATCGCGAGGAACGCGATCGCGAGAAGCGCTGTGAACGCCCACAACGCGACGAGCCGTACGTTTTCGCTCTCCTCGATCCGCTCAATGGTCGCGACAAAGAGCTCGGTCATCGCCGATCAGTACAAGCAAGCGGCGTGCCGGTTGTTACGCAGCCTAGGAGTGCCGGCCGCGGCAGCTTGCTGACGCGCGCGGCCGACGACGGCCTTGGGAGCGAAAGCGACCTGGAGCGAGCGCCGAATTGCTAGGCGGGTGTCGGTGCGGGCGCCGGGCCTTTGCCCTTCTCGCCTTTCTCGCGACGACGCTCCTCGCCGGCGGGAGCGCCCGGGGGGCTCGCGTCGGGGCCGGCCGTTGACGCCGCCACCGGCACGCCTTCGCCGCCCTCCTCGAAGAGCTTGTTGAACTCGTCGGACTCGAGCGTCTCCTGCTCGATGAGCTTGCTGACGATCAGGTCGAGCTTCTCTCGGTTCTGCGTGAGGACCTCATACGCGCGCTGGCGAGCGTGGTCGACGATGTCGTGGACCTCTGAGTCGATGATCTTGGCCACTTCCTCGGAGTAGTTCCGCTCCTCCTGGATCTGCCGGCCAAGGAAGATGAGCTCGTCGGTCTTCCCGTACTGGAGCGGGCCAAGCTTTTCGCTCATGCCGAACTTGGTGACCATCTGCCGCGCCATCTCGGTCGCCTTCTCGATGTCGTTCGAAGCTCCGGTCGTTGCGTCGCCACCGAGGTGGAGCTGCTCGGCGACCCAGCCGCCGAGTGCGGCGGCGATGTCGTCCTCGAACTCCGAACGGGTCCGGAAGTAGCGGTCCTCCTGGGGGAGCGACCAGGTGACGCCCATGGCCATGCCGCGGGCGACGATCGAGATCTTGTGCACCGGGTTGGTGTGCTTGAGCAGCTTGAAGCAGAGCGCGTGGCCCGCCTCGTGGTAGGCGACGATCCACTTCTCCTTCTCGGTGATCACGCGCGAGCGGCGCTCCGGGCCAAGGGCGACCTTCTCGAGCGCCTCCTCGAAGTCGATCTGTCCGATCTGCTTCTTGTTGCGGCGCGCGGCGAGGATCGCGGCCTCGTTCACGACGTTGGCAAGGTCCGCGCCCGAGAAGCCTGGCGAGATCTGCCCGATACGGAGCAAGTCGACGTTCTTGTCCAGCGGCTTACCGCGGACGTGCACGTCGAGGATCGCCTTACGGCCCTTGATATCGGGCCGGTCGAGCACCACCTGCCGGTCGAAGCGGCCGGGCCGGAGGAGGGCCGGGTCGAGGACGTCGGGTCGGTTCGTGGCCGCGACGACGATGACGTTGGTGCCGGTATCGAAGCCGTCCATCTCGACGAGGATCTGGTTCAACGTCTGCTCGCGCTCGTCATGCGACCCGCCAAGGCCGGCGCCACGCTGGCGGCCGACCGCGTCGATCTCGTCGATGAACACGATGCACGGCGCATTGCGCTTGGCCTGGTCGAAGAGGTCGCGCACTCGAGAGGCGCCGACGCCGACGAACATCTCCACGAACTCGGAGCCCGAGATTGAGAAGAACGGGACCCCGGCCTCGCCCGCTACGGCACGTGCGAGCATCGTCTTGCCGGTGCCGGGCGGGCCCACCAGCAACACGCCGCGCGGGATGCGCGCGCCGAGCGATGAGAACTTCTCGGGATATTTCAGGAACTCGACCACCTCAGTGAGCTCCTGCTTGGCCTCCTCGACCCCGGCGACGTCGTCGAAGGTCACGGTCGGCTTGTTGCCGATGAACATGCGGGCGCGGCTCTTTCCGAACGACAGCGCCTGGTTATTCGTGCCCTGCGCCTGCCGCATCATGTAGAAGAAGAAGGCGCCGATCAGCAGGACCGGCAAGAGGCTCAGGACGATCGAGCCGACGATCGAAAGCGAGTTGTTGTCCGGCTGGTACTTGAGGTCGACGGTCTGCGACGGATTCGCATTGTTGTAGTCGGTGATCGTCTTCGAGAGCAGCTGGTCCTGCTCTTGGAGCTGGGCCTGCTCTTTCTGCGTGCCGTTGCGGAAGTCGAGGGTCGCCTTGTTCGCGACCACCGTGACCGTTTTGATCTTCCCCGCCTGGATGTCCTGTATCGCCGCGGTGACGGAGACCTCGGGGACGGAGGGCGTCTGCGACCGGTACGCGTAGAGCAACGCCAACCCCATCACCACCAGGAGGAGGGTCAGGATGCCGTTCTTGAAGATCCGGTTATCGAGGTTCAGCTACTGGGTCCTCTCCGCGACCGCTTCGCGGTCGGCTCTCGCTTCGATGCTACCTGTCTAACGCGGCCACTCCAACGGACGTTCCCAAAGTGCCCCGGAGCCGTTACCGCAAGCGGTGTTCCGTCGCTGTCAGGCGGGGCCTCGCTGAGCCCGGGGACCCACCAAACCCCCTCCGCGGTGCTGATGACGGGCCAGCGCCGGCGCAGCGCGAGCGGCACCTTTGCGTCGGTGAAAACGTCCTGAAGCTTGCGCCCGCGCGGTCCAGGGAGACGGTCGCCGGGACGGCGACTGCGGACTTCGAGGGTTCTCATCAAGTTCCCAGGTATGCGGGCCTCCTGCGCGCCGTCAATCGTCCCGGACACCCCGAGAGCGAGGCGCCAGCCGTTCCAGGTGATCTCCCGCCCCGGCTCAAGTCGCCTCGCTTCATCTTGCGGCACATCCGAGCGGGTGGTGACGATGCGGAGCATTCCGTATTCACGTACCGCGCGACCACCGGGAAGATCAATCGATCGCGTGCCATCGGTGGTCGCCGTGAGCCGCTCGAGGGCGCCGCGGTGCCGGGCGGTGAGGGTTCGGGCCGTCGCGAGCGTCCACGCGAGCGCGAGCACCTGTCCGCGGAGCTCGTCGTCAGCGAGGGCATCGACTGCGATCGCGTTGCCGCGCGTCGCGCTCGCGAGCGCGTCGGCGACCGCCCGTTCTTCATCGCCTCCGAGCGCCGCTGCAGCCTCGGCGAGCCGTGTGATCGCCTCGGTCGCGCGCGGATTGATCTTCGCGAGCTCCGGGATGACGTTGAGCCGCACGCGGTTGCGGGCGTACTTGAGCGAGCGGTTCGTGGGATCCACGCGCGGTCGAATCCGGGCCGCGCGGCACACGGCGGCTGTGTCTTTCCGCCCGATCGCCAGGATCGGGCGCGCGATCCCGTCGCGCAGCGGGTGGATGCCGGCGAGGCCCGCGAGACCGGTGCCGCGGGCGAGATGGAGCAGGACCGTCTCGGCCTGATCGTCGCGGGTGTGGCCGGTGGCGATCGCGGTCGCGCCGATCTCTCGCGCCGCGCGCCGCAGGAACTCGTAGCGGGCACGGCGCGCATCGTCTTCGCTCTTCGTCCGTGTGCCGGCGCGTCCGATGCGGATCGGCGCGCCGACGCGGTTGGCGAGCTTGGCAACGAAGTCCGCGTCCGCGGCGGCCTGCGTCGGCCGAGTGCGATGGTCGAAATGCGCCACGTGGAGCACCACGCCGAATTCGTCCGCGAGATCAGCGAGGAGCAAGAGGAGTGCGGTCGAATCAGCCCCTCCGGAGACGGCAACGACGAGCGGACCGGGCTTCAGAATGTCGTGCGCACGGATGTAGTCGCGGACGGTCGCCCGGATCGCGGATGGGGTCACTGGTGGCTGGGGTGGGGATCGGACCCACGAACCTGCCGGTTATGAGTCGGCTGCTCTACCACTGAGCTACCCAGCCCTGATGGGACCTAGTGTATCGACGCGAGTCCGAAAAGATGACCGATCTGCGCGCCATCTGCGCGACCTGCGGCCACACCCACGAGTGGCACGACCGCGACGCCACGGGGTCGCGACAGCGTGCGGATCCGGGGATCGAGCGGCCCTGCTATCGCGAGGTGGGTGGCGCGGCGTGCCGTTGCGGCGGCTTTCGCGCGTCGGGCGAACTTGCGATGGCTGCGGGCGGCGATCGGCCGACACGGCCCGCCGCGAATCGGCTCGCGACGAACGCTGTGCTCACGCTTCTCCTCGTGGTGATGGGTCTTTTGCTCCTCTACGCGTACCGTTCGCAGACGCCCTCGGTACCCCAGGTGTCTCTCACCCAAGCGATCCAGGACGTGCAGGCCGGGAAGATCAGAGCCGTCACTGTGGTTGGCAACAAAGCAACGCTGGAGTTCCGCAACTCGGCCCAGAGAGAGCAGGCCACGCTTCCCGAGCAGGACCAGCTCTTCGCGAAGGCCATCGTCGACTACAACGCCGCGCATCCGGACAGTGCGGTTGACCTCGTCTATCAGTCCGCTGAAACGACGATCTCGACGGTCGGCTCGATCATCCTCAGCCTGCTCCCCGTTTTGCTGATCGGAGGCTTCTTCTACTACATGATGAGGACACGCGAGAAGTCGTAGTCGGCGTCCGCGTGGCGCTTTTCCGCGGCGAGGCGGGCACGGAATTCCACATCAGTGAGTAGACGTTTCCGACGATTGCACCGCGAGCAGGCGGGCAGGATATTCGCGATGAAGTTTGTCCCGCCTCGCGCGAGCGGCACCTTATGGTCGGGCTCGAGCGGGCCAGTCGCGCCGCAATAGGCACACCTGTACTCGTACGTCCGCAACAACTCCATCCATTCAGATGTCGTGTAGTCGCCTTCCGCGGCAAGTTCTCGAGCGCGCCGCCGCGCACTGATCGCCTGCCTGAGTTCACGATGCGCGCGGAAGTACGCCGCGAAGTACACGGCCAGCCGATCTCGATGACGCGCGTAATAACTGCGACCCTCAGCGTTGTGCTCGGCCGGATGCGCTCGCCGCCAACGCCGCATAGCCTCTCGAGCTTTCTCAGGGTTTCGGCGCATCCATTCGCGCCCGTAGGCGCGGCGCTGCTCGGGATCGCGATAAGGCATCCACGAGCATGTATCAAACAACCAGGCTCGTGCCAATAGGACTGTCGAGTGTCGAGTGTCGATGAGGGCTGCGTCTGCTGTTGCGGGGGAAGGATTCGAACCTTCGGCCTTTGGGTTATGAGCCCAACGAGCTACCGCTGCTCCACCCCGCGATCACATTCTAACTTCTATCGCGTCCCAAAGAAGAATTCGGCCCAGCGCGCTATCCGCGCGAAGCTCGCGGGCGCGGCCTGGGTCGACGGGCCGCTCGTTTGCCCGGTCCGCTCGACGGCGATGAGCGACTCGTTCGGGCCGATGTACCCGTAGTCGCGGGCCTTCTCCCTCACGTAGTCCGGCGTCTGCTGCTCGACGATGTGCGCGGTCCGCGCGGCTTGTTCCGCCTGCGCAGTCGCGATGTCCGCGTGATAGCCGGCGATCTCGCGCGCGATGGCGTTCCCCTGCACGGTGATGCCAACGAAGGCCGCGGCCAGCACGAGACCCCCAAGCGACAAGGCGAGCGCGGCGAGCGCACGCCCCGCTCGCGGACCTCGTCGCTCGCGCCGATGACCGGCGCGCCCTCTCACGCCCGAATCATGCGGTACGCACGAGCTCCGGGGGAAGAGCCTCGCCTGGATTCCCCGCGGCGCGGTACGCGCACCAGCCGAGCAGACCAAGCCACGACACCGCCGCGCCCGTGTCGCTCAGCTTCCGGCTGAACGCGGCTACCACCAGGGGCCGCTCGCCGCGGATGATCGCCGCGTCGTTGCGGGACTCATCCAGCGTCCCCGTCTTGTGCGCCAGCCTCGCGCCGTAGGGCAGATAGCGCCGAAGCATCGTGCGGTCCTGGCACTCGTCCAGGATCGCGAGGACCGCGTTGCTCGTGGCAGGGTCGCCGCATTCGCCGCGCAGCAGCCGCAGCAGGAGCGACGCGGTCTCGCGCGCGGTCATGAGGTTCTCCTTGCCGCACCTCGCGGCAGCGAAGTCGTACATCTTCCGGGCGAATCGGCTCTCCGCGCAGCCCCACTCACGCATCCGCTCGTTGACTCGCTCCAATCCGAAACGGTCGACGAGCAGGTTCGTCGCGGTGTTGTCCGAGACGATGATGGAAAGCATCGCGAGGTCCCGCAGCGACACCGTCTCCACGTCTCGCAGGTGCCGCAGCACGCCGCTGCCGTCGACCCGCTCCCCCACCCGCACGCGCTCGTCGAGATCGATGTCGCCACGTGCGGCGTCCGCGTACAGCGCCATCACCAGCGGCAGCTTGATCACCGACGCCGAGGGAAAGAGCTCATCGGCCCGCTCCGCGAACAGCTCTCCGCCCCGATCGTCGCAGGCGAACACCGCGGCCTCGCCGGGGAACGACTCGAGCCCCGACCGCGCGGGTCCGAAATGATCCACGCGAAGCAGCCTAGTGGGGGGCTCTCGGGGGGCAAAGCCCCCCCGGCACGCCGGTACGCTCATTCCATGCACGCGCGCTACGTCACCATTGCGGCGCTGCTCGCGATCGTGATCGCGGGGTGCACCCCGCAGCCCTCCCAGGAGACGCCCAGTCCGACGGCGCGGCCGACCTCGGCCCGGCCGAAGTTCGAGCTCGCGACGTATACGTACGCGCTGCAGACCAAGGGCAGGATCAGGATCGGGGTGCTCGATCAGGACATTCCGTTCGCTGTGCACGACTACACCGGCCTGCGCACCGGCTTCGAAATCGATCTCAGTCGCGAGCTGGCGAAGGCCATCTTCGGCCCGCAACAGGACCCCGACTCGGTGATCGAGTGGATCTCTGTGGAGCGGAGGGGAGCGGTCGCCGCTCTCACCAGCGCGCAGGCCGACGTGACGATCGCGCGGCTGGTGGCGCCGGAACGCGGCACCGGCCTCGATTCGCCGGTAGATTTCACCGATCCGTATTTCGTGACCGGCGAGCGCATCCTGATCAGGTCCACGAACGACGAGATCAAGGATCTGCCGGATCTCGACACCAAGACGGTGTGCGTCCAGCGGGACACGGCGGTCGCCGAACACGTCGTCGAGGCGAGCGCCTTCGCGAGGACGCTCTCGCTCGACAGTTATGCCTCCTGCCTCGGCGCGCTCCAACAGGGTCAGGTCGACGCGATCGGGGCCGACGAGGCGATCCTCTGGAACCTGGTGAAGCTCGACCCGAACACGAAGCTCGTCGGAAGGTTCGTGACCACCGAGCGCTACTCGATCGGGGTCAAAAGGAACGTCGCCGGCGACCGGCAGGGCTTCCTCCCTTTCCTCAACGCCTGGCTCGCCGGCGCCATCCGCGACGGCACCTGGGCGCGCTTCTACGCGCAGGACGTCAAGACGTACTCGGGAGAGACCAAGACCACTCCGTCCCAGTGACCGCAAGCGCCCTCCGATGTACGAATCGTCATGGAGGAGGGGCTGGCGTCGCCTCATGGATGAGCAGTGGCTCCACGACTGCATGGAGGAGTGGCGCGACTACGGTCATCTCTGCATCCGCGCGAAGTGGACGATGGATGGCGCGACGACTCTCGCCGAGGCCGCCGCGAGGTTCCGAGCGCGAGCCGGCGAGCTGGACGAGCTTGCGCGCGCAGGTTTCGAGCTTGAGCAGCCGGTGAGCGACGACTACGCCTTCATCGTGCGCCCAGGTGAGGAGTCGCCGATGCGCCTGGTCGAGGAGGATGAATGAACGAGAGCGAAATGGATGAGCTCGAGCGAGGCGATCCGATCTATGAATGCCCTGACTGCGGCAGCTTGACCATCCGCGGCCGGTGGGCGATGGACGGCGCGAGGACGCTCACCGACGCGGCCCAGAAGCTGCGCGACTACGCCCACGAGCTCGAGCACATGCGCTTCTCGGGGCTCGAGCTCTCGGCGCCGATCGAGGATGACTATGGGATCGTCCGCCCTGGAGGAGCGCCGCCGGACGGGGACCTGGACGCCGAGGAAGACGGCGTGTGAGCGCGCATCCGCGCCTCTACCTGCTCCCGCGTCGCAAGGCCGGCGACGCCCACCGCCTCGACGGCGAAGGACGCGACGGCGTTGGCGAAACGCGCCGCGTTTTCCAGGTCGTTCCCGTCGGCGAGCGAGAGCGCGAGTCCGGCGCAGAAGGCGTCCCCGGCACCCGTCGGGTCGACCACGCGGTCCACCGCGAAACCGGGAACGAGGACCTCCCGCCCGCGGCGTAGCACGATCGCGCCGCGTTCGGCGACGGTGACGATCACCGGCGTGGTGCGCGCCCAGCCGCGCGCGAGCTCGAGGTCGCCCTCGATGTCCTCCTCGCTGACCACCGCGACGGCGACGTGGCCAAGGACGTCATCGGCTTCGTCCCATTCCCGCCGGTGGATCGAACCGTCGGCGTCCCAGGACCGCAGATAGCCCTGCGCGGCGAGCACCCGGGGCACATCCGCGAACACCTCGAAGAGCGAACGATCGAGCTCGTGAGCGATGGACGCGAGTACCACGCTGCGGGTGTTGCGCAGCGGCGCGGGAACGGCCTCCGCGCCGATGGCCCGGGCGCGCGACTTGAGGCGCAGCTTTCTCTTCCCGTCGACGTAGCGGAACGCGAACGTCGTGGTGGTCTCGCTGTCCAGCGCATGCAGCTCGACCCCGAGCTCGGCGCAGCGTGCGGCGAGGCGCTCGCGTTCCCTTGGGCCGGCGCGCGTGAGGAGCGCGACGCGGTCCCCGAGCCGCGCGGCCGCCGCGGCCGCGTACACCGCCGTCCCCCCGATGCGCCATTCGGGATCGCCCTCGAATTCATCGCGCGCCGCGTGCCCGATCGCGACCAGGTCAAACATCAGACATTGAAGAGGACGTGCATGATCTCGCCGTCCTTGATCGGATGGGCCTTCCCTTCTACCCGCATGACCCCTTGCCGCTTCGCTTCGGCCTCGCTCCCTGCTTTCAGCAGCGCGTCCCACTGGATGACCTCGGCGCGGATGAAGCCACGCTCGAGATCGGTGTGGATCGCGCCCGCGGCCTGCTGCGCGGGAGTGCCGCACGGCACCGTCCAGGCGCGTACCTCATCGTCGCCCGTCGTGAAGAAGGAGCAAAGTCCGAGCAGCTCGTACGTCGCGCGGATCAGGCGGTTGAGCGCCGGCTCGGAGAGCCCGATCTCCTTTCGGAATGCCGCCGCCTCGTCGGGCGGAAGCTCGGCGATCTCCGCCTCGATCTTGGCGCAGACCGGTACGACCGCGCTCGCGCGGTGCGCACCCGCTGCCGCGCGCACGGGGCCGAGCACCTTCTCCGGCGCGGTGATGTCCGCCTCGTCGAGATTCACCGCGACGAGCACGGGCATGCGTGTGAGAAAGCGGAAACCGCGGATCGCCTTCTCCTCCTCCGCGTCGAGGTCCAGATCGCGGAGCGGCCGCTCCGCGTCGAGGGCCGCGAGGGCCTTCTGCAGCACCGTCTTCTCGCGCTCCTTCGCCTCGCGTTCGATCCCCTTCGCGCTCCGGAGCTCGGGCTCGATCCGCTCGAGCCGACGCTCGACCACGCCGTGATCGGCGAAGAGCAGCTCGAGCTCCACCGCGGCGAGATCGCGCACCGGATCGACCGATCCGTCGACGTGCGGGACCGACGGGTCCCCGAACGCCCGGACGACGTGGACGAGGGCGTCGGCCGTCCGCAGGTCGCCGAGCTTCTGTGGCGAGATGCCCTGACCCGGTTTCTCCGCGTGCGCGAGCCCGAGGTCCCGGTACATCACCTCCGCGTGCGTCGTCTTCTTCGGGTGGTAGAGCGCCGCGAGCCGGTCGACGCGGTCGTCCGGCACCTTCGCGACCCCCACGTTCGTCTCGGCCTCCGCGCCCGAGAACGAGCCGGTGGCCGCGTGCGCACCGGTCAAAAGGTTGAAGAGCGTCGTCTTGCCGACGTACGGCAGGCCGGTGATCGCCGACACGACGCTCACGTCTGGAGCCGCGTCTCGTCTACGGCCGGCGGGTCCTCCTGGAAGACGGCGCGCGCGATCCGGCGGAATCGCTCGCCCGAGCCTGTGCAGAAGACACGGTGTTCCGCGCGGCCTCCTTCACGGACCATGCGGTGCGAGGCGAGCACTTCGCGTACCGCAAGCGCCGTCGTCGCGGCCGAGTCGACCACGCGGACGTCCCTCCCGGCGACCTTCTCGATGGTCGGCCGGAGCAGCGGGTAATGCGTGCACCCAAGCAGCAGCGTGTCGACGACCGGCCGCACCACTCCACCCTCCGTGAGGAGCGGCTCAACGTACTCGCGGACCGCGTCCTCGGCCTCGGCGGTATTCGCGCGGCCTTCCTCGACGAGCGGGACGAGCTTCGGGCACGCCTGCTGCGCGACGTCCACAAGAGGGTCGAGGTCGCGGAGCGCTCGGATGTACGCACCGGAGCGCACCGTGAGGACGGTCGCGAGGATGCCGATCGCGCGGCGTGCGGTCGCCGTCAGGGCCGCTGCGGCGCCCGGACGGATGACGCCGATGATCGGTACGGCGGACTCCTCGCGGACCGCCTCGAGCGCGACCGACGTTGCGGTGTTGCAGGCGATGACCACCAGCTTGCAGTCGCGTCCCGCGAACCACCGCATGGCCTCGCGCGTGAACCTGAGCACCTCGGCCGGCTCGCGCGGTCCGTACGGCATGCGGGCCTCGTCGCCGAGGTAGAGAGTCGACTCGTTCGGGAGCTGGCGGCGCAGCTCGCGCAGTACGGTCAGCCCGCCGACGCCCGAATCGAACAGGCCTATCGGCCGGTCAGCGGTATCTCCCACACGAACGTCTAGCGGCGCTGCTGCTGCACGAGAGCGCTCGCGAGCGCGTCCATCGCTTTCGCGACGGCCGAGTTCGGGCTCGACAGTACGAAGGGCTGTTGCTTGTTCAGGGAATCGCCCACGACCTTCCAGTCCGTCGGGATCTCCGCGATGACCGGCAGGTTGAGCGTGTGCTCGATGCCGCCCTTGGACATGCCGGCGGACGTGTCGGACTGGTTGACCACGAGCAGGATCGGCTTGGTGCCCTTGTACCCGAGCGCCTCGAACGTGTCGACGGCCGCACGCGTGTTCGCGACGGAGGCTTGCATGTACGTCACCACAAGGAGGATCACGTCTGCCGCATCCAGGACGGCGAGCGACTCGTCGGAGAGCTTTGTGGGCGCATCGACGATGACGTAATCGTGATCCTCCGCCAGAAGCATCATCGCGGTCGCCACGTCCGGTGCCGCCATGAGCTCCGCCTCTTCGGGGCGCGGCGGCCCGAGAAGGACCGCGATGCCGCTCGGTCCCTCCCAGAGAACTTCCGACAACGAGGTGCGCATACCTTGCCCCGTCGGCAGATCGACGATGGACCGCGTCGCCGGCGGCACTTGAAGGACATGGCGAACGGATCCGAACTGCATCACGCCATCCATGAGCGCGACCGAGTTCCCGCGGCGCCGGAGGATGGTCGCGAGATTCACCGCGATCGTCGTCTTGCCGGACCCGCCCTTCGGTGAGTAGCAGACGATCATCCTTCCCTTGAGACGGATCTCGCGCTTTCCCACCGCGAGCGCCGCCGCGAGCTCGTTCGCGCCACCGGGGAGCACGAAGACCGCATCGATCCCCTGGTCCGGCTTCGGATCGACGGGTCGCTGCGGGACAGTGACGATGATGATCCGCGTCCCCGGCGAGGCGGCACGCACGCGCTTAGCGATGTCGAAGCCGCTGGTCTTCCCCTGAAGGAGCGCGTCGATCAACACGACGTCGGGCTTCTCGGTGTTGACGCGCGCGATCGCGGCGTCGCCCTCCTTCTCGACGCCGACGAGCTCGGCCTCTTTCTCCCGGGAGAGCATCTGCTGAAGGTGTTGCGCGACCTGCGGCAGGTCTTCAACGAGCAGGACTCTTTTCATGCGGCGCGAGTGTATTTCGTCGGCGCCCGGCGGAGCGCGAGGTGGGCCCCGACCGCCGCGAGCAGGGCGGCCGCGATGAACGAGACCGCCACGCCTGCCGTTACGCCCTGCCAGTACCACTCCGGGTACAGCCGCAGCAGATTGCTGGTCGACGGGTCGAAGAGGAAGTTGCCCTGCGGAAAGAAGAGCTCATGAAAGAGGAGAAACAGCTGGTCGAACGCGAATACCGCGACGATACCGACGACCGCGACCCCCGACGCCGCGACCACCCCGCCATCTCGCACGAGCCGCAGCGCATCGCCGTCGCGTCGCGCGCGTCGGAGCCGGAA
>DASYSC010000210.1:0-7032 GCA_036003765.1 Candidatus Limnocylindria bacterium
CGAAGGTCATGGGCAGCCGTCCGTACGCGGAGATCACGCGCGCGCGCTGGGCCGCGTCGGCGCGCGCCGTCGACGGTCGGGCGACGAAGGGCGCGATGCGGGCCGGGTCGACGCGCGTATCGGATGCGGTGGCGAGACTGAGGCCCGCACGGACGTACAGCGGCAGCTGTGTCGCCAGCATTGCGGCGACGAGGAAGAGAACGGCGAACGTGTTTTGCTGACGCCCACGCGTCTCCGCTACTGCGACCGCTCCCACCCTGTCCCCGACTCCTGCTGCCTACCCGCCATCCGACCCACCGTCAGAACGTCGGGTGAACCAGGCGGGACTATAGGGGTAGTACCCCAGTCCTACCAAGTCATCCGACGCGGTTTTTCCGTATTCCCGCGAACGGCGCTACCGCACTGATACGTCGGCAGGCGACGGCCGATACTGGGTCGGGATGCCCACTCGACCCAAGACCGCCTTCGTCTGCCAGCAGTGCGGCTTCCAATCGCCGAAATGGATCGGTCGCTGCCCCTCGTGCGACGGCTGGAACACGTTCGTCGAGGAGCGCGTCGTGGCGCCCGCGAAGGGACGCGGCCCGGCGCGCGCGCCGCGCGTGCCGATCGCCCTTGGCGACGTCCCGGCGGATGCGGAGGAGCGGCTCGCCACGGGGATCGGCGAGTTCGATCGCGTGCTCGGAGGCGGGATCGTCCAGGGGTCGTGCGTGCTGCTCGGTGGGGATCCGGGCATCGGGAAGAGCTCCTTGCTCATGCAGGCGTCCGCGGCGCTCGCGGCGAAGGGCACCGTTCTGTACGTCTCGGGCGAGGAGTCGGCGGCCCAGGTCAAGATGCGCGCCCGGCGCTTCGGCATCGCGGGCGACGGCATTCTTCTTCTCGCCGAGACCGACCTCGCCTCGATCATCGAGGCCATCCGCCGCACACGCCCGCTCTTCGTCGTCGTCGACTCGATACAGACCATGAGCTCGGACGCGATCGCGTCCGCGGCCGGAGGCGTGTCGCAGTTGCGCGAGTGCACGGCGCGACTCCTCGAGCTCGCCAAAGGCGAGGACGTCCCGATCTTTCTCGTGGGCCACGTCACGAAGGAGGGCGCGGTCGCGGGGCCGCGCGTGCTCGAGCACATCGTCGATGCGGTTTTGTATCTGGAGGGCGAGCGGTTCCACGCGTTCCGGATCCTCCGCGCGACGAAGAACCGCTTCGGCTCGACGGACGAGGTCGGCGTTTTCGAGATGGGGGAGACCGGCCTGCGCGAGGTCGCCAATCCGTCGGAGGTTTTCCTCGAAGAGCGCAGCCGCGGAGTGCCGGGCAGCGTCGTCGTGCCCACCGTCGAGGGGACGCGCCCGCTGCTCGTCGAAGTGCAGGCGCTCGTGACGCCCACGAGCTTCGGCCTGCCGCGGCGCACCGTGAACGGCGCGGACCCGCAGCGGGTGCTGCTTCTGCTGGCGGTGCTCGCCAAGCGCGCTGGCCTCTCCGCCGGGACCCATGACGTCTACGTGAACCTGGTGGGTGGGCTCCGTATCCGCGAGCCCGCCGCGGATCTCGGCCTCGCGGTGGCCGTCGCGTCCGCGCTGCGCGATCGGCCGGCTGATCCGCGTACGGTGTTCGTCGGCGAGCTCGGCCTGGGTGGCGAGCTCCGGCGCGTACAACGTCTCGCCGCGCGGCTCAAGGAGGCGGAGCGACTCGGCTTCGAGCGCGCCATCGTCCCGGCGGCGAGCCTTGGTGAGCTGAATGGCACAGGGCTCGAGGTGAGCGGCGTGGCCTCTTTACGTGAGGCTCTGGAGCGCGCGGGGGTCGCGGACCGCTAACGCCCGAACGGAACGAGCGCCGGGACCCGCCGCACGAACGCGCTGTACGCATCGCCGAATCCCTGAAGGAGCACGCGCTCTTCCGCCACGATGCGCGCCGCGGTGAATGGCACCACGTACAGGGCGGTCGCCGCGAGCAGCAGCAGACTCTGCATCGCGAACGTCGCGCCGATATGGAAGGAGAGGATGCCCAGATACATCGGATGCCTGACGACGCTATACGGTCCCTCGGTCACCAGGCGGTGACCCTCGAAGAGGTCCATGCGGATGCCGTAGCTCCGGCCCAGCGACCACATCGCCCACGCGGCGAAGAGCGCCGATCCGAGGGCAAGGACGACGCCCGCGACCTGGAGCCCGTCGGCGAGCTCGATGCTGAGCGGTATCGCGTAGGCGAGGACGAACGGCAGCCACACGAGCGGGGGGTAGTACTGGAGCCACCACGCCGCGTGCGATCGCAGCAGGTGCGCGCGCTGTCCGCGGATGATCCGCAGGGCGGCCGCCGAGAGGAAGATCACGTGCGCGGCGAGCAGCACGGCGATGCGCAGCGCGCGATCGTCCATGGGGACATTGTGGCGGGGATTCGAGGGGGTTTGCCCCCTCGACCGTAGACTTGTTCGCGTGTTCATCGATTCATCCCGGCGCGTGCCCGCGGTCGGCGGCCATCTCTTCATCGGTCGGACCGCGCGCTCGCCGCATCACATGAGAAGGGAGCGATCTTCGTGGCTTTCATCCGTCTCGTCGCAGCACTCATCGGCTTCGTCTTCGGCTTCTTCCTCGGCGCCTCGCTGCTCCAGGTCACCCAGGTCACGCCGGTCAGCAACCAGGTACTCGTCGTCCTTCTTCTCGCGACGGCGTGCGCCATCCTGGGCTGGCTCGGAGCGCCGTACGTCACCGTCCTGCCCGCCTCGATCATCGTCGGGCGGATCCGTGCGGCGCACGCGGGAGATCTCATCGGCGGCGCGTTCGGTGCCGCGGTCGGGCTCATCCTCGCGCTCTTTCTCGCGTTCCCGCTCTCGTTCCTTCCGGGTGAAGTAGGGCGCTACGCGCCGCTTGTAACGGCCGTGGTCCTCGGTGTCGTCGGCGCGACCGCCGGGACCGTCAAACGGAACGAGCTCGGCGCCTTCGCGCAGGGCGTGCGCGGCAAGAGTCGCGAGCGCGGGGGCGACGCGCGCGTTTTGCTCGACACGTCCGTGATCATCGACGGGCGCATCGCGGACGTGGTCCGCAGCGGCTTCGTCCGGGGCACCCTCATCGTCCCGCGCTTCGTCCTCGCGGAGCTTCAGTACTTCAACGATTCGCCCGACGGGTCACGCCGCGAGCGTGGCCGCCGCGGGCTCGAGATGCTGTCGAAGATGCAGAAGGAAGCGACTGTCAAGGTCGAGCTCTCCGACGACGATCCGGCTGGCTCCGGCGCCGACGCGAAGCTCGTCACGCTCGCGCGCGCGCTCGGCGTTGCGATCATGACCAACGACTACGGGCTCAATCGCGTCGCGGAGCTCCAGGGCATCACCGTGCTGAACATGAACGATCTCGCGAAGGCCGTGCGCCCGGTCGTGCTGCCCGGCGAGGAGATCACCGTTCGAGTCATCCAAGAGGGAAAGGAGCAGGCTCAGGGCGTCGGCTACCTCGAGGACGGCACGATGGTCGTCATCGAGAACGGCGCGCGGCACATAGGCACCGAGCTCGCCGTGACCGTGATGCGCGTCCTTCAGACCGTCGGCGGGCGGATGATCTTCGCCCAGCCGAAGGGCGAGACCACCGATGTCCGCCGGCCTCGTGCCATCGATAGATAAGGTGCGCGCGGTCTGCGCCATCCTCGCCGCGGGGAGCTCGACACGCGCCGGGATGGACAAGATCGACGCGGACCTGGGCGGGCAACCGGTGCTGGCGTGGTCGCTTGCGGCCGCGCTCGCGTCGGGCGCGTTCGGTCGGATCGTCGTGGTGATGCGTCCGGACCGTCCTCGCGGCGCGATCGAGGCCATCGTCCGATCGCGCGCGCCGAACGCCAGCATCGTCGCGGGCGGCGAGACGAGAACGCACTCGACCTGGGCAGCGCTCGCCGCCGCACAGGACGCGGACGTGATGGCGATCCACGACTCCGCGCGTCCGTTCGCGCCGCCCTCGCTCTTCGTGCGCTGCGTCGAGATCGCGCGCGCGGAGGGAAGCGCGGTCGCCGGCCTCCCGCTCGCCGACACCGTGCGCCGCGCCGACGAAGCAGGCGTCGCCATCGAAGAGGTCGCGCGTGAGGGGCTCTGGTCCGCGCAGACCCCCCAGGTGTTCCGTCGCGAGATCCTCGAGCGTGCGCGCTTGGCGGCGGGGGATCGCTCGTTCGGCGACGACGCCGCGGCGGTGCGGGCGGCAGGATTCCCCGTGCGAATGGTGCTCGGCGAGCGGCGGAATCTAAAAATCACGACCATCGAGGACCTCGCCTACGCGCGAGAGCTCGTCGCGAAGGGCCTGGTCGGCATGCCTGCACTGCAAATTCGCTAGCCGATGCCGCAGCGAGTCGGGCTCGGGTACGATATTCACCGTCTCGCGGCGGGCCGCCGCCTGGTCTTAGGCGGCGTCGCGATCGAGCACCCGACGGGGCTCGTTGGCCACTCCGACGGCGATGTCCTCCTGCATGCGGTGATGGACGCGGTCCTCGGAGCGGCGAACCTCGGCGATCTCGGATCGCACTTCCCGAGCGACGATCCGCGTTTCGCTGGCGCGGACAGCACAGAGCTGCTGCGCCAGGTCGGGTCGAAGGTCCGCGAGGCGGGCTACGCCGTCGTCTCGATCGACGCGACGGTCATCGCGGAGGCGCCGCGCCTCGGCGCCCACATCGCCGCGATGCGTCGGGCGGTCGCGAACGGGCTCGGCCTCGCGCCGGAGAGCGTGAGCGTCAAGGCGAAGACGAACGACGGCGTGGGCGTGGTCGGCGCGCGCGAGGCGATCGCCGCGCTGGCAGTGGCTCTAGCGACCAAGTAGCGCCAAGGAGAAGAACGCATCCAGCGAACCGAGTCCGTGCAGCTACGCATCTACGACAGCGCCTCGCGATCGGTGAGGCCATTCGTCCCGCTTCGTCCGGGTCAGGTCGGCATGTACAACTGCGGTCCCACCGTGTACGACCGGCAACACATCGGCAACCTCTACAGCTACGTCGCAGCCGACGTCCTGCGGCGGACGCTCGAGTACTCGGGTCTCCATGTGAAGCAGGTCATGAACATCACCGACGTAGGCCACATCGTCGACGATGCTGACGAGGGCGAGGACAAGATGGCGGTCGGCGTGCGCCGCGCGGGCAAGGGTCCGCTTGAGATCGCGAATGAGTTCACGCGCCTCTTCATGGAAGACCGGCGAAAGCTCAACGTGCTCGAGCCGCATGTGGTCTCGAAGGCAACCGACCACATCCCCGAGATGATCGAGCTCATCCGGCGGCTCATCGACAAGGGCAACGCGTACGTGGCGGCGGACGGCGTGTACTTCGACACGACGACGTTCCCGGGGTACGGGACCCGCCTCAATGCCGAGCCGCCGGACCAGCGCGTGGCCGGCGCGCGCGTCGAGGTGAATCCGCACAAACGAAACCCCACGGATTTCGCGCTCTGGCGCGCCGCGAAGTCCGGCGATCTCCAGCAATGGGACTCGCCGTGGGGCCGCGGGAATCCGGGGTGGCATATCGAGTGCTCGGCCATGTCCATGAAATACCTGGGCGAGACCTTCGACATCCACACCGGTGGCGAGGATCACCTCTTCCCGCACCACGAGTGCGAGATCGCCCAATCCGAGGCAGCCACCGGGAAGCCGTTCGTGCGCTGCTGGGTGCATGTGCGGTTCCTGCGCCTGGACAGCGAGAGGATGGCGAAGTCCAAGGGCGGCTTCCTGACGCTCGATGACGTCGTAGGCTGGGGTTACGACCCCCTCGCGTTCCGGCTGCTGGCGCTCGGGGCGGGATACCGCACGGGGCTCGACTTCACCCGCGAGGGCATGAACGCCGCACAGGCCAGGCTCGAGCGGTGGCGGCGAACGATCCGCACCGCATACGCAGCGACGAACGGCCGCGTGTCCGAACCGGAAGGCGAGCACGCCATCACGCGCGAGTTTCACGAGGCGCTCGCGGACGACCTGAACACACCGAGGGCGCTCGCCGCCGCGGAAAAAGCATTGAGCCTCGCCGCCACGACCGACACGGACGAGCAGGAGCGCGCGCTCTGGATGCTGTTCGACATGGACCGCGTTCTCGGACTGTCGCTGCGAGACGCAGCCGTCGCGAAGGAAGAGCTGAGCGCCGAGGAGCGTGAATTGTTCGAACGTCGGGAGGCAGCGCGCAAAGCCAGCGACTACGCGAAGAGCGACGCGCTGCGAAAAGAGCTGCTCGAGCGATTCGGGATCCAGGTGAAGGACACGAAAGACGGGACGCGCTGGGAGCGCGTGGGCCGCAAAGGAGCGTGACGATGGACGAGTCAGAGCGCAGCGACAACGAGCAAACGCCGGAGCCGCGCAACGAAAACGCGGCGGAGCCGAGCGGTCCGGCTCCCAGCGCCCCTGAGCCCGGAGGTCGAGGGCCGCAGCCGCCCGACGGGTTCAGCGATCAGGACGGACGCCGACGCCGTCGCGGACGTCGCGGTCGTGGCGGCGGATTCGGAGGACCGCGACCGCCGTTCGGCGGTCCGCGGCCGCAATTCGGCGGTCAGCGGCCGCAGTCCGGAGGACAGCCGTTCCGCGCGCCGCAGCCGTTCCAGCGCGAGGAGAGCGAACAGTCCCGCGAGCTCGCGGGGTACGAGCGCCGCCAGGCGCAGCGTCAACGCGGACCGCAAGGCTGGCGGGGTGGCGCTGGCGGCCCGGGCCCGGTGGCGGGCGGGGGATGGCGCCAGCGGCCCGGACGCCAGCAGACGAGCTACAGCGAGGCGATCCGTCGCGTCACCGCCGGCCCTCATACGGCCGCGCCTTCGCACGCTCCTGTCGGCGAGCCCATCGCCGGTCCTCACGCGATCGTCGAAGCGATACGCGCCGGACGGAACATCCGCAGGCTTTACGTCTCGCAGGATCGCAACACGCGCACCGGCCCGGTGAACGAGCTCATCGTCGAGGCACAGCAGCGCCGCATCTTCGTGCGGTACACGGACAAGATGGAGATCGCACGGCTCTCGCCGGTCGAGAACCATCAGGGCGTCGTCGCGATCGTCGAGGGCAAGGCCGGAGTGGAACTGGACGAGCTCCTTCTACATCTCGATACCCTCTCGGA
>DASYSC010000211.1:0-2405 GCA_036003765.1 Candidatus Limnocylindria bacterium
CTTCTCCCAGTCCTCGCGCAGGACCTCGCCCGTCCAGATGTCGTGCCAGCTGCCGTCCTTGTACATCTCCTCGCGCTGGATCCCGCTCTGGCGGTACCCGGCCTTCTGGAGGGCGCGTTTCGACGCCTCGTTCTCCATGAAGGCGCGCGTGCGGATCTTGTGCAGATTGAGCTCGCGGAAGCAGTAGGCGGTGCGGAGCGTCATCGCCTCGGAGGCGATCCCCTTTCGCCACGCAGACTTGTCACCGATGACGAGGCCGGTCTCGCCATGGCCTTGGCGCCAGTCGATGCCGTGGATGCCGGTCGTCCCGACGACATTACCGTCCACCTCGATCGCCCACGCCACCCCGTTCGGGTCTTCGCCCACGCGCTTGAACCATTCCTCCTCCTGTGCGTCTGAGAACGGGCCGATCCCCGGCAGGAAGCGGAGGACGTCGGGATCTTCGAACCACTTCTGGTAGATCGAGAGCTCTTCCTTGCGCGGCGGGCGCAGGGTGCACTTCTCGCCGCGAAGCACTGGGCCAAACATGGATGGGCAGCCTATCCCGAGTCGGGATCGACGTTTCCTCAAACTGCCGCGAGGTGATGATTCGCGTGCCCTCATATTCGCCGAGCGCGAGGAGATCGTGATCACCCGTGACGACGAGCTCCGCGTTCCCGGAGCGCGCCGCAGCGAGCACCTCGTTGTTATCAGGGTCGCGAGCGACGCGAGGAATCCGCCGAGGACGGACGACCTCGGCAAGCAGCTCATACTCGGATCGTGCCGCCCGTGCGATCGCGGGTGAGAGGCCAAAGCTTTCCGTCAAGACGTCTTCGAACTCCGCCATTGAGGCGAACGGTCGTGACGACATCGAACTCACGGCGCAGGGCACGCAGCAGGATCTCGCGGGGGAGACCTCCGAAGAGCACAGCGGACACGAGGACGCTGGGGTCGAGCACGACGCGCACCTAGCGCGTCCGAGCTCTCCTTCGTGCTTCGATGGCGCGGATGACCTTCGCTTCCGTCGCACGGGACCGCCTCGCAGCTTGCGCCCCAGCCGCGAAGATCCGCTCCCAGCGCTCGAGACGAGCGACGTACTGACGAAACGCCTCGCGCAGCAGCTCGCTCCTGCTGCGGCGCTCGGCGCGCGCGACGCGATCCACTTCGCGAGCCAGCCCGGGCGTCAATGAAATGCCCACCGTGCGAGGGGCACGCATCTATCGCAAGGTAACACACTTTGTTACAGCGGTTAGCTGGTGACCGAGCAAACGCCCAGGCACTACCCAGGGAGACGCATCTGAGGAGTAGTCTTCCGCGCGCTCGGTGGGCAGGGCGGGGCTAAAGGGGGGAGAAAGCCTTGGCCCATCCTGGCGCGCCCGACGGTCTCACGCGTCGCGATCTCCTTCGCAAAGGCGCCGCTGCCGCGGCGGCCGCACCGGCCATGGCCGCACTCGTCGCGAACGCGCGCGCCGCACCAGCTACCGCCGCGCCCGCGCCCGAGCTCGAAGAGGTCACGGTCGCGCAGCTCCAAACGCAGATGGCAAGTGGTGGCCTCACCGCGCATGCCCTCGTCCAGAAATACCTCACGCGGATCGGCGTCATCGACCGCGACCTCAACTCGGTCATCGAGATCAATCCCGACGCGGAGGCGATCGCAAAAGCGCTCGACGCCGAGCGTCAGGCCGGTCACGTGCGCGGCCCGCTGCACGGCATCCCGGTGCTCCTCAAGGACAACGTGGACACGCACGACAAGATGCAGACGGCCGCGGGCTCGATCGCGCTCGTCGGGACCGCGCCCTCGCAGGACTCGACCGTCGCCGCGAAGCTTCGCGCCGCCGGCGCGGTCATCCTCGGCAAGACGAACCTCAGCGAATGGGCCAACTTCCGCTCGCTCCACTCGTCGAGCGGCTGGTGCGGCCGGGGCGGCCAGTGCAACAACCCCTACGCCCTGGACCGCAACCCCTGTGGCTCGAGCTCGGGGTCGGGCGCGGCGCCGTCGGCGAACCTCACCGCCGTGTCGATCGGCACCGAGACGGACGGCTCCATCGTGTGCCCGGCGAACGCCAATGGCGTCGTCGGCATCAAGCCGACGGTCGGGCTGGTGTCTCGCGCGGGGGTCATCCCGATCTCGCACTCGCAAGACACGGTCGGCCCACACACCCGCACCGTCGCCGACGCTGCCGCGGTGCTCGGAGCGATCGCGAGCAAGACCACCGATCCGCGCGATGCCGCGACGATCGGCAACCGCAACAAGGTCTTCACCGACTACACCCAGTTCCTCGACCCGAGCGGCCTGCGCGGCGCGCGCATCGGCGTGGCGCGAGCCGGCGTCTCCGGGTTCAGCGAGAAGGCCGATGCGGTCTTCGAGGACGCACTCGACGCGATGCGTGCCGCTGGCGCCACCCTGGTCGACCCGGCGGACATCC
>DASYSC010000212.1:0-3074 GCA_036003765.1 Candidatus Limnocylindria bacterium
TCGGCTCGAACGAGAACCGCGCTGTGGCCGCCCGCCTTCGCACCAAGCCGTGGACGTATACGGTCGCCGTGCCCCTGGCGACGTACACCAGCGCCGCGGACGACTCGACGGCCGGCGTCGGAGTCGCAGTCATCGTGGGCATCCTCCTCGCAGCCCTGGTGAGTGTCCTGCTGACGCGGTCCATCGTCGGGCCGCTCCGCAAGCTCGCGGGTCAGGCGCAGCTCGTGTCGCTCGGCGACGCTGACCTCGAGAACGTCTCCTTTGAGAACGTGAAGGGCGACGACGTGACCGACGAGGTCGCCACCGCTCTGCAGCGACTCCTGAGCGCCGTTCGGTATTACGCATCCACGCGCGATGAGGCGCCCGCGCCGGAGCTGCGGTGACGACGCGCCTCTTCGCGCTCGCCGTCGCGACGCTCCTCGCGAGCGCATGCACCGGCACCGCGGGGCCGCAGCCCTCAGCCGCGCCTTCGACCTCGCCGGTCTTGCAGAAGCTGGTCACCGCGGCGGCCGCCGGGGGTGGCCTCGCGCTCAAGTGGGCCCCCGGGATGCACGACGCGCCGGACGAGCTCCGCCGACAGACCGATGGCTTCAACAAGGCGTACGGGCTCAACCTCAAGGTCACGTTCACTCCCGGGCCGACGCAGAGTGAGATGGCGGCCAGCGTCAGCGAGGCCTTGCAGGCGGGGAAGCCCGCGCCCACCGACATCTTCCTGGGCGACGAGACCCAGATCCTCGCGCTAATGAAGGCGAACGCGCTCGAGTCGGTGCTGTGGACGACGTGGGCGCCGAACATCCGCGACCCCCGTCTGACCACGCCGGGCGGGACGGCGGTCCAGATCCAAACGCGGATGCCCGGCCTCACGTACAGCACCCGGCTCGCCGGCGACGCGATCCCGCACAGCCTCGCCGACCTGCTGCGGCCGAGCCTCCGCGGACGGATCATGACCAGCCCCGAGGGGACGGTCTTCGAGCACCTCGGCAGCCCTGAGCTCTGGGGCCCGACGCGGACCATCGACTACATCCGCAGGTTCAGCGGCCAGGTCGGCGACTTTGGCGCATGCGGCGACGAAGGCCGGTTGCAGAGCGGCGATTTCGACGTCTTCGCGTATGACTGCGGCGGCAACCGCGCCGCGCAGCTTGCGAAGAAAGGCCTCGCGCTCGGCTGGGCGATCCCGACCGACGCCGCGCTCGTCGGCTACCTCTACATGGGCGTCCCGAAGGGCGCGCAGCATCCGGCTGCGGCGAAGCTTTGGATCAACTACCTGCTCTCGCGCCAGGCGCAGGACGTGATGTTCGAATACGAGCTCGCCGACCTGCATTTGCTGCCCGGCTCGAAGACGTTCGCCGATGTCGACCGATACACCAAGCAGGGCGTGAAGTTCTTCGAGCTCACCGTCGAGTTCGCGCAGGTGCAGGAGAACCGCGGCCTTCGCTCGGTGCGTCCCGAGATCCAGTCGCTCCTCGCAAGACGCGGCTAGGACTAGGATTCCGCCGGCCGCCGTTCGCCGCGGGGAGGGGCCGAGATGCGTCTGCCGCAGTTCGCGATCTTTGCCCAGGGTACCGTCGCCCACGAGTTCATTGAGTTCGACGTCCGCGCCGGCGTCGATAGAGCGCGCGCCGGACGACTCATCACGCAGCTCGAACAGACGCCGGTCTCAGCCGGCGGCGTGAATCTCGTGGTCGCATTTGGCGCCGACCTCTGGCGCCGCCTGGCGCCCGACGAAGTGCCGGCCGGACTCGTCGACTTTGGCGGGATCGACGGCCTCGATGGCAAGCGCGTCCCGGCGACCCAGCACGATGCGTTTCTCTGGATTAGCGGGAGCACATCCGATGTGGTGTTCGAGCACAGCCGCGAGGCCATGAAGGAGGTCGCGGAGGTGGCCACGGTGGCCACGGAGCAGTCCTGTTTCGTGCATCGCGACAGCCGCGACCTCCTCGGCTTCATCGACGGAACGAAGAACCCACCGCAGCTCGAGGCACCCCTCGCGGCGCTGGTCCCTCCGGGCGAGCCCGGTGCAGGCGGGAGCCACGTCTTCGTCGCGCGCTGGATCCACGACCTGGACAAGTTCGAGGGCTTGCCCGTGGCCGACCAGGAGCGCGTGTTTGGACGCAAGAAGATCGACAGTCTGGAGCTCTCTGATGAGGAGAAGCCCGAGACGGCGCACATCGCTCGAGTCGAGATCTTCGACGAGCAAGGCGACGAGATCGAGATCTATCGGAGGAGCGTGCCGTACGGGACGCTCGCCGAGCACGGGCTTTACTTCGTCGCCTTCGCCGCCGATCCGTCGCGTTTCGATCGGATGCTCAAGCGCATCTTCGGTCTCGCCGATGGGAAGCGCGACCGGTTGACAGACTTCAGCCGCCCGGTCACCGGCGCGTTCTATTTCGCGCCGCCGCTGAGTCTCCTCGGTCTCAAGGAGGAGCCGCTCCACGAACGCGAGGAGATCCTGCGAAAGATCCCGCTCTTCGAGAGATGCTCGGCCCACGAGCTCAGGTTCATCGCCGCGCGTGCCGAGCCGCACGAGTATCCGGCGGGCGCGACCCTTTGCAAGCAGGGTGAAAAGGGAGGTGACTTCTTCGTCATCGTGGATGGCCACGCCGAGGCGCGGCGCGACGGAACGGTTCTGCGGACCCTGGGGGCGAGCGACTTCTTCGGTGAGATCGCCTTGATCGACGAGGGGCCTCGTTCCGCGACAGTCACCTCGAAGTCGGAGCTGCGTTGTCTCCAGATCCCCTCGCAACAGTTCCGGGACGTGCTCGCCCAGAACGCCGACATCGCCGTGCGAATCCTCGACGCCGTAACGGAACGACTGCGAGCGCTGCTTCCACCGACACAGGCGCAGTGAGCAGCGAGCTCGGCGCGGTGGAGTCCTGGGGCAGGGCCGCCCACGCGAGCAGCCCTGCCCGGTCGACTTACTGCGGGGTCGCCTAGGTCCCGTTCACGACGAAGGTTCGCGTGAGCGAGTTGTTCGCCTCGTTCGTTTCCGGGATCGCGTTCGTCGCGTCCGCGGTCGCCGTGATGACGTAGGTGCCGTTCTTGATCTGAGTGCTCCAGACCACGCTCGCCTTCAC
>DASYSC010000213.1:0-14647 GCA_036003765.1 Candidatus Limnocylindria bacterium
CTGCGCTCTGCTGCTACGCAGTAACATCGGCGCCGGACGACACGGGTCGATGGGGAGGAACACATGCGTCGTTGGCTGATTTCACTCGTCGCGGCTCTCATGCTTACGTCCGCGCAACCGGTGCTCGCCGCGCAACCCGAAGAAGGCGTCGTGAGGACGATCGCCGACACCTCGGGCACGACTTGCAACAACCCCGAGGGCATCGCAGCTTCACCGGATGGTCTTCTCTATGCGGCGGGCCTTTCGGGAAACATCTGCGTCTACACACTCTCCGGCGGAGATCCCATACGAGTCATCCCGGTGGCCAAGGGCCATGCGCTGCTCGGCGAGCTCTTCGTCGCCGGTCAGGGCATCTACGTCGCGGACAACAACCCCGGCTTCAGTGGCGGCCGCCTGATCAGGGTCGATCCCGCGAGCGGCGCGGTCACGGAGCTTGCGACCGGCTTCTTGGCGCCGAACGCCATCACGCAAGATCACCACGGGACGCTCTACGTCTCGGATTCGTTCGCCGGCGCCGTCTACACCGTGAGTCCGGATGGTGGCGGGAAGACGCTCTGGAAGGCCGATCCGTTGCTCCTCCCGATGTGCCCACCGTTCTGCCCAGGCTTCGGCGCGAACGGGGTCGCATTCGACCGGACCCAGAGCAATCTCTACGTCGCGAACACTTCCCGGGACCGCATCCTGCGGATCGAGGTGAACAAGGACGGCAGCGCCGGCGCAGTCTCGATCTTCGCCGACGGCGCGACGCTCGGACCGGACGCGCTTAACGGCGCCGACGGGATCCAGTTCGACGTGAAGGGGAACCTGTACGTGTGCGCGAACCAGGCGAACGAGATCCAGGTCCTCTCGCCGTCCGGCGCGCTCGTCGCGCGGTACGGGAAGAACCCGGGCGACGACTCTCTGGACTTCCCCGCGAGCCCGATCTTCCACGAGCGCGGTCTCTACATCGCGAACCTCGCGCTCGGGACGCCGGGCAAGGGCAGGATTTCCGTGCTCGGCGTGCCGTTCCCTGGCGCGCCGATCGCGCACTAGCAGCGAAGCGGGGGCGGCACGGAGCCGCCCCCGCTGATCCACGGCCTCAGCCTTTAGCGCTCCCGACGCAGGTAGTCGAGGATCTCGGCCATCACGCGGCAGTCGACCTCGTTGTAAGCGGCGATCTCGCGCATCACCGGCGACTCCTTGAGGCTGCGTCCGCGTGCGCGCGAATCGGCGGCCGCTGACCATGCCCCAGCCATCGCGCCCGCGCCATCGGCGAGCCCCTCGCCCCACTCCGTGCTGATGAGCCCATGCGCGCGCATCGCCCGCGCGATCGACTTGAGCCCGAACGAAAAGGCGCCCTTCACCACGACGGGCTCCGCGCGGAAGACTCGGCCGAGGAGGTCGTACCACTGCAGAGGCGGCCACTCGCGGTCGGGATGGCGGGAGCGCGCCGACTCATACGCGCGCTCGAAGTTCGACTCCTCGGCCAGCGACCAGTGGACGAGGCGCACGTCGCTCGCCGACGCCTGGCCCGCCTCGGCCGCCAGCGAGGCAAGATGCGCGAGCCACTCGTCGATCATCGTCTCCTCGGCGTCGATGCCCAGGTCGTCGACCGTGAACTGCTGAAAGGACCAGCGGCGCTCGCGATACGTCCCGCACCCGATCTGGAAGATGAGCGACTGGCCGCCCTTGAGAGGGAAGGAGCGAAAGTCATCGTCGAGGTCGTGCACGAACTCGAAGTCCACGAAAGCCTCGGCCGCCGGTGGGGTGCGCCACTGGTCCTCGTCGGCGGCGACGTGGCGCGGCCGTACTGCGTCGCCGCTGTCGCGATTCACGCCGATCACCGCGTCGAGCGTGCGTCCATATTCGCCGTCGATCCCGAAGAGCACCGCTGAGGTACGCGCATCGTCCCATCGGGTCACGCCGTTTATGTGCGCGGCGGCCCGAAGCTCCGCGTTCACGCGCGGCAGGATGGTGAGGTCGGCGAGCTTGACAGCGATCTCGGCCTTCGCGGTGTGCCACGGAAAATCGCTGTTGGCCTTCATGTTCGGCCAGAGCTCGGAGACGGACGGGATCGGCAGCACACGCCATTCGGCACCCTCGGTGCGCAGGCGGCGGATCCACGAGCACCCGCGCGCGACGATGGTGCCAAGGTCCTCATCGCGGGAGCGCACGTACGTCTCGCGCGGCACGCGGGCGAGCCGTTCCCAGCAGCGGTCGCCGCGGGCGGCGCCCTGCCGCCACGCGCGCCCGGCGACATATGCGGCCGGCGGGGTGAATCCCTGGACCCTCCCGAGCGCTTCGTTGTAGATCCAGGCCTGGGCCATGACGTCGATGTCGCCTGCCCCGAGACCGCCGTCCTTCAGCAGGTGGAGCGTGGCGAACTTGAGGTCGACCACGCGGTAATGGCGGCCGTGCCGCATCGCCGCGACCGGTAGCTCGAGCTGGTCGCCGACGAAGGCGTCCGGGCAGAGCTCACCGAGGACGTCGGAGCGTACGAGGAGATCCGCCACGCCGTAGCTGCGGCGCTCCGGGTCGCGCAATACGGCCGAGGCGATGAGCGGCGCGCCGTCCTTCATCGCGTCCCACGTCGCCTCCGCTGCGGCGAGAGAGCGCGCCTCGTCCGGGCGAGTCGCGACACGCGTGACCGGCCAGCGCGTCTGGAGGTCCGCGAGGACGGCCTGCTCGAAGCGACGGCCCTGCTCCATGAGATAGCGCGCGAGGTCGAAAACGCGGTCGTAGCCGGGCAGCTGGTCGTCGGAACGGAAGCCGTGCTGCTCGCCGTATTCCTGGAGCCAGTCGACGAGCAGGTCGCCGTCGCACCAGTTGCGCACCGCCCTTGCCGGCACCCAGTCGAGCCAGTCGGCGTCGCTGCGCGGGTCAACGACCGCGCCGTCGTCGCGCTGCGTGATCGCCGCCCGACCGATCACAGTCGGGGGCGCTCCGCGGCAGGGGCCCCTGCCCCCGCGCCCCCCGGCCCCCAACCCAAGGTATCGAGCAAGCCGCGGAAGTCGGGCTCCTCGCGAACTGCGGTCCCATCGGTCGGTGCGGGTGCGCCGCCGCGATTCGCCCAGTACACGTCCATACCGACGCGCGCGGCACCGCCCACGTCGTGGGCCGAGCCCGCGACGAACAGCACCTCCGGGGGATCGAGGCCCAGCGTGTCAAGCGCCATCCGATAAGGAAGCGGATCGGGCTTGTACGCGCCGGCCTCTTCGGCGGTCACGACGAGGTCGAACCTGCCCGCCCGAAATGCCGCGAGTCGGCCGAGCTTGCGGGAGCAGTTGGTCACGATGAATCGCGGGATACCGTCGAGCCGCTCGAGCACCGGCGGCACGTCGGGCCAGGGCTCGAAGTCGCCCCAGCGGCGCAGCAGCGCGTTCGCGTGCCCGCCATCGATGCCGACCTGACCCGCCGCCTCGCGCACGATCGTCTCGAAGGATCGGTAGCGTTTTCCGCGGAGCAGCTCCTGTGAGGCCGCGTGCCAGCGCATGCCGAGGTCGCGGTCGCCGGCGACGTCCGACCAGACCGACCACGTGTCGAGCAGCGCGGTGAGGAGGTCGAAGCCGACCGCCGCATACCGCATGCGGTTAGCCTACGGGTGAATAGACTCCGCGCATTCGCAGGGGAGGCAAGGAAAGAGACGTGGCCCGTTACATCACGCTGATCAGCTTCACCGAGCAGGGCATCAAGACGATCAAGGACTGGGACAAGCGCGTCGCGGCGGGCAGAGAGCGGATCGAGCGCGCCGGTGGCCGGCTCGTCGATGTCTACCTCACCTTCGGCGAGTACGACGCGGTCGCGATCATCGAAGCGCCGAACGACGACGTCGCGCTCCGGAACGCTCTCGAGTACGGCCTCGCGGGCAACGGACGCAGCCGCACGATGCGGGCGTTCACACAGGACGAAGCGGTCCGGGTCACGAAGCAGCTCTCCTAAAGCCCGACCTAGGCGTCGCGCAGGCGCGGATCGAGCAGATCGCGCAGGCCGTCGCCGAGAAGATTCACGCCTAGGACCGCGAGCGCGATGAGCGCGCCGGGAAAGACCGTGACCCACCACGCTGTCCCCATGTAATCACGCCCGGTCGCCATGATCGCGCCCCATTCGGGTTGGGGGATCGGGACACCGAGCCCGATAAACGAGAGCCCGCTGCCGGCCAGGAGAGCGCCGCCGAAGCGCGTCGCGGACAGGATGATCACCGGCGCCACGACGTTCGGAAGGATGTGGCGGGCCATGATCCGGCTCGGGCGCGCGCCGACCGCCCTCGCGGCCTCGACATACTCGCGCTGGCGCGCGGAGAGGACCGAACCGCGTATCACCCGGCCGAAGCCGGCCCAGCCGAAGAGACCGAGCGCAACGACGAGGTTGTCGAGGCTCGGGCCGAGGATCGCCACGATCGCGATGGCGAACAGCAGGTACGGGAAGGCGAAGATGAGGTCGAAGATCCGGGAGATGAGCTGGTCGACCCAGCCCCCGTAGTAGCCGGCCACGAGACCGAGGACGATGCCGCCGGACACCGCGACAAGCACCGAGAGCGTCCCGAGGCGCACCGCGAGCTGCGATCCCCACACGACGCGACTGAAGACGTCGCGGCCGAAGTCGTCCGTACCGAAGAGGTGCCGCACCGAGGGCGGCGCTAGCCGCTCGCGGATATTGATCGCGATGGGGTCTTGGACACCGATGACGGGTGCCAGCGCCGCCATCAGCAGCACGCCGAGGAAAAGCGCCGCTCCGATGACGAACGGAGGCGACCGTCGCGCCCGCTGCAGGAACTCGACGAGCGTGCCCGGTCGGCGACCGACGGCGACCGCCGCCGCGCTAGGAATAGCGGATACGCGGATCGAGCCACGCATACACGATGTCCACAGCGAGATTCGCGAGCATGTAGGTGACGGCCCCGACGAGGACCGTTCCCTGGATGAGCGGGAAGTCTCGATTGAAGATCGCCTGCACGGCGAGGCGCCCGATGCCAGGCCAGCCGAAGATCGTCTCGATGATGAAGGCGCCGCCGAGCAGGCTGCCGAACTGCAGGCCGATGATCGTCGAGATCGGGATGAGCGCGTTCTTGAGTGCGTGGCGGAGCAAAACGACGCGCTCCCGCAGCCCCTTCGCGCGCGCCGTGCGCAGGTAGTCCTGCCCGAAGACCTCGAGCATGCTCGAGCGCGTGATGCGCGCTTTCACCGCGGCCGAGTGAAGTGAGAGCGCGAAGATCGGAAGGATGTAGCTCTGCGGCGAGCGCGCGCCGGTGACCGGGAGCCAGTGCAGGTTGAGCGAGAAGACGATGATTCCCAGGAGCGCGATCCAGAATGTCGGCACCGACAGTCCGACGATCGCGATGCCCATCGTAAGGTAGTCGGCGGCGCGGCCGCGCCTCACCGCGGCGAAGATCCCCATCGCGATCCCAAGGATCGTCGACACGACCACGGCGCCCAGCGCGAGCGCGAGCGTGTAGGGGAAGCGATCCGTGATCTCGAGGAGCACCTCGCGGTGCGTGCGTGTCGATTCGCCGAGGCTGCCGTGCGCGAGACGCTCGAGGAAACGCAGGTACTGGATCGGGATGGGCTGGTCGAGCCCGAGATCGCGCCGGATGCGCTCGACCTGCTCGGCCGATGCTGTGTCGCCGGCGAGCACGGTCGCGGGATCTCCCGGGACGAGCGAGGCCATAAGAAGGACGCAGATCGAGACGCCGAGCAGCACCGGTACGGCCAGCATCAGGCGTCGCAGGACGTACCTGAACATGCTCGCTCAGTCCATCGCTACTTCTTCAACCAGGCGTCGTGCCAGTAGAGGCCGCCCGCCTGGCCCTGCTTGAGGTCAAGGACTTTCGCGTTCACCGCGGTCTTCGACACCGGCATGTAGAGCGGCTGCCACGGCGCCTCCTGCATGGTGAGCTTCTGGGCGTCGTAGTAGATCTGCATCCGCCTCGCCTGGTCGAGCTCCGTCCGTCCCGCCTTGATCAGCTTCTCGAGGTCCCCGTTGCAGTACAGCACGCGGTTCGAGCTCGTCACCCGGTCGCACGAGAGGAAGAGGCTGAACATATCGGGCTCGTTCCACGAATAGCCGTTCAGGTAGAGGTCGTGCTCAGCCTTCGGCGTTGCGGCGAGCAGCGCGCCCGACTCGAGCTGCTTGACTTGGAGATCGACGCCCACACCCTTGAGCTGCGCCTGAAGGAGCGTCGCGATCTTTCCGTGGGTGTCGCTCGTGGTCGTGTACAGCACCGGCTTGAATGGTTTGCCGTCGGGCATCGTGCGCAGCCCGTCCGCGCCCGCCTTGTAGCCGAGCGCCTCGAGCTCCGCCTTCGCTCGAGCAGGGTCGAACGTGAGCTCGAACTCCTTGAGCCTGGTGTCGTAACCCTGGATAGATTCGGCGATGGGGCAGCACTGCGCTTTCGCCAGCTTGTTCTCGAAGACGACCTGGACGATCTCGGCCTTGTTCACGGCGCGAGCGAGCGCGGCGCGGAGCTTCGCGTTGTCGAACGGCGGACGTTTCGCGTCGAAGCCGAGGTACGTGAGGCCGAACGTGAAGCTGTCGTAGACCCTGAAGCGCGCGTCGTTTGCGTACTTCGCGAGGTCCTGCGCGCGCAAGCCGAGGACGTCCACCTCGCCCGCGTCGAGCGCGGCGAGCTGGGTCGCCGGCTCCGCGATCACGCGATAACGGAGCTCCTGGACGTACGGGGCGCCGCGGTTCTGATAGAGGGCGGGCGCCCACTTGTAGCCGGGATTCCGCTCGAGGGTGATCTGCTGTCCGGTCTGGAACTCCTTGAGCGAGTATGGTCCGGTCCCGATCGCCGTCCGGCTGATGTTGTCGTTCGCGGCCCTGACCGTTTTCGGTGACAGGATGCCGGCGTAGGAGACCTGGAGGTCATGGAAGATCGGCGCGTACGGGTCCTTCATGTTCATCACGAATGTGAGGTCATCCTTCGCCTCCATGCTCGTGACGTTCTTGAACGTCTCGAAGATGGGCGACTTCGCGCCGAGGCGTTGCAGCCGCTCGAACGTGAACTTGACGGCCTCGGCGTTGAACGGCGAGCCGTCTGTGAAGGTGATGCCTCCGCGGAGCTTGAACGTGATGGTCTTGCTGTCGGGGCTGACCGTCCAGCTCTCAGCGAGGAGTCCCTTGTAGGAATTGTCGAGGTCCTGATAGACCAGCGGCTCGTAGATCCAACCGAAGATCGTCGACGACACGGGGTTCGACGTCTGGTGCAGGTCCAGCGTATCCGGATCGGTCATCGCGACGAAGGTGACGGATCCACCGACCTTGCTCGTGGTCTCGGCAGCCGGAGCGGGTGCCGGCGCGCCACACGACGCGGCGACGACAAACACGAGTGGGACGACGGACAGCAGTCGAGGCATCTCGGTCCTCCCCAGCCTGGCGAGCGATACTCGCCGGATCTATGCGATCGGCAAGAGTAGTCCGCGGCGGCGACGCGTGAGCCTCAGGAGCGAGTGGCTCTTCACAAAGACGGAGGCCACCGCCACGAGCGGCATGGTCACGGCCGATCCGCGTGCGGCGGAGGCGGGCGTGGAGATCCTCCGTCAGGGAGGGAACGCTCTCGACGCCGCGCTGGCGACGGCATTCGCGCTCGGCGTGACGTCGCCGATCGGCAGCGGGCTCGGCGGCATCGCCGGACTCGTCGTCTGGCGTGCTGGAAAGGCGAGCTCGTTCGACGGCTCGACCCGCGCGCCCCTCGCCTCGCGCGAAGACATGTTCGAGCTCCGGGGCGGCGATGAACGCAGCGGGATGTACGGGTGGCCCGCGGTAAGGGACGACGCGAACCTCGAAGGGGCGCTCTCGGTGACCGTTCCGGGAGCGGTCGCCGCGTACGAGCTGGCGCATCGGCGCTTCGGGAAGCTGCCGTGGGCGCGTCTCTTCGAACCGGCGATCCGTCTCGCGCGAGATGGTTTCGTCATGGACTGGTACGGGACGCTCATCTTCGGCGCGTACGGGGCGCGACTGCACAAGAACGCGGAGGCGAAGCGCGTGTACTTCCGGCCGGGTGGCGTGCCGTATCGTCCGCCCACGGGGTTCGAGCCGCCCGAGCGCCTCACGCAGCCGGACCTGGCGCGCTCGCTCGAGACGATCGCGCGTGAAGGCGCGAAGGCGCTCTATCGGGGCGAGCTCGCCGCGGCGATCGTCGACGACACTCGTACGCTCGGAGGGATCCTCACGCGCGAGGACTTTTCCACCTATGAGGCTGGCGAGCTTCCACCGCTCGAGATCGACTATCGCGGTCACCGCGTGCTAACGCTGCCCGGGCTGACCGGAGGGCCGACCGTCGCGCGGGCGCTCGAGCTCCTCGGCCGCGAGGACCTGCGTCGCTGGCCGCAGCTCGGCGCGGAGAGCATTCACCGGATCGCGGTCGCGCTGCGGGCCGCGTTCGGGGAGCGCCTCTCCTCGATGGCCGACCTTCCCAACACGACGCACGTGAACGCCGTTGACGGCGATCGCATGCTCGTGTCGCTCACCGCGACGCTCGGAGGCGGCTTCGGCTCGGCGGTGATGGCGCGCGGCACCGGGATCGTCCTCACGAACGGCACGTATTGGTTCGATCCGCGGCCCGACCGGCCGAACTCGATCGCCCCCGGAAAGCGGGTGCTCTGGGCGGGCGCGCCGACGGTCGTCCTGCGCGACGGCCGTCCGCATCTCGTGTGTGGCGCGCCGGGCGGGCGCAAGATCATGAGCGCGGTCGTCCAGACGCTCGTAAATGCGATCGATTACGCGGACGGGCCCCAAGCCGCGACCAGTCGGCCACGCGTGCACGACGAGGGCGAGAAGCTCGAGGTGGATTCGCGCATCGCCGAGGAAACGCGCGCCGGTCTTGGCCGGATGGGCCACGTGGTCGAGGTGAAGGTCGAGGACGTTCTCGCCACGAATTTCGCGCGCCCCGCCGCGATCATCATCGATGGCGATCGGCTTCGCGGCGGCACGGAAGGAACGAAGATCGGGATCGCCCTGGGGTATTAGGCACCGCGGGGCAGGCAGCGGCTAGGCTAACGCGCGCATGGCGCGCTTCATCGTCGAAGGCGGCACGCCGCTGCGCGGCGAGATCACACCCGCCGGCAACAAGAACGAGGCACTTCCGCTTATCGCGGCGAGCCTGCTCACCGACGAGCCGGTAACGCTACGCAACGTTCCGCGCATTCGCGACGTGCGCGGCATGGTCGAGATCGCGAACGCGCTGGGTGCGAAGGTCGAGGAGCTCGATCTGCACACGGTTCGGATCACCGCGGCCGACGTCCGCACGACGGAGGTACCCGCGGCGCTCGCGAAGGAGATTCGCACCTCATTGCTGTTCGCGGGTTCGCTGCTCGGTCGGCACAAGAAGGTGCGGCTCGGTCGACCGGGTGGGGACGTCATCGGGCGGCGGCGCAACGACCCGCACTTTCATGCCCTTCGCGCGCTCGGCGCCGAGCTGGACTTCTCGCCGGGCGGGTATGGCATGCACACGGCTGGTCTGCGGGGTGCGGACATCCTGCTCGACGAGCCATCCGTGACCGCCACGGAGAACGCCCTCCTCGGCGCGGTGCTCGCGAAGGGCCGAACGGTCATCCGCAACGCGGCGAGCGAGCCACACGTGCAGCAGCTCGGCGTCGCGCTGATGAAGATGGGTGCCCGTATGGTCGGCGTGGGAACGAACACGATCACCATCGACGGCGTCGACCGTCTGAGGGGCATTGAGCACGCGATCCTCTCGGATCACATGGAGGTCGGCTCGCTCATCGGTGCCGTGGCGATGACGCATGGCGAGGTCACGATCAAGAACGCTGTGCCGAAGCACATGCGCATGACCCAGCTTGTCTTCAAGCGCCTCGGGGTCGCCACGGAGATCCAGGGCG
Source organism: Candidatus Limnocylindria bacterium (assembly GCA_036003765.1). GTDB lineage: Bacteria > Chloroflexota > Limnocylindria > P2-11E > P2-11E > 3-1-20CM-2-70-9. The sequence continues at coordinate 9,816 of DASYSC010000213.1, forward strand.
AGGACCTCTGCGTTCGGGCCCAGGAGCGATTCGTGATGGAATCCGATCTCGGCGGCGCCATTCCCCGGATCCAGTCACAGATCTGGCCCGGATTCCCATCGGATCTCACGAGCATCGCGACCGCGATGGCGACGCAGTCTGAGGGGACCGTTCTCATCCACGAGTGGATGTACGAGGGACGGCTGTATTTCGCGGATGCGCTCTCGCGCGAGATGGGCGCGCGGATCATTCTCGCCGACCCGCATCGCGCGATCGTGACCGGACCGAGCCAGCTGTACGCCGCCGAGCTCCGTAGCCCCGACATCCGCGCCGGGATGGCGCTTCTCGCGGCGACGCTCTGCGCGAAGGGCACGAGCGTCATCAACAGCATCGAGCAGATCGATCGCGGCTACGAGGAGCTGGACACTCGCCTGCGCGCGCTAGGCGCCAAGATCGAACGCGCGGCTTGACCTCCTTCGCGACCCACCTGGAGTGCTCGCGTTGCCAGGAGGACTTCCCCGTCGATCAGATCGCGCAGGTCTGCAAGAACGACGGCGGACCGCTCTTCGTTCGGTACGACCTCGTTCGCGCGAAGGCGGCGTTCCCTCGGCACGGCTTCTCCTGGCGCGAACAGAACCTCTGGCAATACCGCGAACTGCTTCCGACCAGCGACGCCAATCGAGTGTCGCTTGGTGAGCCGATGACGCCGCTGAATGAGGCGCCGCGCCTGGGCGCCGCGCTCGGCATCGCGAACCTCAGAGTGAAAGATGAAGGGCTTCTACCCACGGGTACGTTCAAGGCGCGCGGCGCGGCGATCGGTGTGACCCGCGCGAAAGAGCTCGGCGTCCGTACTTTGGCCCTTCCGACGGCCGGAAACGCTGGGGCCGCCTGGGCGGCATACGGGGCCCGCGCCGGGCTCCGCGTCATCGTCGTAATGCCCGACACGACTCCGGACGTGATCGTGCGTGAGACCTCGGCCTATGGCGCGGAGGTTTACGTCCTACCCGGATCGATCGCCCAGGCGGGGCAGGTCGTGCGCGGTGCATGCTCCCGGTACGGCTGGTACGACGCGTCCACGCTGCGCGAGCCCTATCGCATCGAGGGCAAGAAGACCATGGGCTTCGAGCTCGCACACCAGCTCGAGTGGCGGCTCCCCGATGTGATCGTCTACCCGACTGGTGGCGGCGTCGGGTTGATCGGAATGTGGAAAGCGTTCCAGGAGGCGCGTGCCATCGGTTGGCTCGATGCCGGCGCGAAGACGCGATTCGTCGCCGTCCAGTCGACAGGCTGCGCGCCGATCGTGAAGGCCTTCACCGATGGACGTGGCGAGTCCGAGCCGTGGCCCGATCCGCGCACGTTCGCCGCGGGGATCCGCGTGCCGAAGGCGCTCGGGGACTTCATCGTGCTGCGGGCGCTGCGCGAGGCGGAAGGGACAGCCGTCGCCGTGACCGACGAGGAGATCGCCACGCAGATGCGGACCGCGGGCGAGACCGAAGGAATGCTCGTGTGTCCGGAAGGCGCCGCGGGGCTCGCCGGCGCGGCGAAGCTTCGCCGCGAAGGGTGGATCGGATCTGAAGAAGAGGTTGTGGTCTTCAACACGGGGACCGGGCTGAAGTACGCCGAGTCGCTGCAGGGCGAACGCCCTCGCCGGCTCGAAGAGGGAGCGCTGCCGCTCGAGGACCGGCCGGTTCACTAGACTCGCCAGCCGCATGCGAGCGACGACCGCTCCGCGTCGCGGCGTCCTCGGCGGGGCCGTGCTCCTCGCCATCGGCGCAGCTTTCCTTCTCCCGCCGCTTGGCGTGCCGAACGCCGGCTCGTACCTGTTCGTCGCCCTCGGGATCGCCTTCGCGGCGGCGTGGTGGCTCGGCGCCAAGCAGTTCGTGTACCTCGTACCCGCCGGCGTCCTGATCGGCTTTGGGCTCGGGCTGGTGCTCCCGGACCTCCTGAACCTGCCGGACGCGACCGCGGGCCCGGTGTTCTTGGGAACGCTCGCGCTCGGTCTGGTCGTCGTGTTCGCGCTCGCTCCCGAACGGCGCCTGCTGCTGGCGCTCGCGGCGATCCTCGCGGTCGTCGCGATCGCCGATGTCTTCTTCGACGTCGTTCTGATCCCGACTGACGCGCAGCCTTTCTTCGTCCCGGTGATCCTCATCGTGGTCGGCGTGTATCTCCTCGTGGAGCGGCGCAGCCACTAGCAGCCCGCGAACTAACATCACGACGTGGCGATCGCGCCGGACATCCTCGCGCTCGTCGGACGCACGCCGCTCGTGCGCCTGGGGCGCATCGGCAAGGGCCTAAAGCCCGCGATCGTCGCGAAGCTCGAGCACCTGAATCCCGGCGGCTCGGTCAAGGACCGCATCGGCCTGCTGATGATCGAGGACGCCGAACGTCGCGGACTGCTGCGACCGGGTGGAGTGATCGTCGAGCCGACGAGCGGAAACACCGGCGTCGGTCTGGCGATGGCGGCAGCCATTAGGGGATACCGGCTCATCTGCACGATGGCCGACAAGCAGAGCCAGGAAAAGCGCGACCTGCTCCGCGCGTACGGAGCCGAGGTTGTCGTGTGCCCGAGCGCGGTGCCGCCCGAATCGCCGGAGTCGTATTACAAGGTCGCGGACCGGCTCACGCGCGACATCCCGGGCGCGTTCCAGCCCAATCAGTACTACAACGCGATGAACCCCGAGGCGCACTACCGGACGACCGGCCCTGAGATTTGGGAACAAACCGAGGGGCGGATTACACATCTGGTGGCTGGGGTAGGCACTGGAGGCACCGTGACGGGTGCGGGCCGGTACCTCAAGGAGCATAAGAAGGCCATCGTCATCGTCGGTGCGGACCCTGAGGGCTCGCTCTACACCGGGGACATCCACCCGTACAAGACCGAGGGCATCGGCGAGGATTTCTACCCTGGCACGTTCGACCCCGCGATGGTCGACCGCTGGGTGCGCGTATCGGATCGTGACGCGTTCCTCACGGCGCGGCGGCTCACGCGCGAAGAGGGGATCCTCGTCGGTGGGTCGTCGGGCACCGCGATGTTCGCGGCGCTCGAGATCGCGAAAGAGCTCGACGATCGCGCGCTCGTTCTCGTCCTCTTCGCCGACTCGGGTCGCAGCTACCTCTCGAAGATCTACAACGACGAGTGGATGCGGCAGAACGGTTTTCTGGGCTTCGTCGTTCCGGCCACGGTCGGCGACGTGGTCAAGGACCGCGCCGGTACGCCCGAGCTCATCTGCGTCTCCAAGAGCGAGACGGTGCGGAGCGCGATCGACACGATGCAGCGCTATGGCATTTCGCAGATCCCCGTCACCGCCGACGGGGCGGCGGGCAGGGTGACGGACATCGTGGGGAGCGTCCAGGAGAAGACCATGCTCGACCGGGTGTTCCGCGAACCATCGCTCGTCGACGAGCGCGTCGAGCGGCTGATGGATCCGCCGTTCCCGGTGGTGCAGGCCACGGACGACATCGAACGGCTCTATCAAGAGCTCTCCGGCGGCGCCCCCGCGCTTCTCGCGGCGCGAGATGACCGCCCCGTCTCGATCATCACGAAGGCCGATCTACTGGAGTTCGTGGCGCACCGGCGGAAACGCTCGTAGCGGCGGATAGGCTCGGGGCCTCAGCGCGTCAGAGCCGAATCGTTCCCGCCGTCTCGCGAAGCGCGGCCATGCGCTCCGCCGCATCGTTTAGCTCCGGTCGTGGCCGCGGTTCGAAGCGTCGCGACGGCGCGGGTGCGAGGCCGGGACGCTTTTCCTCGAGGGCCCACTGCGCCTGGCGCGCGGCGCCTGACGCCGCAGTCTCGACGATCGCGGGGCGCACGACGGGCAGATCGAAGATGTCGGCACACAGTTGCGCCCACGCGTCCGACGCCGACCCGCCTCCCACGAGCGTGACTTCGGTGGGCGCGACGCCCGTGCGGCGCAACGCATCCAGCGCGTACGCCAGCCCGAACGTCACGCCCTCGACAACGGCGCGGACGATCGCGTCGTGGCCGTGACTTGGCCGCAAGCCGACGAGCACGCCCGCCGCCTCGGGTCGGTTCGGCGTGCGCTCACCGGAGAGGTAGGGCAGGAACGCCAACCCGGCCGCGCCACCGCCGGCGACCGCCGCTTCAACGTCCGCGTGGCTCATCGCGAACAGCTGGCGCACCCACTCCGTCGCGCTCGTGCAGTTGAGAGTGGCCGCGAGCGGGAGCCAGCCGCCTGTCGAGTCGCAGAAGGCCGCCGCCTCGCCGAGCGGATCCACCGCGGGCTCGGCGCGGTACGCGAACGCCGTACCGGACGTCCCGAGGCTCACCGCCACCGGTCCCGCGGAGACGACATCGCAGCCGATCGCGGCGCACATGTTGTCGCCTCCGCCGGCGGTCACCGGGATGCCGGCGTCGAGCCCGAGGAGGTCAGCGGCCTCGCGCCGCAGTGTGCCCACGACGCTGAGCGACGGCGCGACCGGTGGCAGGGCGCGTTTCCAATCCCGCCCGTCGTCGATCGCCCCGAGCACCTCCTCGCTGTAGCGACGCGCGCGAACGTCGAAGTACGCGGTGCCCGACGCATCGCCGGACTCCGTGACGAACTGGGCGGTCAGCCACAGATTCAGGTAGTCGTGCGGCAGGCACATCCGGACTGTGCGCGCGTACGCCTCCGGCTCGTGTGCGGCGAGCCATGCGATCTTCGGCGCGGTGTAGCCGGGAAGGAGCAGGTTGCCGGTAAGCTCGAGGACGCGGCCCGTGCCGCCTAGCCTTCGCGTCAGCTCGGCGCATTCGGGCGCGGTCGTCGTGTCGTTCCAGAGCTTCGCCGCCCGAACCGGCCGATCGCGATCGTCCAGGCACACGAGCCCGTGCTGCTGACCGGATACGCCGATGCCGC
>DASYSC010000214.1:0-13503 GCA_036003765.1 Candidatus Limnocylindria bacterium
GTTCGGCGTAGCCTGAGTGCCAGCCAGGCAGGCAATTACGGTGGGAAAGTAGGCTGGGGATGGCCGAGGCACTGTTCGAATATCGATGCACCGAGCCACGACACGACGCACTGAGCACGGAGGCGGTCACGACGATCTCACCGATCACCGTCGTCGAAGGAAAGTGGGCGTACTGTCGCGCGGGCGCGGCAAGTGGACACAAGTGGCAAGTCATCAGTCCAACGACGCTCTCCAGCCTCAATGGCAAGCGCGTGATCCGCCGAAGCGTCGAGGTCATCAGTAGCTAAGACGTCCCGCCTCTAGCTCGCGAGACGTTTGGCACTGCGCTGCTCTCGCCGGTGATGACGCGGCCCGTACACTTCAGATGCGCGCGGGCCGCTGGTCCGCCAGAAAGGTGGCTCGCGTGAGATCAGGCGGTTTCCCCTGTCGGTTTGAAGGCTGCCGCGTGTGCTTTGTCGTGACCGAGGAAGGCTCGATGTCCGCGCTCGCCGCGGCAAGCCAGCGCCGCGACGAACACGAGCTCGAAGCGCACGACTACCGTCATCAGCGTCTCGTCGAGCACACACGTGTTCAGTCCGGCGCCATGCTCGCGCCCAAGCGCCCCACCTCTTCTTAACCCCGATCCACAGCATCGCGATCTAACGCGACCGACCTGGCGACCGGAAGGTCGACGAGGCGCTCTCATGGCTGTCGCGGTGAGGGTGTTCGCCTTGACAGGTTCGCGTCCTCCCCCGACGATTTCGCGGACCACAAGGAGCGCCGCCCGAGGGATGCGCGCTCTTAGTCATTGGGGGAGGGGCGCAGTGCACCATCTACGTCCGCGTCTGATGCGCGCGAGCGCGTTTGCGGTCGCGATGATCCTTGTCTTATCGGTCTCGTTGTTCATGCCGGCCAGCGCGCAGGGCCCAGTCACCGGCGGAAACGGTGACGACCCGATCCTGCTGCCCGGCGCGCAGATGCCGACGTTCGATGAAGCGACCGAAGAGATCCTTCAGCAGCGCGATCTCGCATTCATCACTCGCCGCATTGCCGGTGACACCGTGTTGGACAACCAGCAGGCCGGTGCGCTCCGCGCGGAGGCTGCTCGTGCGGCCGCACGCCTCCGTAAGGAGGGCCCACCCACCGTTGGGCCATCGACATTCGCCGCACCCTGGTCGAACCTCGGCCCGAACCCCATCGTTCAGGGGCTACGCAGCCCGGGCGCCCAGGCCTTTGGCGCGATGAGCGGCCGGATCGGCGCCCTTGCCATCCGCAAGACCAACGGCCAGTTCATCCTCGGTGCCGCGCAGGGCGGCATCTGGCTGTACGACGCCACAACAGGCAAGTGGTCGCCGAAGACCGACAACCTCGCGTCGCTGTCGATCGGGGCGCTCGCGATCGCGCCGTCCAACGATGCCATCGTGTACGCCGGTACCGGCGAGGGAGCGCTCTCCGGCGACAGCTACTTCGGTAACGGGATCCTGAAGTCCACCGACGGCGGCCAGACCTGGACGCACGTCTCCGGCGACTTCTTCGAGGCGGTCTCGGTCTCGCGACTTATCGTCGAGCCCACCAACCCGAATCACCTCTACGCGGCGGTGCTCCGCGGCCGCGGCGGAGCCAAGCGCACGACCCCCGCCGTGCACTCGCGGTTCGGCATCTGGGAGTCGAAAGACGGCGCGGTCAGCTGGACGCTTCTGAAGGAAGCGACGTCGGAGGGCAACGGCGCCACCGACATCGAGTTCGACCCGCAGAACGCGAGCGTCCTCTACTCGACCTTCTGGGGCGACGCGATCTACAAGAGCGTCGACGCGGGCGCCACCTGGTCGCCGATCATGAACGGCCTCCCGGCGGGAAACTTCGCGGCGCATCGCACCCGTTTCTCGATCGCCGCTTCGCACCTCGCCGGCGCACCCGCAACGACCCTCTACGCGGGCTTCGACTGGGAAGACGCCACCGGTGATCACCCCTCGCGCGTCTTCAAATCAGTTGACGGCGGCTCGAACTGGGGGATCCTGTCGGCCGGCACCGGCGCCGACACCGTCGAGGACTACTGCGGCGGGCAGTGCTTCTACGACAACGTCATCGAGGTGGACCCGAACAACGCGGACATCGTGTACGCCGCGGGCCAGTTCAACTACGGGATCGGCTCGGGCGGCATCTTCCGCTCGGATGACGGCGGTGCGACGTGGAAGAACCTTGGGTTCGATCAGCACCCGGACTTCCACGCTTTCGCGTTCGACCCCAACGACAGCAAGCGCATCCTCAGCGGCTCGGATGGCGGCGTCTGGTTCAGCCCGAACCGCGGTGGCCGGCCGAACGCCGGCGATCCACTCAGCGCGGTCGACTGGCAGAGCCTGAACGGCACGATGGCTAATCGCTTGGGGGTCGGAGTGGCTACGCGTTCGAACCTGCAGATCAGCCAGTTCACCTCGATCGCGATCGCTCCTCAAGTGCCACGCGGGCTCGACAGCGAGCGCTTCTGGGGTGGCACGCAGGACAACGGAACGCCGCGCAAGTCGGTCAACAGCCAGACCTGGTTCGACGTCGACAGCGGCGACGGTGGGCAGGTGCTCGTCGATCCGACTGTCGACGCGTGTGGCGGGCTCAGCCCCAGCTGCTTCGTCTATGGCACGTACTTCGGGATCACGCCGTACCGCTTCACGGACGGCGGGAACTTCTTCACCAACGGCTTCATCCGCGGCGGGATCAACCTGAGCGACCGCTCGGATTTCTACATCCCATTCGCCATGAACAAGGCCAACACCAACCAGCTTTTCCTCGGCACCTATCGGCTGTATCGCACAAACAACGCGCGAACGGATTCGGCCGGTGACGTCAGGTGGTCGGCGATCAGCCCCGACCTGACGACCGGCTGCACCGGCATCGCGCCGAACGGCGCCCGCAACTGCACGATCTCCTCGATCGGTGTGGGCGGCGGTACGGCCGTCTACACCGGCTCGCTCGACGGTCTCGTCCACCTCAGCACCGACGCGCAGACCGCCGCAGCTCCCTCCTGGACGCGGGTCGGCAAGAGCAAGCTGCCCGCACGGCCCGTCACGCAGATCGCGGTCGACATGAGCAACTACCGCATCGCGTACGTCGCATACGCGGGGTTCAACGCCGCAACGCGGAGTCGTCCGGGCCACGTCTTCCGGACGTTCGACGGCGGCGACAGCTGGGCGGACATCACCGGGAACCTCCCGGACAGCCCGGTGAACTCGATCATCCTGGACCCCTCGTACCCGAACACGCTGTACGCCGGCACCGATGTCGGGCCGTTCGTCAGCTACAACGGCGGCGCAACGTGGTCGGCCCTGGGTACGGGCTTCCCGATCGTCGCGATCTGGCAGCTCGACCTCGACCCCTCGCACCGCATCATGGCTGCCGGCACCCACGGCCGCGGCGCGTTCCGGATCGGCGACAACACCGCCGCCGTGCCCGCCCTCGTCCTTTCGAAGGTCGACGCGGGTAACCCGGTCGGCCCATCGAGCAACGTCACATACACGATCACGCTGCGGAACATCGGCAACGCGGACGCCACCGGCGTGACCCTCACCGACCCGGTCCCGGCGCATACGACGTTCGTCTCCGCCAGCAACGGCGGCGCGAACATCAACGGCACCGTCGCCTGGACCAACCTCACCGTCACGAGGGGCGGGAGCGCCTCGGTGCAACTCACGGTGAGCATCGCCGACGCTCTCAAGAAGAAGGTCAACAGCATCGTCAACGACGGGATGAAGGCGACGTCGGCCCAGGGACCGTTCACGACGGGCTCCCCGCACATCACCCCGATCGCGCCCCCGCACGCCGTCGGCCTCGCACCGGCGACGCAGACGGATGGCGGCAAGGTCAATAGCAGCGTCTCGTACAACGTCACGGTGAGGAACCTCGGGTTCAACACCGATAGCTACACGCTCTCCGCTTCGAGCACTTGGGCGGCAACGTTCTTCGACTCCACCTGCACGACACCGATGACGACGACTCCGTCGTTGGCAGCCGGCGCGACCGCCGACGTGTGCGTGAGCGTGGCGGTACCGGCCGGCGCGAGCAACGGCGCGACGAACACCGCGACGGTCACCGCGACCTCGGTCGCGAGCCCCACCGTCACCGGCAGCGCGACGATCAAGACGATCGCCGTCGCGGTCGACACGTTGCTTGTCGACAACGACGGGAACACACCCGACGTGCAGTCGTTCTACACGGCGGCGCTGACGAGCGCGAGCGTGCAGTTCAGCACGTGGGACCTGAGCGCCGACGTCAACCTGCCCGGCAACTACATGAGGGCGTTCAAGAACATCGTCTGGTTCACCGGTAACAGCTTCCCCGGACCGATCCTGCCGTACGAGAGCAAGCTCAAGGCCTTCCTCGACGGCGGCGGGCGGCTGTTCCTGTCCGGCCAGGATCTCCTGGACCAGTCGGCCGGGACCACCGCGTTCGTCCACGACTACCTGCATGTCACGTGGGATGGGACCGAAGGCCAGAACGACAAGGCGACGGCGAGCGTGCACGGCGTGACCGGCACGCTCACAAACGGAATCGGCGCCGTTCCGATCGATCACACCGTCCTCGGTAACAAGTTCGAGGACCGGATCACGCCGAACGGCACCGCCGTCGCGGTCTTCACGGACGACTCGACGGCTGCGGACGGCCTCTCCTTCGCCGGTACGTACAAGGTCGTCTTCCTGGCCTTCCCGTTCGAGGCATACGGAACGGCGGCGCAGAAGACGGATCTCGTCCAGCGCGTGATGGCTTTCCTCGGTCCGTAGCGCCGAACAGACGCACACCGCGGTCGGGGCCGGCACCGTGCCGGCCCCGACCATTTCCACCGGATCGCCTGTTGCGAGCGCGTATCCGCGTCTATATTTCCGGCCACCTATGAGGGTCGTGGCGTTGCTGGTGCTTGCGGCGTTGGCGCTCCCGCTGATCGGCACGCCGAGCGCTGCCGCGACGTCCGTCCCGGCGAAGTTCCAGCTGCGCGGCCATCTCCCCGAGCTCGGGGAGCGCCCCGCCCTGAAGGTGTTCCAGACGCAGGCGACCTACGACGCCTACCGCACGAGCCTCGGCGATGCGAACGTGTTCCCGCCGTCGAGCTCGATGTTCATGAGCTTCGACAAGGACATCCTCGCGCTCTACATCCGCGGGAACGACACCGGCGGCCGATGCTTCGCCACGACTACCGGCGCGTCCCTGGACGGCGACACGGTGTCGCTCGATCTCTCATGGCAGAACGGTACGTGCGGCGCGCCGATCACCGCGCACTACCCGTTCATCCTTTTGTCGCTTTCGCGAACGGCGGCCGACGGCACCTCCTGGGTCACGCCGAGCAGGTCGGTCTGCGGTTTGGCGCCCGGCGTCCTCGACTCACGCGCGTGCGCGACCCTCTCGGGGGCATCGCCCGCACCGACGGCCTCGCCCACTGTGGCACCGACGACTGCGGCGCCGACTGCGCCGGCGACACCGAGTGGGACTCGGACGCTTACCCCGACCCCGTTATCGACCTCGCCCGGCGCGTCGCCGACGCCAGCGGCGACCGCGTCGCCTCTGCCCAGCCGTTCGCCGGTCGCCGCCGCGAGTCCTCCGCCGGCAGATGGCGACCCGGGAACGAACTTTCTGCTCTACGGGATGCTCATCGCGATCGGCGTGCTCATCGGTATAGCCTTGATGCTGTCGCGCTCCCCGCGCCGGGGGCGTTAGCGCTCCCGCCGCAGCTCCACGGCCCAGCCCACGAGGAGCGGGATCGTCTCGACGACGTTGTAGAGGAAATGCAGATCCGGCCGCGCGACCGGCAGCCCGCCGAAGAGGAGTCCACCTGAGGACAGCAGTCCCGGACTTCCGGCGACCCCGGTGCGGATGTAGGTCGCGATCATCACGCAATGCTCCACGAGGTGCCACCCGGCGAACAGGGTGACGCCGATCAGCCACGCATTGGTTCGGAAGCGGGGCAGGAGCACCAGAAGCGCGACGAGCACCCAGCCGTTCCAGATGAAATGGACCCACTCCATGTCGAGCTGGCCGACGATTCCGCGCGCGGCCGGTCCGGAAAGACCGAGGACGTGAATCTGGACCATCTGCGCGACATGCTCGAAGAGGTGCGCGGTCTGCGAAAGAGCGAGGATGCCGAGGAGCGCGAGCCACGGGCTCGCCACGAGCCGCTCCGGGTAGGGCGTGACCCGTGTCACCATCCCGGCATCCTCTTCCACGTCCGCCTGACTCGTCAACCAAGGATCAGCTAAGAGGCACGACGGAGTACTGGACCTGGACGCGGATATACGTGTCGATCTCGGCTGGCGGGAATCCTGGTCCGCCCACGAGCGGGAACTTGCCCGTTGTCAGGGCGCCGCCGTAGGGCGACGGCTGCGGGCGGAGGTCGGTGATGCTGATCGCCGGACCGAGCTTCAGCCCGGCCGCCGCGGCGGTGACTTCCGCCTGGGCGCGCGCGTCGGCGATGGCCTTCTCACGAGCGATGCGGTACGCGGGTCCCGCGGTGCTCGGCGAGTAGCGCACCGAGAGCGCGCTGGTCGCGTCGTCCCTCATCAGCTCAGAGATCAGGGCGGGCATCCCGTCGATCTCGTCGCACTCGATCGCGATCTGCTGGTAGGCGTTGAAGGCGATCACCTTCTGGCCGCCCTTCCCGGGGTCGTACGTGAATTGCGGCTGGAACTGGAGCGGGCCGAGGACGATGTCGACGTCCTGGACGCCGAGGGCGCGAGCCTTCGCCAGGAGACGCTCCACCCGGGTCTGGAGCTGGCCGGCTACGTCCGTGCCGACCGGGCCTCCCGCCTGGACCGCGAACGCGAGATAGGCCTCGCCGGGCGCAGCCCGGACGCTCGCCTCGCCCGTTGCGATGATGCCGGGCGGGGGCGCGCTCTGAGAGAGCACCGGCGCGGGCCGGGCCGGTTCCGATGCGACGGCGACCGCTGGAGCGGCCGTCATGGACCCTCGCGCCCAGGTGACGATGCCGATGGCCACGAAACCGACCGCGACGAGAGCGAGCAGCGTTTTCTGGAACGGCGTGAACATGAAACACCTCCGGGCGATCCCTCCCTGCGGGATCTGGTCGCCCGTATGAGAGAGTGCGACCGGGAGCACGCCGCGTCGTCCGCATTACGCGCCCGATGTCGTATCGGGCGGATACGAGTTAGTTGACGACTCCGGCGTAGCGGCGAACAAGCTCGATGATCTCGTCGTCCAGGCGCCGCACCTTGCGGACCGCATCGCTGAGCGAGGCGACCTCGATGCGCCCGCCGCGAAGCACCGGCAGCACTCCCGATCGGCCGGAATCGACGAGATCGGCGGCCGCGTTCCCGAAGCGCGTCGCGCGCAGCCGGTCGACCGCGGTGGGCGAACCGCCGCGCTGAAGGTGGCCGAGCACCACCTGGCGCGCTTCGATGCCGGTGCGCTGCTCGATATGCCGGGCGAGCACAGCCCCGATCGCCCGCTGGTCGAGGCGGACGTGGCCGAAAGCGTCCCGGTCGAGAGTAGTCTGGGCATCGAGGCCATCGATCTCCACCGCCTCAGAGACGACGACGAGGATGTCGGGGTCGCCGATCGCGCGACGGTGCTTCATCGTGCGGACGACGTCGTCGCTCGTCACCGGGATCTCCGGAATGAGGATGAGGTCGGCACCGCCGGCGAGGCCGCCGTACGCGGCGACCCAGCCCGTGTCGCGACCCATTGCCTCCACGACCACGACGCGATGGTGGGCGCTCGCCGTCGTCCGCAGCCGGTCAAGAGCATCCGACACGACGGTCACCGCTGTGTCGAACCCAATGCAGTAGTCGGTCTCGGAGAGGTCGTTGTCGACCGTCTTCGGCACGCCGACCACGCGGAGGCCTTCCTCGTGCAGCCACTGGGCGACACCGAGGGTGTCGTTACCGCCGATCGCGACCAGACCATCGAGACGCCAGCGCCGGACGCTGTCGAGCGCCGCACGCTGCGATTTCTCGTCCTTGCGCGGGTCCGTGCGCGATGTCCCCAGGACCGTGCCGCCCTCGCCGAGGATCCGCGCCACATCGCGTGGCCGGAGCGGGCGCGGCTCGGCCTCGCCGAGGAGTCCAGCCCAGCCGTCGGCGATGCCGAAGACCTCATGCCCGAGCGCGCTGGCTCGCAGGACCACAGCCCGGATGGCGGCGTTGAGGCCCGGAGCGTCGCCTCCGCCGGTGAGGACTCCGATGCGCACCGTTACGTGCGGATTCCTACTGCGCCCAGCGCGAAGCGCACTGGGCATGCAGCAGACCGCAGGAGCGAAGCTCCGAGGACTAAAGGATCCAGCGGCGCCGGTGTGCGCGCCATTCTTCGACCCATGCCTTCGGCAGCGGCTCGCGCCCCATGACCATCTCGGCGGTCACGCCGCCGCCGTGCTCGCGCTTGTAGTCGATGATCTGCCGGCGCTCGGTCTCCTCGTCCATGCGCCGGATGTGCCGCCACATGAGCGCGACCCCGTACGTCGCGACGAGCATGACGACAACGCTGACGGCGAGTGTGAGAAGCGGTATGTCCACTAACCGTGCGTCTCCCGTTTCTGGCGCTCGAGAGCCTTGTCGAGCTGCTCGGGGGTGATCGCGTGCATGACCGCCAGGACCTCGCCGAGCCGGCGCGGGCGTCCGCGGGTCTCGAGGGTGCGCTGCATCTCGAGCGCCTCGCTGAGCTGCTCGTGGGTCAGGATGCCCTCCTCGATGAGGTACTGGCCAAGACTCTGGACCGCGGGCGGCTCGCCGAGCACCCCGCGGAGCGTGTTGATGAGATCGATCGGACCGAACGGCTTGACGAGGTAGTGTGAGGCCCCCGCCGCCACCCCGGCCCTTCGGTCAGACGCGCTGTCGCGCGCGGTGAGCATGACGACGGGGATCGCCTTGGTCAGCGGATCGGCCTTGAGCTGGCGGCACACGTCGAAGCCGGTCCGCCCGCCGTCTTCGTCGAACATGACATCGAGGAGGACCGCGTGCGGCGGATCGCGCCGAGCGATGTCGAGGGTCTGGTCGGGCGTCGCGGCCTCCGCGATGGTCCAACCCTGGGTCGACAGAGTGATCCGTACCATGTCGCGTATGAACCTTTGGTCGTCGGCGATGAGGATGTCCGCCACGCTCACCTCGCAGCAAAACGAGCCTACCTGCGAAGGTTCTCGCTTTACAGCCCTCGGACGATCGACCTAAACTCGTTCGCAACGAAGTTCATACGCGTTGCCGGCCAGAGGTGCGGCCGCTACGCAACGTCGCGGAGGAACGAGCTTCCGCCGATGCGTCGCCAGGGAGCGACCGCCGAAGTCAGAGGTCCGTCTCGGGACCTCGGGCTGGTCCGCCCACCGGAAGGAGGCGGACTGTCGCGACGGGGGAGATCCCGACGCGAAGCGCTGCCGTGTGACCTGGTCTTGCACTGAGGCTCGGGGATGCACGTGGCGCACCGGGCCTCCTTTGTTAGAGGCTCGGTGGCCGGACCGTGTCGTGAGGAGGCACGCGTGCCGGTCGAGCGCTTCGCGATCATCGACTCCACGCTGCGCGAGGGGGAGCAGTTCTCGAACGCGCATTTCACGACGGCGGAGAAGATCGCCGTCGCGAAGCTGCTCGATGAGTTCGGCGTCGAGTACATCGAGCTCACGTCGCCGGTCGCCTCTCCCCAGTCGTTCGAGGACTGCCGGACCATCGCGGCCCTTCCTCTGAAGGCGAAGGTCCTGACGCACGTGCGTTGCCACATGGACGACGCCCGGGTCGCCGTCGAGACCTGCGTCGACGGTATCGACATCCTCTTCGGGACCTCGTCGTACCTGCGCGAGTTCAGCCACGGGAAGAGCGTCGACGAGATCATCGAGGACGCTCGCGAGGTGATCACCTTCATCCGCGACCACGGCAAGGAGGTGCGCTTCTCGAGCGAGGACAGCTTCCGCTCGACGGAGGGCGACCTCCTCAGGGTCTACACGGCCGTGGACCGCATGGGCGTGAACCGTGTAGGCGTCGCTGACACCGTCGGGATCGCGACGCCGCGCCAGTGTTACGCGCTCGCGGTGGAGCTCCGCCACCACGTGCATTGCGACATCGAGTTCCACGGCCACAACGACACCGGCTGCGCGATCGCGAACAGCTACGCGATCCTCGAGGGCGGGGCGACGCACGTCGACACGAGCGTGCTCGGGATCGGAGAGCGGAACGGCATCACGCCGCTGGGCGGCTTCGTCGCGCGGATGTACGTCGACGACCCCGCCGCGATCCGCAGGAAGTACGACCTGCCCAAGCTGCGCGACCTGGATGAGCTCATCGCGTCGCTGGTCGGGATCGAGATCCCGTACAACAACTTCGTGACTGGAAAGTACGCGTTCCACCACAAGGCGGGGATGCACACGAAAGCCATCTATCTCAACCCCAATTCTTATGAGATCCTCGACCCCGCCGACTTCGGGCTCGCACGCACGATCAATGTCGCGCACCGCCTCACCGGAAAGCACGCGATCAACCATCGCGCGAAAGAGCTCGGCCTCGAGTTCGGTGAAGACGAGCTCAAGAAGATCACGCGGAGGATCAAGACCCTGGCCGACTCCGGTCCGCTCTCGATGGATCAGCTGGACTCGCTGCTGCGGGAGTGGGTCGTTGCCTAAGACTCTGGCCGAGAAGATCCTGTCGCGCGCTTCCGGGCGCGACGCGCACGCTGGCGACCTCGTCATAGTGCCGGTCTCGCGCGTCATGGTCCACGACTCGGTCATTGACGCCGTGATGGCTGGGCTACGCGACCTCGGGAAGGAGCGGGTGTGGGACACGGGCAAGGTTGCCGTCTTCATCGATCACGCCGCGCCCGCGCCGACGCCCGTCGTAGCGGACTCGCACCGGGTCCTCCGCGAGTGGGTTCGGGAGCAGGGGATTGCGACCTTCTACGACGCGGGCGAGGGCGTCTGCCACCAGATCATGGTGGAGGAGGGTTACTGCGAGCCCGGCACTGTGATCGTGGGGAGCGACTCGCACTCCAACTCCTATGGCGCGGTCGGCGCGTTCGGCGCGGGGATGGGCGCGACCGACGTGGCCGTCGCCCTCGCGCTCGGCCGCACGTGGCTGCGGGTGCCCGCGTCCATCAAAGTGACTTTTGCCGGACGCCCGCGCAAGGGCGTGACGATGAAGGACGCGATCATGCGCGTCGTCCGCGAGATCGGCACCGACGGGGCGCGCTACGCGTGCGTCGAGTTCCATGGCGCGGGCGACCTCCCGCAGGGCGACCGCATCACCCTCGCGGGGATGACGACGGAGATGGGCGCGAAGGCCGGGATCGTGAACGGCACGCCGGAGGCGCCCGAGTGGCTGCGCCCGGCGGCGGACGCGGTCTACGCGCGCGAGGTCGCCGTCGACCTCTCGACGCTCGAGCCGCAGATCGCGATCCCGCCGCGGGTCGACCAGGTCTCCGACGTGTCCGGCGCCGTCGGCATCCCGGTGGACATCGTGTTCCTGGGGTCATGCACGAACGGGCGTCTGGTCGACATGCAGCAGGCCGCCGCGCTCCTGCGCGGCCGGCGGATCCATCCGCGCGTGCGACTCGAGGTCGTGCCGTCGTCGCGGCGGCAGTTCGAGGACGCGATGGCCGACGGCACGATGGGGAAGCTCTCGGCGGCGGGGGCCGTTATCGGGTCGAGCGGCTGCGGGCCGTGCCTCGGCCGGACCGGCGGCGTGCTCGCCGGCGAGGAGGTCTGCTTCTCGACGGCGAACCGTAACTACAGGGGACGGATGGGGTCGCCGGACGCGTCGATCTACCTCGGCTCGCCGTACGTCGCGGCGGTGGCGGCGCTCACCGGCGTCATCGACGACCCCCGCCCCTACCTCGAGGCGAGCGACGACGCGTTCGACGCGCTCGTCGCGCGGCGCCGAACGGAACGCGGGGACCGCGGCGCGGCGTCAGCCCGTTCCGGCGACCGCGCGCGCGAGCTCCTCGCGGCGATCCCGCTGCGCGCGGAGCCGTGGGTCACCGGGATGGACGTCGAGGACTGATATGGCGCGTGCATGGGTCTTCGGCGACGACCTCGACACGGACCAGATCGTCCCTGGCCGCTACGCGCCGTTCATGGTCGGGCAGGACAGGTTCCACACGTACGCGTTCTGCGACGCGCGCCCGGAGTTCGCGAAGACGGTCAAGCCGGGCGACATCCTCGTCGGCGGCGAGAACTTCGGGTGCGGCTCGTCGCGCGAGTACGCCGTCGCCGCGCTGAAGAAACACGGGATCGCGGGCGTCGTCGCGAAGAGCTTCGCGCGCATCTTCTTCCGCAACTGCATCAACCTCGGGATCCCCGTCATCGAGTCGGCGGACGCGTTCTCGCTCGCGCGCGACGGCGACGAGGTCACGCTGGACATGGCCGCCGGCGTTCTGCGCACGCCCCATGGCGACGCGCGCCTGCGCCCCGTCCCGCCGTTCGCGCAGGAGATCCTGGCCGCCGGCGGCGTCGTCGCCTACCTTCGCGAGCACGGAGACTTCCCGGCGGTCCGCTAGAAGCTCTCTTTCGCCCAGTCCGCGATCTCGCGCACGAGCCGTTCGCGCGCCTTGCGTTCGACGATCCGATGCGTCACGCGCGCCTGCGACAGCACCGGCCCGTAGCGGTCGGCGTCATCGTCCTCGCCGCGCACGACGAGGACGCGAGCGCGCGTGCGCGTGACCTCGACGAGCGGGCGCCGCACGCCATCGACCTCGGCGGGCGGCTCGGCGAGGACCGCGACCTTCACCCGCGAGTCGCGGCCCGCGGTGACCGCGGCGACGGCGGCGCCGAACCGGAAGCCCGCGACGCCGATCGCTCCCGGCAGCGCGGGATGGGCCTTGAGCAAAGCGAGCGCCGCCTTCACGTCGCCGACGGCGTCGTCGAGTGACGGGCGGCGCGATCGCCAGTCGAAGCGCAGGGCGGCGACGCCCGCCTCTTCGAGGGCGTTGGACGTCAGGAGGACGTCGGGATCCTCGTAGCTCATACCGCGATCCGGCAGGACGACGATGGCGCCCGCGGTCTCGCCGGCCGGGAGATGGAGCACCGCCAGCACCTCGGTCCCGGCCACCGGGAACGAGACCGACTGCTTCAATCGGCGCCGGGCGCCGCCTTCGCCGGCGCCTCGGGGACCGCGAGCATCTCGAAGACCTGATGGCGGCGCTCGATCGGCGCGCGGCTCGAGATGAGCTCGAGGACCTTCTTGCGTCCCTTCATCTTGCCGACGAGGATCGCGCCGACGAGCCGGTCGGCGCCGTCGTCTCCCTTGAGGAAGAAGAGCCGCTTGTAGTTGCGGCCCGCGAGGTCGGCCTCGACGATCGCCTCGGCGTCGGGCTCCTCCTCCGTCGTCACGCCCATCACCGAGATGTTCGAGTCGAACATCCCTGACGCATAGGTCGGTACTTCCACGTACGGCTGCCTCGCGCCGAGCATGTTCTTCGCGACGTGGCGACCGTGGTTCAGCGAGTTGTCCCAGGTGCCCATGCGATGGTGCCGCTGCGACACGACGTCGTAGAACTCCGCGACGTCTCCCGCCGCCCACACGTCGGGGACGTTCGTCTCGAGGAACTCGTTCGTGACGACGCCGA